>NZ_LKBW01000035.1 GCF_002699855.1 Pseudomonas amygdali | reverse complement strand
TGAGTCCTGTGGAATTCAGGATGCAGGCCGCCAAGGCAGCGTAAGTGGATAATTGTCCAACCTTCGGGGGGCATACCACTCCAGCGTGGGAATGCCGTTCTGGACGCTCTGCGTCAGCTTTTGAATGCGTGCCTAACGCGCTTTGGCGCTGCTTTTGCCACTGGCGCGCAGGATATCGTTCCAGCGGCGGACCAGGTAGTTGTGTTCGTTCATGACCGAGTTCCACACTGCAATGTGGCCCATGCGTTCCTCGTAGGAACCGCCGTCGCGGATCTCTCCGGCGTCGATCAGTGGCAGGCCGTCGCTGCCGAGCAGTTGCTCGCGGGCGGGCAGACCGGCGTACCAGTAATCCCATTCTGCGGCACTCAGATGATCACGACTGCGCGCCGGATTGCCGATGTAATACCCCTGCCGCGCCATCACTGCGCCCGGCCAGCCGGACAGCCACCAGTTCAGGTAGGCGTAGGCTGCATCCAGCACCGGGCCTTTGGCGTGGCGCGATAAAGACAGCCCGCCGAACCAGCCGCGATAACCCTCTTTGGGCACTGCCACGCGGTACTTCACACCCGCGCGGTGCAACCTGACCAGGGTCGGTGACCAGAGGCTCTGAATGTCGATGGTCGGGCTGAGCATCAGTTCGGCGGCTTCTTCGTCGTCTGACCAGAACGCGCCAAAATGCCCTTGCTGCTGTTTGCGCACCAGCACGTCGGCCAACACGTCGATTTCTTCGATGCTCATGTTGCCGATGTCCTTGAACGCCACCAGCCCAGCGCCCTGCACAGCCAATGCGGCATCCAGTGCGCCGATAGCAGCGTCGCTCTGCAAGGCGATGCGCCCACCCCACACAGGGTCGAGCAACCAGCCCCAACTTTCGTCAGCAGGACTCAGCCCATCCGGCAAACGCTCGGGGCGATAGGCGAAACTGTCGGCGTTGTGAGTCAGCGGCAACATACTGATGCGCTCAGTCACCGCACTGCCCAGGCTGCCATCGTGCTGCACGAACAGACGTTCGCTGGGCACACTGCCGCTGCCCGGTTGATCGGTGGGTCTTAGTCGCCCCTGTTTGGGCAGGTCGTTGATTTCGTGCCAAAGCGCGATGCGCCGCGTGTCGATGGGTTGAATGGCCCGCGCAGGCCAGACGAAATCAACGTTATGAAACCACTGATCGTAAAGGTCGTAGCTGTCGGGCTGCATGACCGCGATGCGTTGCGTGGTCTGCACGTCATGGATCTGATAGATCAGCTTGATGCCCAGTTCCTGCTCGGCCCGCTCACGCAAGGACTCCAGCAAGGTCACGGACGTACCCAGCACACGCAAGGTAATGGTCATGCCGCAGACTCGCTGAGTGATGGCGCGAAGCTGCTGGAAAACACTTCGAATGAACGACGCAGCAACTCGGGATCAAGACCGCGCAGGATGAACACCAGCCGGGAAGTACGATCCTCTCCTGGCCAGGCTGCAAGATGCACCGGCGCATGCAGGCAATGCTGCACACCATGAATCACGATGGGAGCCTGGTTGTCGTTCACGTTGAGCAGTCCTTTGACACGGAGGATTCGGTCACCGTGGCATCTTAACAGCATCGACAGCCACACCCCGAAACCGACCCAGTCCAAAGGCCGCTCGAACGTCAGGCAACAGACCTGCGCATCACCATGCCGCGCGGAAGTCGACAGCACCCGATGCAGTTGCCAACGCGTCACTTCAGCGGCCGGTTCGTCGCTGCGCATGCCCTCGCCCAGCAACAGTTGATCGCCACTGTGGATCTGCGCAGTATCCCGCAGCGGTGCAGAGAAATTCAGCGCTTGCAGGTGCTGACGAAGCGCATCCAGTGCGGGCTGATCGACCAGATCGGTCTTGCTCAACAACAGCCGGTCCGCCGCCGCGATCTGAGCCAGCCATTCCGGATGCAGACGCTCTTGCAGTGTTGCGTGGCAGGCGTCCACCAACGTGACGATCAGGCCGATATGAAAACGCCCGCGCAGTTGCGGATCATTGCTCAGCGTGGTGAGAATCGGTGCGGGATCCGCAAGGCCGGTGGTCTCCAGGATCACCCGGCGAAACGCTGGAATCTCGCCACGATTACGTCGCTCCAGAAGGCCGAGCAACGCATCTTTCAGCTCCCCCCTGACGGTGCAGCAGACACAACCGCTGGGCAGCAGAACGGTATCCGGAGCAACCTCTTCAACCAGCAGATGATCGATACCGACATCGCCGAATTCGTTGATCAACAGCGCAGTTTCGCCCATGTCTTCATCGGCCAGCAGGCGTTTGAGCAACGTGGTCTTGCCGCTGCCGAGAAAGCCGGTAATCACATTGAGAGCAAGGCTCATGATGACCTCTGCAGATGGTCGAGCAAACGGGAATCCAGCGGGTCGAGCGGGCGACCAATCAGTAACTCGGCTTTCTGCCAGAGCTGCTCCAGGCCGGTCGCCAGTTCCTGCTTGCCGGTGGCCCCCAGCAGAAGGTAGGAAACGCCCTGAAAGTCCTCGACCTTAAGGCGAAAAGGAGCCACCACCTTGTTGATCGCGGCAATACGCCGCAAACGCTCACGCCGCCAGGGCAGTTCGGCAGCCAGTGGGTCGCTCCAGTGCACATCTTCACCCAACAGCCCGCACAATCCACACATCAGGTGTTCTCCAGCAGTTTGCTCATGGCATGACGTCGCCGGAATTGGGGCCTAGCGTCTGGCCGACGAACAGGTTGCCACCCGGCTCGCTGGCCAAGAGCACCGCCACCGGCGCAACTTCCTCGGCCAGACCGAAACGCCCCAGCGGCAACTCGGCAGCCTTGGCGGTTTTCCACACGCTGCTGATCCCGGCGACCAGCGGTGTTTCGATAGGGCCGGGAGCGATGGCATTGACCAGCACGTTGTCCTTGGCGACTTCCAGCGCAAGGGATTTGCTGAAACCGATCACCCCGGCCTTGGCAGCAGCGTAATGGGTCAACTCGGCACCGCCTTTGATGCCCAGTTGCGAGGCAACATTGATGATGCGTCCCCAACGCTGGGCAATCATGTGCGGCAAGGCGCGCTGGCTGGCCACAAATACGCTGGTCAGGTCGACGCGCAGCATGTCATTCCACATCTGGATGCTCAGGTCGACGCAACGTGCCTGGGTCAGCATGCCGGCGTTATTGACCAGAATGTCGATGCCGCCAAAATGCTCGACACAGGCATCGACACTGGCCTGCGCCCCCTCGACGCTGCCGACGTCGACCACGCATTCGTGCACCTGCGCGCCGAGCTGACGGCAGTGTTCGGCAACCTTGTCCAGAGTGACCGGATCACGATCGCCCAGCACCAGATGCGCACCTTCACTCGCGTAGGCAAGCGCGATGGCAGCACCAATGCCGCTGCCTGCACCGGTGATCACCGCACGTTTTTGTTTGAGCTGTTGCATGGGTCGGGTTCCTTGGTTGAATTTGCGCGATCTACCCCGGCCAGCGCACGGTCAGGCCGCCGTCGATCACGATGCTTTGCCCGGTCAGGTAACTGGCTTCGTCGCTGCACAGAAAACGTACCAGCGCAGCGACTTCGTCCGCTCGGCCTACTCTACCCAGCGGAATGGCCTTGGCCGCCTGCGCCAGCCCCTCAGGGCCCAGCGAGTTCTTGCTGTCCAGCAACTGTGGCGTTTCGATCAAACCGGGAATCACCGCATTGCAGCGGATGCCCTTGGGCGCCAGTTCCACTGCCAGCGAGCGACACAGCCCTGGCACACCCGCCTTGGCGGCGGCGTAATGGGAATGGTCCTGCCAGCCGTAGACACCACCGGCAATCGATGAGATCGCCACCAGCGAACCGCCCTCGCCCATATGCCGGGCGGCGGCGCGGAAAGTACGCATCACCCCGGTCAGGTCCACGTCGAGCATTTCGTCCCAGCGTTCGTCGGTCATTTCCAGCAAGGGCGCACGACGCAACAGTCCGGCATTGGCCACTGCGTAATCGATTCGGCCATAGGCCTTGATCGCAGCCGCAGCCAGATCGTCGACCGAATCGGTGCTGGTCACGTCCAGCGGCAGCATCAGGCATTCGCCACCCGCCGCCTCCACCAGCCTGCGGGTTTCATTCGGATCATGCGGGTCAGCCGGATAGAATCCGCCTGCCACCGCCACACCGTGCCGGGCAAAAGCCACTGCCAGTGCCTGGCCGATGCCGCTGGCGGCACCGGTTACTACTGCAACTTTACGAATCATGTGTTGCTCCTCATTTCACGGTTTCAGGTCGCACATGCCTGGCCGCAAACATCAGTGCACCCGACAGGAAGCAAGGCAGCGCGCCGAAATACAACGCCGAGATCTGCCAGTCTCCGCCTGCACTCAATACCGACGTGGCACCGAAGCCTGCGACCACAGCACCGAGCGGGCCCATGGCGTGGATGATTGCGCCGCCCGTTGCACGAATGCTGGTCGGGAAGCTTTCGCTGATGAAGAACAAGGCCGCCGAGTAAGGGCCGATCAGAAAGAACAGCCCAAGGCTGTACAAGCCAACGACCGTCACCATGTTGCTAGGCCCGTAGAGCATGCCGGCGAACGCCAGACCACCCAGCATCCAGCCAAGACCGATCACGTTACGACGACCGATTCGGTCGCCCATCCAGCCGTGACACAGGTAACCGCAATAACCCACCAGGTTGGACAGCACCAGAATGATCAGCGAGTTCTCGAACGAGATGTGGTGAACGCTGACGATCACCGTTGTGCCCAGCACACTGAACACCTGAATCGCCGCCCAGTTGAGCAGGATCGCAGCACCGATCACCAGCGTGGCGCGGCACGAAGAACCGCGGAAGGCCGCGCCGATACCGGCCTTGCTGTGCTCGTCGTAATCGACCCCGTAGGTTTGCGCCACAGCCTGTGCCTGGCTCACGTCGCCCTTCTTGCGCAACTGAGTAATACGTTGATGGATCTGAAACTGCGGGCTCTCTTTGAGCTTGCGCGCCAGGATCGCGATGACGATGGCCGGGATGGCCGCGAACACGAAGCAACCCTGCCAGCCAATGATCGGCAGCAGCACGGCGGTCAGCCCTGCTGCGATCAAAGCGCCGACCGGCCAGCCGCCCTGCACCAGGCTGTAGATGAAGCCACGGCGCTTGGCCAGACGCGGGTCGTCGGATGCCGCGTAGATTTCGCTCAGGTAGGTCGCGTTGACCGTTTCTTCGGCATAACCCAGACCGCCCAGCGCACGAATCAGGATCAGTGGCGACTTGCCCCATGATCCGCCGATGGCCGTGAGCGCCGAGCAGATCGCCGAACCGCTCACGGTGAAAATGATACCCACGCGCCGTCCCAGGCGATCTACCAGCGGACCGATGGCCAGTGCCACCACCGCTGTGCCGACCGCGACCCAGGTCGCAATTTCGGCCTGTTCGACCTCACTCCAGCTGAAGTGCCGACCGATTTCCGGTAACAGCGTGCCAAACAGAATGAAGTCATATACCGCAAACACCCACGCGAAAAACGCAATCCATGTGGCGAACCGTACTTGCTCCGGAGTCAATTGCTCAGGTTTCCAGCCGGTCAGGTCGAGCTTGTTGTAAATGGACATGAGTGACGCCTCGGACAGGGCAATGTATCAACGGGTACGGGGGTTACGACGCACGAAGTCGTCGGCAATCTCGTCGAAAGTGACGAACTTGACGCCTGCATGGCTTTGAATGTGCTCGATCAAGCGCTCCAGCATCAGCAGCACTTGCGGGCGACCAGACACGTCCGGGTGAATGGTCATGGTGAATACAGCGTGTTCGTGTTCGCGATAGACCCAGTCGAACTGGTCGCGCCACATTTCTTCCAGGTGCCGAGGGTTGACGAAACCGTGGCTGTTCGGTGCCTTCTTGATGAACATCATTGGCGGCAGATCGTCCAGGTACCAGTTGGCCGGAATTTCCACCAGATCGGTTTCTTCGCCACGTACCAGCGGCTTCATCCAGGTATCCGGATGCTGGCTGTAATCGATTTTGGTCCACTTGTCGCCCACCCGAACGTAGTAAGGGTGGAAGTCGTTGTGCATCAGGCTGTGGTCGTACTTGATGCCTTTCTTAAGCAGCAGCTCGTTGGTGACGTTGCTGAACTCCCACCATGGCGCGACATAGCCGGTCGGGCGTTTGCCGGTCATTTGCGTGATCAGGTCGATGGACTTGTCGAGGACGATCTCCTCTTGCTCCGGGGTCATCGCAATCGGGTTTTCATGGCTGTAACCATGCACACCGATTTCATGCCCGGCATCCGCCACGGCTTTCATCTGCTCGGGGAAGGTCTCCATGGAGTGCCCCGGAATGAACCAGGTGGTGCGCAGACCGTAACGCTCGAACAGCTTGAGCAGACGCGGAGCGCCGACTTCACCGGCGAACAGGCCGCGGGAAATGTCGTCCGGCGAATCCTCGCCGCCATAGGAGCCCAGCCAGCCCGCTACCGCATCTACATCCACACCAAACGCACACAGAATTTCTTTGGCCATCTTTGTTCTCCCACGGGTTAATCAGAACGGCTTCGCGATGTACCGCACGCGGGCCGGTTTCAAAATTCACAGGTTGTTCAAGGGGCTGCGATCAGTGCTTCCACGGCCAGAGCTGCGCGTAGCAACCGTGCGTCTTCCCCCGCCGGAGCGCTAAGCAACACTGCGGTGGGCAGGCCCGAGGCATCACTGCCGCTGGGCAGCGACACGCCGGGCATGTTCAGCAGGCTGCCTGGCATGGTCAGGCGCAGCGTGGCGAGGTTGGTTTGAATGAACAGCTCTTCGTCGTTCAACAGGGGCACGAGCGGCGGCGCTACATGAGCAACAGTTGGAGTAATCAGCAGCGCGCCATCGAGTTCGAGGGTCAATTGCTCCTGCAAACGTTCGCGCGCGGCGTACAGATTGACCAGCAGGCTGGCGGGCATATGCCGTGCGGCCTCCAGACGCTTGCGCACTCTGGGGTCGAGCTGGCTGGCGGCGTCGCTGTCGAGCAACGGCTGATGCAGCGCGAATGCCTCGGCTGCACCAAGCCAGCCCTGTTGCTGGGTTAACAGCAACGTGGCCTGAAATGCCTGGCAAGGCTTGACCTCGATCAGCGCACCGCTTGCACGCAAGGCTTCAACAGCACGCAACAGGTTGTCGCGAACGGCCGGCGTGACTCGTTCGTCTTCCAGCACCGCCTGATCGAGCAGGAAACGTTGACCGGCCAGGCTGCGTGGTATCAACGATGAAGGTTTGCTGCGCGCACAGAGCAGATCATCGATCACTAGAGCGTCGCGCACACTGCGGGTCAGTGGCCCGAAGCTGTCCAGCGTCAGCGCCAGCGGGAAAACGCCGTCGCGGCTATAGCGGCGGCTGGTGCTGCGAAACCCCACCAGACCGTTGAGCGCTGCCGGCACACGAATAGAACCGGCGGTATCGGTGCCCATGGCGATCGGTACGGTTCTGTTGGCGACGGCGACTGCCGAACCCGAAGACGAACCGCCAGGAATACGTGGCGAGCCGTCGCTGTTGGGGTTGATCGGCGTACCGAAATGCGGGTTCAGGCCCAGCCCTGAATAAGCGAATTCACTGAGATTGGTCTTGCCCAGGCTGACCATCCCGGACCGTGCCAGCAGCCCGACACTCGGCGCATCCAGCAGCGCGGGGGACAGGTTGTTGCGCACCGCAGCACCGGCGGTTGTGACGCTGCCTGCCACGTCGAAAAGATCCTTCCAGGCGATGGGCACGCCGTCGAAGGGGCTCAATGGCTGCCCTTGCTGCCAGCGGGCCGCAGACGCTTCGGCTTCCCTGCGTGCCCGTTCGATACTCATGGAAATGAACACATGATCGGCGCGTGCCGCCTGTTGCAGCGCCTTGTCCAGAGCCTGCACAGGGTCACTGCGCCCTTGGGCAAAATCCTCGGCCAGTGCGCAGGCATCACCGGTAACGCTGTGACTCCCGGTATCGGTCATGGACATCACACCCTCAAAAATGTACTTATTAATAAAATGTACATTTAACAAAGGCAGATTCCATGCCAATCTGCATGTCGCGACGCCCTGACCCGATCAAGCTGACGGCCCTTTCGCGCTGGAAACGCCGTGCTAGAAACCTTTCTGCAAAGGCATCAATCAGTTGCGATAAGGCGTCGTGGGCGAACAGGATCGTCATAAAGAAATAATGTATCTTTTACAAAAGGTACATTTCAGTGCAAAAAAGTAACGGTGGCCCCATGAGCGAGCATCAGGACGTGGCCCAGGGTGACAACGGCGCATCTGTGCGAGAATTGCCCGTCAACCGCCAGAAGTGTATGAAACCGATGTCAGAAGAGGACACGCGCACCGCGTCGCGTTACGCCACGATCCGTGAGGTGTTGCGTAACGCAATCGTCTCGGGTGCGGCTGCCAATGGACTGGTGCTGCTTGAAGCACCGTTGGCAGAACTGTTCGGCACCAGCCGGGTGCCGGTGCGCAAGGCGCTCAATCTGCTGCATGAAGAAGGCTTGATCAGCCGTTTCGATGGCCGGGGTTACCTGGTCAATCCTGACGCCGGGGAAGTCGAGCCGTTGCGGTTAAGCCTGAGCCACAAGCAGTTCGGGCTGGACAGCAGCGAAGAGCTGGTCGACACCCGCCCACTCGGCGAACGTATTCATGACGAGATCGGCGCGGCGCTGTCGGCCTGTATCGCCTTTGGTCATTATCGGCTGGATGAACAAAGCGCCGCGCAGCACTACGGAGTGAGCCGCGCAGTGGTTCGTGAGGCGCTGATGCGTCTGCGGGATCGCGGCCTGGTGGAAAAAGAGCCTTACTCGCAATGGCTGGCGGGGCCGTTGACGGCCCGGGAAATCACCGAAGACTACGAACTGCGCGCCTGCCTTGAGCCCGAAGCCCTGCGCCAGACCGCGCCGCAGCTGAGTCGCGAAACTCTGGAGGCCATGCTGGCCAGAGTCATTCAAGCGCAAAATGCCGAACAGTGCAGCCTGGAGGAAATAGAGCGCCTTGAGGACGACCTGCATCAGCAGTGTCTGAGCGGCCTGCAAAACCGCAAGATCGCTACTCTGATCAGTCAGGCGCAGAGCCCGATGATCATCAACCGGATTTTCTACCGGTTGCTGGAAATTGGCGCGGATGAAGCGATGCTGGCCGAGCACCGGCTGATCATTGAGTTGCTGCTGCACGGTGCTTTCGACGCCGCGGCCTTGAACCTCAAGGAGCACCTGCAACGCGCACGGCAGCGCATGCTCCAGCGCCTGAAAGTGCTGTCGGTACTGCCGGAGCAGGAAGTGCCGGGGTACCTGACGCGGTTGAGTTGAGATGGGGCAAAGTTGGAGTTAACGCGACAGAGACTATCGTTACCACGCTCCAGCGTGGCAACGCAGTTCTGGACGCTCTGTGTCCGATCCTGAACACGCGGCGCGGCGTCGATTTGTGACGCGGAGCGTCACGAACGGCATGCCAACGCGGAGCATTGGCACGATAGTGTTCTCGCGCAAGTGCTCTCCCTGAAGATTATCGTTCCGCACGCTACAGCGTGGGAACTCTGTTCTGGATGCTCGGCGTCCAATCCGGAGCGCGCGGCGCGACGGCGATTTGTGACGCTGAGCATCACCAACGGCATGCCAACGCGGAGCATTGGCACGATAGTGTTCTCGCGTAAGCGCTCTCCCTGAAGATTATCGTTCCGCACGCTCCAGCGTGGGAACGCCGTTCTGGACGCGGAGCGTTGGCACGATAGTCAGAGTGCATTTAAAGATTACTTGCCAACCACGTCGCTACGCATTGGCGCCAACCGGGCGATCAAACGGTTCTGGACCGGAACCGGGACGTTCTCGGTGTCCATCGCTGCGATCAGGTTTTCAACCAGCGCGTTGAAATCGCTGGGGGTAAGGTTCTGGCCCTTGTGCGACTCGGCCATGCTGTCACCGGTGTAGCGGCACGGGCCGCCCGCTTCGACACAGAGTT
Organism: Pseudomonas amygdali; assembly: GCF_002699855.1. Classification (GTDB taxonomy): domain Bacteria; phylum Pseudomonadota; class Gammaproteobacteria; order Pseudomonadales; family Pseudomonadaceae; genus Aquipseudomonas; species Aquipseudomonas amygdali. The sequence continues at coordinate 57,620 of NZ_LKBW01000035.1, read as the reverse complement.
GCTCGACCAGTTTGTCGCGCAGACGCACGATGTCGACTTTCTTGAAGCGCTCGACAATCCGGTCATCCCTGGCCACGTTCATGAGCATGCCTTCGACGATGCGCTGGATGCCGGCACGCTGGCCAAGGTCTCGATAAAGACTGTCATCCTTGGGGGGCTGTTGCTGTTGGGCGCAACCGGCCAGTACCGTCAGCATCAGACAGATCAGCAAGCGTCTCATCAGAAACTCCCCTGCACAGACAGATAAGTGCCGTTCTGGTTATCCAGCGTGGCGATTTCGCCCAGACGGGCGTAGGCCAATACAACGGACAGATGCTTGTTGGGGAAATAACCGAGAAACACATCTGCCCAATCGCTTTCGCCAGCAAACGAAAGATTATCCGGCTTTTCGCGATATTCGACGCCGAGCGCCCAGCGCGGATTGAACAGCACCGCAACCGAGCCCTCCTTGAGCATACTGCGACTGTCACGCCGGTCCCCGCCAAACCCGAGCAGACCGGTTTCGTTGGCGCGGCTATAACGCATGCCACCGTTGACCACGACGTTGTAGCCAAACGCCGCGCCCATGAACAGCCGACTGGCCGTCAGATACCCTTCGACATCCGAATCACGCTTGGCCCCCACCAGACTGGGGATCAGGAAATCGTTCTGATGCTTGTACTGCACGCCTAAGGAAACCTGCGGCAGGCTTTCATAGATCAGGTCGCCGAACAGGCGCACTTTGACGCCGAACACGTCCTGGCTGAGGTTGTCGTCCGGCAGGCTGAGCCTGTGCTGCAGGTTGCTGATATCGAAACGTTGGTGAGCATAGGAAAACTCGACGCGGTTGCCATAGGCGACGGCGAGGCCTGCCACATCAAGGTTGTAGTCCGGCAGATTGATGTGCGTGGCGAAGGCTGTCGCCCCCCACTCGCCTTGCTCGCTGTAACCGGTGATCACCGCCCATGGGGTGATACCGCCACCGGCACTGCCCTCAATACTGGTTGCGCCACCCGTGGCGATAAGTCGGCCGTTGTCGCCCAGCGCGAGCGTCGGGGCAACCCCTGCCACACCCGCCAAAAGATAACCCAACAGTAATGATGTCTTGTAGGACATGGATTAATTCACCATAAGACTGGGTGATGCCTGATACGTAGCAATCCATGCCTCGAATGCTGACGCCGTCAGCGGCCGACTGATCAGGTAACCCTGGGCCGTATCGCAATGCCAACGCCGGAGCAGGTCCAGACTGTGTTGGTACTCGACACCCTCTGCCACCACCTTGAGTCCGAGGTTATGGCTCATTTCGATGGTCGACCGCACGATCACCGCGTCTTCGCTGGTTTCATCCAGGTTGCGCACGAAAGACTGGTCGATTTTCAACTCCTGCACTGGCAGACGCTTCAAGTGGGCCAGTGACGAGTAACCGGTGCCGAAGTCATCGACCGACAGGCTGATACCGCAGTCGCGTAGACGATGCAGAACCACCAGGGCTTTCTCCGGCTCGCTCATGACCGCGCTCTCGGTTATCTCGAATACCAGTTGTTCGGCAGGCACCGCGTATTGCTTGAGCAGTTTCATGACATAACCGGCCAGATCGTCGCCCAGCAGGTCGTCGGCGGAAATGTTGACCGATACCTGCAGCACCAGACCGCGCTGGCGCCATTCGGCCAACTGACGCATTGCCTCTTCGATAACCCAGTTGGTCAGCAGGTTGATACTGCCGGTGCGCTCGGCGAGCACAATGAATTCGGCTGGCGAAACATTGCCAAAGCGCGGGTGAGTCCAGCGCAGCAGGGCTTCGGCCTGACGAACATAGCCCTGACGGATATCCAGTTTGGGTTGGTAATGGAGCATCAGTTCGCCAGTCTGCGGAGCCTTGCGCAGGTCGCGGATCAGACATATCTGACGCTGGTGAGCGAGGTCACGTCCGTCCTGGTAGATCTGCAGGCGACCGGGAATGAACGCTGCGTCCTTGCGTGCAATCGCCGCACGGTTGACCAGTTCCTGAGCCGAATCACCGTGTTCCGGATAAACCGTGATGCCTATGCAGCACTCAAGCATCAGATCATGGTTGTCGATACGTTGCGGCTCGCTGAGCAAGCGCTGCACGGCGTCGGCCATGCCCACCGCGCCGTCACTGGCAGTGTTGTCCAGCAACAGCAAGAACTCGTTGGCACTCAGCCGTGCCACCGTGTCGCCAGACCGCAAATTGCCCTGCAAACGCTGCCCCAACTGGCGTAACAGTTGCTCAACGCCTTCGGCACCCGCACTTTCGTTGATCGTGGCCAGGTTCTCGATGCCTAGGTACAGCAAAGCGACCGTGCGATTTGCCGCAATCAAACTGCCAAGACGTTCCATCACCAACGCTCGATTGGGCAGGCCGGTCAGGTTGTCATGCAGAGCGTTGTGAGCCAACTGCCCTTCGCGCACGGCGATGCCCTGTTGCATGGTGTTGATCGCGTCGGCGAGCATGCCCAATTCGTCACTGCGCACCAGGGTTACCGGCGTTTTATAGTCGCCATCGCCAATACGTTTGGCCGCAATAGCCAACTCCTGCACCGGCAGCGACACGCTGCGGGCCAGCGCCAGCGTACCCAGCAGCGACGCCAGCAATGCGATCATGGAAATCCAGAAAATCTTTTCATTCAGCGGTGCAAACGCTTGATAAGCCTTGTCCAGCGGGCTCTGCAACAGCGCGATCACTTGTCCGTCGTCGCCATTGCTGCTTTTGGCCAGCATCAGCGTTTGACTGAGAAAGTTGAGGTTCGCTTGCTCGGTCAGCAGCATCTGCCCTTCAGAGGAACTGCGCATCAGCTCGATCAGACCAGCGTACAAGGCTTTCGGCTGGGTGCTGATCAGTTCCCCGGACTGGCCGTTTTCCACCGTGAGAAACGACACTTCCAGCCCACTGAGAGAACGCAGCTCTTCGGCAATGCCACTGTCGATGGTGAAGCCCATCACTACGCGGCCTATCGGCAACGGCGCAAGCACGGTACTTTCCACCAGCAAATGAGGTATTCCGCCACCCGGAATAATAAGCACTGACTGACCGGCAAGCTTGGCGTTGCGCAACGCCTGGTCATAGACAAACCTGGACCCCTCCGGCACCGCTGTCTCGGTACTGGCAACCACCACGCCATCCATGCCCAGCAGGAACATATCGCTGGCGTTGATGCGTTTGCCATGGTTGAGCAGTACCGATCGAATGGTCGATGAATCGGCACTCGCTACAGCATCACGAAACCCGAAGTCGGCCGCCAACAGTTGCACGGCGTCACGCAGACGCTTGCCGCGCAGATCAATCAGCCGCTCGAACACACGGCTACCCACTTCCAGCTGCGCCTGGGCCTGAGTGCGCACCGCGTCGTCGGTCGCAACCTTGACGGCGAGATAGACCGCACTCACGACAATCAGCAACAGGACAATCAGAACCCCGGCAATGCGTGCCTGAAAGCTGGCTCTAAATTTCATTCATGTGCGGCCTTGTGAAAAGCGTCGCCGAAACCGCCGGGGGCCGGCTTGCCGGGTTTATCCTCGGCCTTCACTTCGACCGCGAGGTTGAAACGCTGGGTGAGGCCCGATGCGGGCACATCGAATTCACCGCCCGATACAGGCTGCATGTCTTCAATTTGCGGATGCCAGAGCGTGGCAGCGTAGTGTCCGGCTGGCACCTGATCGAGTTTGAGCAGGCCATTGCTGTCCGTCACGCCGAACCAGGGTTCGTCCGTGACATAGATGTAGCCGACCATCCAGTCATGGATGTTGCAGCCCAGCACTACCACACCAGGCTTGTCGAACAACAGCGGTTCCGAGGGGGTGCCTTCGTAAAGTCGCAACTCGAAACGCTTGGCCGGGGAAAAGGAATAAACCTGATGGCGGATGTTGTCGCTGTTGGGAAACTTGACCTGCGTGCCGGTATGTACAGCCAGCACATGGGGTGCAAACTCCTGGTCGCGCTGGTCCATGGCAGCCTTGAGCACAGCGGGCGACGGATCAGCCGGGCCTTTGAGCGTCACGACTGCATCTGCAAGGGGCTTGCCCTGCTTGTCGAATACCTGTGCGGTAAAGGCAGAAGCCGATGCATTAGCAGCCGATGCCATCCATAGTCCAGCCAGTAATGCCGAAATAAATACGTTGGTCATACCTGATTCAACCCATAACGGCAGCGCCGTAAATGAAATAAGCCAGCGCTGGCCAGCACGGACTGGACCAACAACTAATAAATGACAGTTTTGCACACGCTTTACAGACTATCGACCAAGACTATTGAAACCTGAGGGCTGCTGCCCCATCTAAGAAGCATGTTCAACTTCTCAGGTGCCCCATGAGCGACCAGCAGACAGACTCGCCAGATTTGCCCGATGACGCAGACGAGCACAACGTGTCTCTGAGTTCCGACAGCACCTCGCTTGCCTTGCCCGGCCAGAACCTGCCCGACAAGGTTTACATCATCCCGATCCACAACCGTCCGTTCTTTCCGGCGCAGGTCTTGCCGGTTATCGTCAATGAAGAACCGTGGGCCGAAACGCTGGAACTGGTCAGCAAGTCCGAGCACCATTCGCTGGCGTTGTTCTTTATGGACACTCCTCAGGAAGACCAGCGCCACTTCAAGACCGATGCGCTTCCCGAGTACGGCACTCTGGTCAAGGTTCACCACGCCAGCCGCGAAAATGGCCGGTTGCAGTTTGTGGCGCAAGGCTTGAGCCGTGTGCGCATTCGTACCTGGCTCAAGCATCACCGCCCACCGTATCTGGTGGAAGTTGAATACCCGCAGCAACCCAACGATCCGACCGACGAGGTGAAGGCTTACGGCATGGCTTTGATCAACGCGATCAAAGAGCTGCTGCCGCTCAACCCGCTGTACAGCGAAGAGCTGAAGAATTACCTCAACCGCTTCAGCCCCAATGATCCTTCGCCGCTCACCGACTTCGCCGCGGCCCTTACCTCGGCCACCGGCGTCGAGCTGCAAGAGGTACTCGACTGCGTGCCGATGCTCAGGCGCATGGAGAAAGTCCTGCCGATGCTGCGCAAGGAAGTCGAGGTCGCCCGCCTGCAGAAGGAAATTTCTGCCGAGGTCAATCGCAAGATCGGCGAGCATCAGCGTCAGTTCTTCCTCAAGGAGCAGCTCAAGGTTATTCAGCAGGAGCTGGGGCTGAGCAAGGACGACCGTAGTGCCGACATCGAACAGTTCGAACAGCGACTGGAAGGCAAGACCCTGCCACCGCAGGCGCGCAAGAAGTTCGACGAAGAAATAGGCAAGCTCAAGGTGCTGGAAACCGGCTCGCCGGAATACGCCGTGACACGTAATTATCTGGACTGGACCAGTTCGTTGCCGTGGGGTGTCTACGGCGAAGACAAGCTGGACCTCAAGCACGCTCGTAAAGTGCTCGATCAACACCATGCCGGCCTGGATGACATCAAGGCGCGCATTCTCGAGTTTCTTGCAGTGGGTGCCTATAAAGGCGAGATCAGCGGCTCGATCGTCCTGCTGGTGGGCCCACCGGGTGTCGGCAAGACCAGCGTCGGGCGCTCGATTGCCGAGTCGCTGGGGCGACCATTCTATCGACTGAGCGTGGGCGGCATGCGCGACGAGGCCGAAATCAAGGGCCACCGCCGTACCTACATCGGCGCCCAGCCAGGCAAGCTGGTGCAGGCGCTGAAGGATGTAGAAGTCATGAACCCGGTCATCATGCTCGATGAAATCGACAAGATGGGCCAAAGCTACCAGGGCGACCCGGCGTCTGCGCTGCTGGAAACCCTGGACCCGGAACAGAACGTCGAATTCCTCGATCACTACCTGGACCTGCGTCTGGACCTTTCCAAAGTCCTGTTCGTGTGCACCGCCAACACCCTGGACTCAATCCCCGGCCCGCTCCTTGACCGCATGGAAGTGATTCGCCTGTCCGGCTATATCACTGAAGAGAAGCTTGCGATTGCCAAACGCCACCTGTGGCCAAAGCAATTGGAGAAAGCCGGTGTTGCCAAAAGCAAGCTGAGCATCAGCGACAGCGCCCTGCGCGCCGTCATCGAAGGCTACGCTCGCGAAGCCGGTGTGCGGCATCTGGAAAAACAACTGGGCAAGCTGGTGCGCAAAGCGGTGGTCAAACTGCTGGATACGCCTGACTCGGTGATCAAGATCGGCCCGAAAGACCTTGAAGCGTCATTGGGCATGCCGGTGTTTCGCAGCGAACAGGTGCTGTCGGGCACCGGTGTGATCACAGGCCTGGCCTGGACCAGTATGGGCGGCGCGACGTTACCGATTGAAGCAACGCGCATTCACACCCTGAATCGCGGCTTCAAACTGACCGGGCAACTGGGCGATGTCATGAAAGAGTCGGCTGAAATTGCCTACAGCTACGTCAGCGCCAACCTGTCGAAGTTTGGCGGCGACGCGAAGTTCTTCGATGAGGCGTTTGTACACGTACACGTTCCCGAAGGAGCAACCCCGAAAGATGGCCCTAGCGCGGGCGTTACCATGGCCAGTGCCCTGCTGTCCCTGGCGCGTAACCAGCCGCCGAAAAAAGGCGTGGCCATGACCGGCGAACTGACCCTGACGGGGCACGTATTGCCTATCGGCGGGGTGCGCGAGAAAGTCATTGCCGCGCGACGTCAGAAGATTCACGAACTGATCCTTCCGGAACCTAACCGTGGCAACTTCGAAGAACTGCCGGACTATCTCAAGGAAGGCATCACCGTTCACTTTGCCAAACGCTTTGCAGATGTGGTGAAGGTGTTGTTTTAAAGATTGATGCGGGGGGCACGTCTCACACTGACTCGCTCCCGCGCCCTTCGGGCAGAATCAAAAGCGGACGTGTGTTTAACGCTGAATGATCTGACCCACAACGGGGCTTCTGCCCGCAGGGCGTGGGAGCGGACTTGTCCGCAAAGAGGATGCTTCAGACGACGTATTTTCGGCGATCATACTGGCTCTTTCGCGGACAAGTCCGCTCCCACGGCCTTGACTATCTGATCTGATCAACTGATTCCGATCCTGAGTGGTATACCTGCCGTACTCCCCCCTAAAACCCTGATCGGTTATCCTTGCGCCTCGTCTCGCAAAACCGGAACTTGCCATGACCCCTGCCCGTTTCCTTGCACCGTTGAGCCTTGCGCTGCTGACGGCGTGCGCGCAAACACCGAAAAACATCGTGTCCATCGAGGCTGAAAACGACTGCCCACTGACGCTCCAGAGCGGACAGACGCTGATCCTCACCCTGCCCAGCAACCCGACAACCGGCTTTCGCTGGCTGACCCAAAACCCGGCGCAGAACATCCTGCGCAGCCTCGGGCCGGAAGTGTATGCCAACGCCGAGAGCAAGGAGATGGTCGGCAGCGGCGGGCAGTCAGTCTGGCGCTACAAGGCAACCGACGCAGGGACCGGGCGACTGGTGATGACCTACCAGCAGCCGTGGGCTCCGGAAGTAGCGCCGGAGCAGACTTTCGAATGCGCAATCACGGTGAACTGACCGTTTGCCCGCGGCTTGTCCGAAGGCACGCGCTGCACCATGCATCACGGCGACAACTTGGCTAGAATGCCCGCTTTTCAAAGCCTTCGCCGGAACCGCCGTGAGCAAAGAAACCGACCGCATTTTCGCCCAGCCACTGGCCCAGGTACCTGACTTCGCCTTCAACGAAGACGTGGTGCGGGTCTTCCCGGACATGATCAAACGCTCGGTGCCCGGCTATCCGACGATTGTCGAAAACCTCGGCGTACTTGCCGCGCAGTTCGCCCAGCCGGAAACCGTACTTTACGACCTTGGCAGTTCGCTGGGTGCCGTGACTCAAGCCTTGCGTCGCCATGTACGCAGCGAAGGCTGTGAAGTCATTGCGATAGATAACTCCAGTGCGATGGTCGAGCGCTGCCGTGAGTACCTCAATGCGCAGAACTCCATGTTTCAGGAGCTGTTGCCGGTGCAGGTCATCGAAGGTGACATTCTGGCGCTGGAGTTCAAGCCCGCGTCGGTGGTCGCGCTTAACTTCACCCTGCAATTCATTGCCCCCGAGCAGCGCCTGACATTGCTCGGGCGCATTCGTGATGCGCTGGTGCCAGGCGGCGCGTTGATCCTTTCGGAGAAACTGCGTTTTGATGACGAACAGGAGCATGCGCTGCTGACGGATCTGCACATCGCTTTCAAGCGCGCCAACGGCTACAGCGATCTGGAAATTGCCCAGAAGCGCAGTGCCATCGAAAACGTGATGAAGCCCGACAGCCTGGAAGAACATCGCCAACGTCTGCTCGCCGCCGGTTTTTCCAAGGTGGTGCCCTGGTTTCAATGCCTTAACTTCACCTCGTTGATTGCCCTGCCATGATTGATCTCGCTCCTCTTGTCCGCCGTCTGGCGGGAACCCCTCTGGCTGATTGGGCAAACGGCTTGCAAGCCCAGCTTGATACGAAAATGGCCAAGGGTCATGGTGACTTGCAGCGCTGGCAAAGTGCGCTGGATGCGCTTCCAGACCTGCAACCCGAGCGAATCGATCTGCTCGATAGCTTTACCCTGCAAGCCGAGTGCAACGGCGAAACCCGAACCGTGCTGCGCAAGGCGTTATTAGGCCTGTCGCCTTGGCGCAAAGGGCCGTTCAATGTGTTCGGCGTACATATCGACACCGAATGGCGCTCGGACTGGAAGTGGTCACGGGTATCGCCGCATCTGGACCTGAAGGGCAAACGGGTTCTGGATGTTGGTTGCGGCAACGGCTATTACCAGTGGCGCATGCTCGGTGCCGGGGCTGACAGCGTGATTGGTGTTGACCCCAACTGGCTGTTCTTCTGCCAGTTTCAGGCCATGCAGCGCTACCTGCCTGACCTTCCTGCCTGGCATCTGCCCTTCGCACTTGAGGACTTGCCAGCCAACCTGGAAGGCTTCGATACCGTGTTCTCAATGGGCGTGCTGTATCACCGCAAATCGCCCATCGACCATTTGCTGGCCTTGAAAGACTGCCTGGTAAAAGGCGGCGAGCTGGTGATGGAAACGCTGGTAGTGCCTGGCGATGTTCATCAGGTGCTGGTGCCGGAAGACCGTTACGCACAGATGCGCAACGTCTGGTTCCTGCCGTCGGTCCCCGCGCTGGAGCTGTGGATGCGCCGCGCAGGCTTCACCGATGTGCGCTGCGTCGACGTCAGCCATACGACGATCGAGGAACAGCGCAGCACCGAATGGATGCGCTTCCAGTCACTGAGCGACTATCTGGACCCTGCCGATCACAGCAAGACCGTCGAAGGCTTGCCAGCGCCGATGCGCGCTGTGATTGTGGGGCGCAAGCCTTGATCAGGACGACTACCGAGCGGCCGCCACGACCAGCGCTTTCATTTCTGCCACCGCCGCTTTGAACCCTACGAACAGAGCATGAGCCACCAACGCGTGGCCGATGTTCAGTTCGTTGATGCCCTTGATCGCGGCGACTGCTTCGACGTTATGATAATGCAGGCCGTGACCGGCGTTGACGATCAGGCCCTGAGCTACGCCGAACGCTACTCCATCGGCTATTCGCTGCAGTTCTTCGGCGACTTCAGTCGGGGTCTGAGCATCGGCATAGCGACCGGTATGCAGTTCAATGGCTGGCGCACCGACGCGCTTTGAAGCGGCGATCTGGCGCTCATCGGCGTCGATAAACAACGAGACCTCGCAGCCGATTTTCGCCAGCCGCTCGACCGCTGCCTTGATCCGCGCTTCCTGGCCCGCGACGTCCAGCCCGCCTTCGGTAGTCAGCTCCTGACGTGTCTCCGGCACCAGGCAGATATGCGCAGGACGAATGCGCTCGGCAAATGCGAGCATTTCCTCGGTCACGCCCATCTCGAAGTTCATGCGAGTCTGCAGCACGTCCTTGAGCAGCAGGACGTCGCGCTCCTGAATATGCCGACGGTCTTCACGCAGGTGAACGGTGATGCCGTCGGCACCTGCCTCTTCGGCGTCCAGGGCAGCCTTGACCGGGTCCGGGTAGCGCGTGCCACGGGCCTGACGCAAGGTGGCTACATGGTCGATGTTCACGCCGAGAAAGATGCGAGTGCTTTGGGTCACGGTTGTCTCCAGAAAAATGGGCGAGCTGGTCGAAGCAGGCTGTAGAGAATAAAGCCTGATCAAGGCTTGCGAAACAGTTCACGACTGACAAGTGGGCGGCCGCCCAGATGCACAGCCAGCGCCTGACGCATCAGACGCTTGGCAGCAGACAACGCACCAGGGACGCTCCATTCCGCTTCGGACATGGCCAGCAATTCTGCGCCTTGAAACAGGCCGGGCTGAAGCAGATAAACACGCTCAAGCCCGGCATCCACTTGCAGGCGGTACATGCCATCAATTGCCAGCGGCTCGCCGTTGATGTCGGCGTCCATCGCAAAGCCGTAGCCCAGATCATCCAGCAACCGCCATTCGAACGAACGCAGCAACGGTTCCAGCGGACGGCCCAGTGCGAGGGCCAGCAATGTGGCGGCGTAATGTTCGAATACAGCTGGATGCGGATCTTCGGCAGGCAACAGGCGAATCAGCAGTTCGTTGAGGTACATGCCGCTGAACAGCGCCTCGCCGGTCATCCAGGTAGCAACGCCTGCGCTCTCCATGCACCCGACATTCTTTAGTTCGCCACGCCCTCGAAACTCGACTTCAAGGGGCACGAACGGACGCGCCAGCGAGCCTGCCTTGCCTTTGGCACTGCGCAGCACGGCACGTAGCCGCCCTTGGGGCGTGAGGAAATCGACCAGCGCGCTGTTTTCGCGATACGCACGGCTGTGGAGCACATAAGCAGGTTGGCCGGTGGGCGCGCTCATCAGGCTGGCTCGAAAAAGAAGTGTTCGCCCAACCGCAGAAGGGTCAGGCGAAAGGGCAGCTTAGAGGTCGCCGTAGCCGAGCGAGCGAAGGGCGCGCTCGTCATCGGACCAGCCACCTTTGACCTTGACCCACAGGTTAAGCATGACTTTGGAGTCGAACAGCAGCTCCATGTCGCGACGCGCATCACTGCCGATGCGCTTGATACGGTCGCCCTTGTCGCCAATGATGATTTTTTTCTGGCCGTCACGCTCGACGAGAATCAGCGCATGGATATGCAGGGTGCGGCCCTGCTGCTTGAACTCTTCGATCTCGACGGTGATCTGGTACGGAAGCTCGGCACCCAACTGACGCATGATCTTCTCGCGAACCAGCTCGGCAGCCAGAAAGCGGCTGCTGCGATCAGTGATCTGATCTTCCGGGAAGAAGTGATCATTCTCGGGCAGGTGCGAGGCAATCAGGCTTTCCAGCGCTTCCAGGTTGTGGCCATGCTGCGCGGAGATAGGCACGATGGACGCATTCGGCAGTTGGCCTTGCAGCCACTCCAGGTGCGGCATCAGATCGCTCTTGTCTTCAATGCGATCGGTTTTGTTGATCGCCAGAATGACCGGGCCTTGCACGTACTGAACACGCTCCAGAACCATCTGGTCTTCGTCGGTCCAGCGGGTGCGATCCACGACGAAGATCACCACGTCGACGTCTTTCAACGCAGCCGAAGCAGTCTTGTTCATGTAGCGGTTGAGCGCTTTCTCGCCATTCTTGTGCATGCCGGGAGTGTCGACATAGATCGCCTGGACGGCACCCTCGGTTTTGATTCCGAGCATGTTGTGACGCGTGGTCTGCGGCTTGCGCGAGGTGATCGCCAGCTTTTGACCCAGAATATGGTTGAGCAGCGTGGACTTGCCTACATTGGGACGGCCGACAATGGCAACATAGCCACAGCGTGTTGCGGTTGTATCATTCATGACCGTTCTCCACGCCCAGGGCAATAAGTGCTGCTGCTGCGGCTACCTGTTCGGCAATCCGGCGGCTGACACCCTGTCCTCGGCTTTTTTCATTCAATAGGTTGATCTCGCATTCGACGAAAAACGTCCGGCAATGCGGTTCACCCTGGATATCCACCACCTCGTAACGCGGCAGTTCGCAGGCCCGCGACTGGAGAAATTCCTGCAGTCGGGTCTTGGGGTCCTTGTTGGTGTCTACCAGCGTCAGGCTGTCGAACTCGGTCGTCAGCCAGGCCAGAACGCGCTCGCGCGCAGCCTCCATGCCAGCGTCCAGGTAGATCGCCCCGATCAGCGCTTCAAGGGCGTCGGCGAGAATCGACTCGCGACGGAAACCACCGCTTTTCAGCTCGCCGGAACCCAGACGAAGGTACTCGCCCAGATCGAAACCACGGGCCAGCAACGCCAGGGTTTCACCCTTCACCAGGCGCGCACGCAAGCGCGACAACTGGCCTTCGCGGGCCTGAGGGAAGCGTTCGAACAACGCCTCGCCCGCCACGAAGTTGAGAATGGCATCGCCGAGAAATTCCAGACGCTCGTTGTTGCGACCGGCAAAACTGCGATGGGTCAGGGCCAGGACCATCAGTTCCTGATCCTTGAAGGTATAGCCGAGCTGACGCTCAAGGCGGCTCAAGGATACGCTCACGGTTTACCCACACTGAATTGCTTGTCGAACTTCATCACCAGATCGATGTTCTGGAACCACGGTTCACGCTGCTCATAGTTCAAATGAGCCTTGAACGCATTGTTCTCCACCGTCACTTTCAACGCCTTGTTCAAATCTATATCCCGAATGCTGTTGACCTGCATGTTCTTACCGACATAACCGTAGAAATCGTCGACCGTGGTAATGTCCAGGGCCTGATTGGTGTCGACCGTTTCGATGATTTTCTTCATCGTCATATAGTCGAGGTAATGCGGGACCAGCTTGAAGGCCGTGCTCGTCGCGAACGCGACAAGCGCCAGCACCAACAGCCATCCCACTAGCGAAAAACCTTTTTGAGAAGTAGAGAACGTCATGTTCGACTTCAACCTCGAGAGTTCACTGCCTGCCCGACCGGGTCGACTCAGGGTTTAGAGGCGTTTCCAGTCAGCCCAAATGACATACGGCGCTGCTCCAGGCAGCGCCGCATCGATTACTTGATCAACCCTACGCGTGCAAAACTAGGGAAGTGGCTCAATTTCGGCTCCGGCCAGCTCATCCAGACGGCGAACGCCTTGCCTACGATGTTCTTGTCCGGGACCATGCCCAGTTCGTCCTTGGGAATATTGGGATCATCCCAGTAACGGCTGTCATTCGAGTTGTCGCGGTTGTCGCCCATCATGAAGTAGTGCGCAGCAGGCACTGTCCATTCACTGTCAGGCGGCGCGCGGTATCGGCTCATTTCCTGACGGATCTGATGTTCGACTGCGCCCAGTTGTTCTTCGTACAGTTCTGCACTGCCCAGTGTACCGGGCTCGGCGCCGATCAGTTTCTTGGCAACCAGCTCACCGTTGATGAACAACCGCTTGTCGCTGGTATAGCGAATGCGATCACCCGGCAGACCGACGACACGCTTGATGTAGTTGACGCTTGGGTCGCTTGGGTAACGGAACACCATCACATCGCCACGCTGCGGATCACCGAGCTGGATGACCTTCTGATCCAGTACCGGCAGGCGGATGCCATACGCGAACTTGTTGACCAGAATGAAATCACCCACATCCAGCGTCGGCTTCATGGAGCCCGAAGGAATCTGGAACGGCTCTACCAGAAACGAACGAAGCACCAGCACGATAAACAACACCGGAAAGAACGATTTGCCGTACTCAACCAGCAAAGGCTCTTTGTTCAAGCGCTCTACGACAGCAATGTCAGGTTCGCCGACACTTCCCTGATAGTTCGAAATGGCAGCCCGGCGACGAGGCGCCAGGATGACCAGATCAATCAGTGCAAGCACGCCACAGACGAACACAGCGATGACCAACAACAGCGGAAAATTTAGTGACATAGGACCTGACTATTCCAACCTGAGCACTGCGAGGAAGGCTTCCTGTGGAATTTCCACGTTGCCGACCTGCTTCATGCGTTTTTTACCGGCCTTTTGCTTCTCCAGCAATTTACGTTTGCGGCTGACGTCGCCGCCGTAGCATTTGGCCAGTACGTTCTTTCTAAGCGCCTTGACGGTTGTCCGGGCCACGATCTGACCGCCAATGGCGGCCTGAATTGCCACGTCGAACATTTGTCGAGGGATCAGCTCTTTCATCTTCTCGGTCAACGCACGCCCTTTGTAATGAGCGTTGTCGCGGTGAACGATCAATGCCAGGGCATCGACCTTCTCGGCGTTGATCAGAACGTCGAGCTTGACCAGGTTGGCCGACTGGTAACGATCAAAATGATAATCCAGCGAAGCATAACCGCGGCTGACAGACTTGAGACGATCGAAGAAGTCCAGAACCACTTCGTTCATCGGCAAATCGTAGCTCACCTGAACCTGGGTGCCGAGGAACAGCATGTCGTGCTGCACGCCACGTTTTTCGATGCACAACGTAATGACGTTGCCCAGGTGCTCCTGCGGCACAAGAATATTTGCGCGAACGATAGGCTCGCGCATGTCTTCGATGGCCGACACGTCAGGCAATTTGGACGCGTTATCGACATAAATCGTTTCGCCGGTCTTCAGCAACAGCTCGAAGATTACGGTTGGCGCAGTGGTGATCAGGTCGAGATTGTATTCACGCTCAAGACGCTCCTGGATGATCTCCATGTGGAGCATGCCGAGGAAGCCACAACGGAAGCCAAAGCCCAGTGCATCGGAGCTTTCCGGCAGGTATTGCAGCGAAGAGTCATTCAGCGTCAGCTTTTGCAGGGCTTCACGGAAGTCTTCGAAATCGTCCGAGCTGACCGGGAACAGGCCGGCGTATACCTGAGGCTGGATACGCTTGAAGCCGGGCAGCACGTCAACATCGGGCGTGGTGCTCAGGGTCAGGGTGTCACCGACCGGCGCGCCATGAATGTCCTTGATACCGGCAATGATAAAGCCCACTTCGCCGGCTTTCAGATCAACGGTTGCCGTGTGCTTGGGGTTGAACACCCCAACGCTGTCGACCAGATGCAGCTTGCCGGTGGACTTGACGAGGATCTTGTCGCCTTTCTTGACGCGACCGTGGCGCACGCGCACCAGAGACACGACGCCCAGGTAGTTGTCGAACCAGGAGTCGATGATCAACGCTTGCAGCGGATCTTCGATGTTGCCGGTCGGTGCGGGAATGGTTGCTACCAGACGCTCGAGGACCTCGTCCACACCCATACCGCTCTTGGCGCTGCACGCCACGGCATCAGTGGCGTCGATACCGATGATCTTCTCGATCTCTTCCTTGACGCGGTCCGGATCGGCCTGCGGCAAGTCCATTTTGTTCAATACCGGCATGACCTCAAGGCCCTGCTCGATGGCGGTGTAGCAGTTGGCGACCGATTGAGCCTCGACGCCCTGCCCTGCATCGACCACCAGCAACGCACCTTCGCACGCAGCCAGAGAACGGCTGACTTCATAGGTGAAGTCGACGTGCCCCGGGGTGTCAATGAAGTTCAACTGGTAGGTGATACCGTCTTTGGCCTTGTAATACAGGGTAACGCTATGGGCCTTGATGGTGATCCCGCGCTCGCGCTCAAGATCCATGGAGTCGAGCACCTGGGCTTCCATTTCGCGCTCGGACAGGCCGCCGCACATTTGAATGAAGCGGTCGGCCAGCGTCGACTTGCCATGGTCAATGTGGGCGATGATGGAGAAATTGCGGATATGACTCAAATCACTCACGGATCAACACTCAAAAAGGTTGCAGGCAGATTGCCCGCCGAAAAATAGCCGGGAATTGTACCTGAACTAAGCAAGAGGCGTCACGCTTACAGGCACCCGGATAGACGCAAGGGAAACAAACATGCACAAAAAAGGGTGGCCGTAGCCACCCTTCCCGGTCAAACCGCCCTGTTACTCGGACAGCTTGAAGGTGATGAAGGTCGCACGGCCCTGACGCAGAACGCGCATCGAGACAGAGCGATCCTTGGGCAGGCTTTTCGCCACCTCAGTGAACTGCTTACTGGACGTAATCGCCTGATTGTTCAGGTGAGTGATCACATCCCCCGGTTGCAGGCCAATCAGCGAAGCCGGACCACCTGTAACTTCCTTGATGGCCACACCGCCCTTGAGGTCCAGGGATTTCTTCTGCTCGGCAGTCAGTTCGATCACTGACACGCCCAGACGGTTGCTGCTGCGTTCGGCGCCTGTGCCAGCAACATCGCCCATTTCCTGACCTTCATCAGGCAGCGCGCCAACAGTGACCGTCAGTTTCTGACGCTTGCCGTCGCGAATCACTTCTAGTTCTGCTTTGCTACCGTCTTTGAGGTTGCCTATCAAGTGCGGCAGGTCAGCCGACATGATGATTGGCTGGCCGTTGGCACTCAGAATTACGTCACCGACCTGCAGACCACCCTTGGCAGCCGGGCCATCTTCAAGCACCTGGGCAACCAGTGCACCGGCAGGCTTGTCCAGACCAAACGATTCGGCAAGGTCCTTGTTCACTTCCTGAATAACCACACCCAGCCAGCCACGGCTGACTTTGCCGCTGGCCTTGAGCTGGTTGGCCACATCCATGGCGACGTCAATCGGAATCGCGAACGACAGCCCCATGAAACCACCGGAACGGGTAAATATCTGCGAGTTGATCCCGACTACCTCACCCGCCATGTTGAACAGTGGGCCACCCGAATTACCCGGGTTGATGGCAACGTCCGTCTGAATGAACGGCACATATGTGTCGTTTGGCAGACTACGACCCTTGGCGCTGACAATGCCTTTGGTCACGGAGTGATCGAAGCCGAATGGCGAGCCGATCGCCAGCACCCACTCACCCACCTTGAGCGTGTTGGAGTTGCCCAGTTTCGCTGTAGGGAGGTCCTTGCCGTCAATTTTCAGAACCGCAACGTCGGTGCGCGAGTCGGTACCGATCAGCTTGGCTTTCAACTCGCTGCGATCAGAAAGGCGCACAAGAATCTCGTCGGCACCGTCGATCACATGATTATTGGTCAGAATGTAACCATCGGGGGAAATGATAAAGCCCGAGCCCAGTGACTGGGCTTCGCGCTGACGATCACCCTTGCCGGCTCCCGGCGGACGCGACCCTGGCGGCATGCTGCGCTCAAGAAATTCGCGCAGCATGGGCGGCAAGCCTTCCAGGTCAGGCATCTGCTGATTGGCTATGGCGCGATCAGGCAGTTTCTGGCGCGTACTGATATTCACCACTGCTGGCGAGGCCTGCTCGACCAGCCCGGTAAAATCCGGCAGGTTCTCGGCTTGAGCCGTAGCAACCTGGCCGAGCATGAGCACAGCGGCAATCAGTGAAAAGTAGGACTTCATGCGTGGTATCGACATATAGCTCCCGTTGGTAACGAGCAAAAAATTAAGCAGTACAAGCAACTGACTCAAAGACCTCAAGCAGCGATGCTCATCTCTGGATCAGCGACATGGCCTCTGGAAACGACAAAAGGCCAAAGCTGCGAGGCTGTGACCTATAGAAAAAAACCAGAGTTTTTGCAACGTGCAAACCTCACCAAACATCTCAGTACCTGCGCCCAGGCCAGGTTGAATGCGCCCTGGCGACTCTTGAAACCCAGGATGAAAATTTTTACATCCTGGAATTCGTGACTTCAAATGTTTATTTTTTGGCTGGAGATTCGTCGTTACGCATCGACAAGGCTATACGCTCGGCGGTGCCCATCGGTATTTCTCCGACGACCGTCACCATCATATCGCCCTGCGGTGTTGTGAGACGACGCGAGACCGCCACTGTCGGGCCTAGCTGAGTGCGAATATCCGAAGATGCCCCGCCTTTCACTGCCTCGATGAACACTGAAAAACGCGCCAGACCGTCGCCATACATCAGATGGGTAACGGAGGATTGCGTGGAGGAGTCCTTGCGCACACCACTGCTGCTGACTTCGAAACCAGGCGGCAACCAATCAGAATGCCATGCCACAGAACTTATGGACGGCTCAGGCTTGGCTTTCAACACAGACACGGGCTTGCAGTCGGCGCTAGTGTTGAGCATTTGCTCAGACAGAACGCCGACGGTATCGAGATCGGTAAACTGGAAACGTTCGAGCAGTTGCCCCTTCTCGCTCAACAGAAGCGACTTGAGCACAAGACCGGTTTCGTTATCCAAGTGAAGTTCAAGGCCGTATCGATGCTGGTCCTTGGGGGACAGCGCAACGATAGTTGCCTGACGACCGGCCACTCTGGATTTTCCGACAATTTTTATGTCGTACCAGGCGGAAAGTCTTTTGACATCGAATGCGCGGGCAGATGAGTCGGCCGGATTGGCCACACCCGCTTCAAGCGTGCCGCTGACGCACTGTGTAAGCCCGTCAACACGCAGAACTTCCTGAGCAGAGCCATCAAGCTGCAACAAACGCTCCTGAACATGCCCATCCGCTATGCGGTGCCAGATTCGATGGGTAGAAAAACTACCATTGCGTTCGTATACAAAGGTGCCTTGATAGCTCTGCTGCTGATCAACCTTGGCAAGACGATTGATTGCGTCTTGCGCATCATCAGCCTGTACCGGGAGGGCAAGCCATCCACCAAGCAGTAATGGCAGTAGAGGGACGGCTCGCATGATCCTCCTTAACGGTTTTCCAGACTCGCAGCACGTGCGTAAGGCAGCGCGCTTTCAGTACCTTTCAACGCTGCTTCCTGGGCGTGCTGACGCAGGTAGCCAGGCAGACGTTGATCACCTTGACCAGCACCCTGCAACACGCCGTTGGCCATAGGGCCAGGCGCCTGCTCGGTACTTTCAGTGTAGCCAGCCAGTACGGCAGGGCCTTTCACTTGTGAAACAGTCAGGTTGGCAGGCTGTTGGGTCTGCTGTGCCAGTTGTGCACCGGCGATATCGTCCTGGTTGTACAGGCGGACACCGGCCAGAACGGCTACGGTAACCGACGCTGCAACAGCCAGACGACCCAGCGTGCGCCAAGGTCCACGTGCTGCTTTGAGCGGGCTGACTTCATCGGCGATCGCGGCAGATACAGCAGCCGAAATATCCAGATGCGGGATCAGCAGCTCTTTGTGCATAGCTGCACGGGCAACTTGGTAACGCGACCAGGTAGCGCGAGTATCGGCATCGTCAATGGCATTCAATACCCGACGTAATTCCAGTTCGTCCGCTTCGTTATCCAGTACCGCGGACAGCGATTCCTGCAGGGCTTCACGACTCATGGCGGGTTCCTCTCTTGGGCTATCGCCGCTGTCTCAGGATTCCTGCAACAACGGCTGCAGGGCTTTATCGATGGCTTCCCGAGCGCGGAAGATCCGAGAGCGCACGGTACCAACAGGACACTGCATGACGCTCGCAATGTCTTCATAACTCAGACCATCGAATTCACGTAAAGTTAGCGCCGTACGTAAATCTTCCGGGAGAAGCTGGATGGTCCGATGGACGGTGCCCTCGATCTCATCTCTCAACAATGCACGTTCCGGCGACTCGATGTCCTTGAGGCCATGATCGCCGTCGTAGAACTCCGCGTCTTCAGACCTTACATCGCTATCCGGTGGACGCCGACCTCGCGACACCAAATAGTTTTTCGCCGTGTTAATGGCGATGCGATACAGCCAGGTATAAAAAGCACTGTCACCGCGAAAGTTTCCGAGAGCACGGTAAGCCTTGATAAAGGCTTCCTGTGCAACGTCCTGAGCCTCATGGGTGTCGTGCACGAATCGCACGATCAACCCTAGAATTTTGTGCTGATACTTCAGCACCAACAGATCAAATGCTCGCGTATCGCCACGCTGTACGCGCTCGACAAGCTGCTGATCCTCTTCCTGGGTTAGCATGAACACTCCTCGTTAAGCATGAAGGAGTGCTGCAACTGACATTGTTCAGGCTCGCAAACATAGACTCGGGCTTTTCGCAAAAGTTCTCCCCCTTCAAGCAAGTTTCCTGCGGGCCATCGTAAAGCCTGCACGAAAAACGCAGCGCGACACGGTCGGCTGCGTGAATAGTCTTGTCGCCGGTTTCGCAGTTGATGATCACTTATCTAACCCTGCGAAAACGACGCTGTTCCTGTGTAGGCAACCTGCTATTGAGCATGGATCCTGGCAAAAAGTTCCATTGGCACAATCACAGGCGTGAGCCGCAGACTGCACAAAGCTCTTTGAAATCAGTGCACTGGAGCATTTCCAGTAACAGATAACAGGGAAAACAATATGCATGACATCCGGGACTGGAGCACAATCCATACCCGCTGTGGTCTCACATTGCCATGTAGGCGTGGCTATTGTGCCGTTACCCCAATACTTATACTAGTGGTCGCCAAGGGCAGAATTCGTAGATGAGTCAACATTTTCAGCATGACGTACTGGTAATTGGCAGTGGCGCTGCCGGATTGAGCCTGGCACTGACGCTTCCCGGACACCTGAGCATCGCAGTGCTGAGCAAAGGCGATCTGGCCAATGGCTCGACATTCTGGGCCCAGGGCGGTGTGGCAGCAGTACTGGATGACACCGATACCGTGCAGTCTCATGTTGAAGACACGCTGAATGCCGGCGGCGGCCTTTGCAACGAAGAAGCAGTGCGTTTCACCGTCGAGCACAGCCGCGAGGCCATTCAGTGGCTGATCGATCAGGGCGTGCCTTTCACTCGGGGCGATGACGCAGATACCGACGAAAGCGGCTTTGAATTCCACCTGACACGCGAAGGCGGTCACAGCCACAGGCGGATCATCCACGCCGCCGATGCCACAGGCGCAGCGATCTTTCGTACCCTGCTTGAACAAGCCCGTAAACGGCCGAATATCGAACTGCTCGAACAGCGCGCCGCCATCGACCTGATCACCGAACGCCGTCTCGGGCTGGAAGGCCAGCGCTGCCTGGGCGCTTATGTACTCAATCGCAACAGCGGTGAAGTGGACACCTACGGCGCGCGCTTTACCATCCTCGCGTCAGGTGGCGCTGCCAAGGTTTATCTGTACACCAGCAACCCCGACGGTGCCTGCGGCGATGGCATCGCCATGGCCTGGCGTTCCGGTTGCCGGGTGGCGAATCTGGAATTCAACCAGTTTCACCCCACCTGCCTGTATCACCCCCAGGCCAAGAGTTTTCTGATCACCGAAGCACTTCGCGGTGAAGGCGCTTACCTCAATTTGCCCAGCGGCGAACGTTTTATGCCACGGTTCGACGAACGGGCAGAACTGGCCCCTCGCGATATTGTTGCCCGTGCGATAGACCACGAAATGAAGCGACTGGGTATCGACTGCGTTTATCTGGACATCAGCCACAAACCGGAAGCCTTCATCAAGACCCACTTTCCAACCGTCTACGAGCGCTGCCTGGAATTCTCCATCGACATCACTCGTCAGCCGATTCCGGTGGTCCCGGCGGCGCATTACACCTGTGGTGGTGTCATGGTAGACAGCAAGGGCCACACCGACGTGCCTGGCCTGTACGCCATCGGCGAGACCAGCTTCACCGGCCTGCACGGTGCCAACCGCATGGCCAGCAACTCACTGCTGGAGTGCTTCGTGTATGCACGCTCGGCAGCGGCAGACATCGAGCAGCAACTGGCCGACGTACAGATGCCCACCAACCTTCCGGCGTGGGACGCCAGCCAGGTCACTGATTCGGACGAAGACGTGATCATCGCGCACAACTGGGATGAACTGAGACGATTCATGTGGGACTACGTCGGCATTGTGCGTACCAACAAGCGCCTGCAACGCGCTCAGCACCGTGTGCGTTTGTTGCTGGATGAGATCGACGAGTTCTACAGCAACTACAAGGTCAGCCGTGACCTGATCGAGTTACGCAACCTGGCGCAGGTGGCGGAACTGATGATCTGTTCGGCCATGCGGCGCAAGGAAAGCCGTGGCCTGCATTACACGCTGGACTATCCCGACATGTTGCCGGAGGCGCTGGACACTATTCTGGTACCGCCCACTTACGTCGGCTGAACTTCAGGCGCACACGCAGACGCCGGTGCGTGTCCGGCGTGAGCGCATCAAGCGGGATGCAGCAGCTTTTTATCGAGCGGCCCGGCCGGCCTGCGACAATCGGGCGAAAACGCAGAATCACGACCAACGGTAACGCGAGGCTGTCCGGACATAACTGCACGGGCTGCCAGCCGTCGCGTTGATTCCACAATCGCCAGCCTTGATGATCGCGCTTCAGCGCAGTGAAGGCTGCCGGATGACTGAGCAGGATCGAGCGCGGCAACGTCCAGGCAGCATGCATCAGACAGAACAGCACACCCAGTGCCAACGCCAACGAAGCGATGTTCAGCCAGGACAACGCGATCAGCGCCAGCAGCTGAACGGCGAGATACGCCGTCAATAGCAGGCGCGAGGCCTGCCAGTGACATTCAAATCGATCACTTGGGCTGGACACGATCCAGAATCATGCGAACCATACGTTGCAATTCAGCATCCTCGGACTCGGCGCGCTGCATGAACCAGCCGAACATGTCCTGATCTTCACAAGTGAGTAAACGGCGATACAGATCGCGGTCCACGTCATTCAAATGCGGATAGACCTCCCGGACAAACGGCACCAGCAGCACGTCCAGTTCAAGCATGCCACGGCGGCTGTGCCAGTAAAGGCGGTTGAGTTCGACGTCTTCGACCATGGAGCGCTCCTCAAAGTAGGCGGCAAGTATACAGCCGTGAGCCGGGCACGCGAATCTTGCAATGGTCGCAGCAGTTTTCACGCACCCCGTATGCATAACCTCGACTCGGCACTATGATGTGCCCCCGGACTTTTTTCCCAATCTGCGATGACCATGACCCAAAAAGCTTTTTTCTGCACGCTATCCCATGAGGGCGTTCTCGCCGTTCGCGGCGTGGATGCCAGCAAGTTTCTTCAGGGTCAGCTGACGTGCAACCTCAATTATCTGAATGAAGACAAGTCCAGCCTCGGTGCCCGCTGCACGCAGAAGGGCCGGATGCAGTCGAGTTTTCGCATCGTTTTCGAAGGCGACGGTTGCCTGCTGGCGATGGCCAGCGAGCTGATCGAGCCGCAACTGCTGGACTTGCGTAAATACGCAGTGTTCTCCAAATCGAAACTGACTGACGAAAGCGCAGAATGGGTGCGCTTCGGCCTGCAGGATGGCGACAGTGCCCTGGTCGGCCTGGGCCTGGACCTGGCGCAGGAAACCGATGCGGTGGTACGAGCCAATGAGCTCATCGCAATCCGCGTCTCACCGGGCCGCGCCGAACTCTGGGTACGCGCCGGGCAGGCAGACAGCGTCAAATCGCAGCTGGCTTCGCAGTTGAGCGAAGGTCCGCTCAATGACTGGTTGCTGGGTCAGATACGGGCCGGCATCGGCCAGGTATTCGGTAGCACCCGCGAGGAGTTCATCCCGCAGATGATCAACCTGCAGACGGTCGGCGGCGTCAGCTTCAAGAAGGGCTGCTACACCGGCCAGGAAATCGTTGCGCGCATGCAATACCTGGGCAAACTCAAACGCAGGCTCTACCGCCTGACGCTGAGCAGCGAAGAAATCCCCGAGCCGGGTACGGCAATGTTTTCGCCGGTACACGCCAGCGCGGTGGGCAACGTGGTCATCGCCGCACAGTCCGGCCAAAATGTTGAACTGCTCGCCGTATTGCAGGGCGATGCGGCAGAAAATGGCCATATAAATCTTGGCTCGCCAGAAGGCGCAGCGCTGCAAATGAGTGATCTGCCCTACATACTGGACAGCAAACTCGAAACTCAGCGCTAAGCCAGACGAACACATTCAGGTTCCTAGTGTCTTTAGAGCGTTCCAGTGCACATGCTGGCGCTCTGCGGAGCGCGCGGAAAACTCTGGACACCCCCAACGGCTGCGAGATGCAACATGAGCAAGATGGCTGACGAGGTGCAGAGAAACTTGATCAAGGCCATCGACAGAGATGCCTTGTTTCTGCCTACCCTGCCGGAAGTAGCACTGAGAATTCGCCTTGCCGCCGAAGACACCGAAATCAGCATTTCGGCCCTGAGCAAGGTCATCGGTAGCGATACAGCCCTTTCCGCACGCCTGATAAAGGTCGCGAACAGCCCTCTGCTGCGCCCGAATTTTGAAGTCAGCGACGTCACCACCGCGGTTCGGCGCCTGGGCGTCAATTACACCTGTAACTTGGCTATCGGCCTGGTGGTCGAGCAGATGTTCCACGCGAAGTCTCCCGTCATCGAGCAGAAGATGCGCGATATCTGGAAGCAGAGCCTGCAGGTTGCCGACATCAGTTACACACTGTGTCAGAACTACACGAATCTCAAACCCGACCAGGCCACACTCGCCGGGCTGATCCACTTGATCGGGATTCTGCCGATCCTGACGTATGCCGAAGACCATTACGAGCTGCTGGCCGATCCGATCAGCCTCAACCACGTGATCGACAGCATTCACCCGGTCATTGGCGAACGCCTGCTGCGCTCATGGGACTTTCCCGAGCCGCTGGCCTGCGTGCCGATTCAGTTCCAGAACTTCGCGCGCGTATCGAAAAGTCCGGACTACACAGATCTGGTGCAGATCGCCACAGTGCATATCCACAGGAACACCGATCACCCCTTCAGCCTCATCGAGATGGTCGACCTGCCTGCGTTCAGCCAACTGAGGCTTGCCAGGGCTGAAGGCATGCTGAGCGCCCAGATGGACGAAGCGAAGAGCATGCTTTACTAGGATCAGGGCGCACTGAAACTGACCCGAACCTTCAAACCCCGCTCGGCACCATCGTGCAAGGTGATTCTGGCCAGATGCGCACGGCATATCTCTCCCACAATAGCCAGACCGAGCCCGGCACCGCTGCCCTGCTGACTGCGACGGTAGAAACGCTCGAAAACCCGCTCCCGCTCATCTGCCGGAATGCCAGGGCCATCATCCTCGACCTCCAGAACACCCGGCGCATACACCCGCAACACCACGTTACCGCCCGGTGAAGTGTGAGCCAGCGCATTGTCGATCAGGTTGCTCAACAGTTCGTTCAGCAACGTCGGCTCGCCACGCAGCCAGACCGGCTCGTCAGCCTCCAGCGCCAGCGCGACGCCGCGTGAATGAGCCAACGGCGCCATGGCCATGCCCAGCTCTCTTGCCAGCTGGCTGAGGTCCAGTTGTTGCGCGACACCTTCGGCAATGGCCCGCGCGCCGTTTTCAATCCGCGCCAGTGACAGCAACTGATTGGCCAGATGCGTGAGCCGATCCGTGCCAAGTGCGGCTGATTCCAGCGTACTGCGCCAATGTTGCGGGTCGCGCTCACGCAGGCCCAGCTCAACCCGCGCCTTGAGCGCGGCCAGCGGCGTGCGCAGTTCATGGGCAGCATCGGCGATGAACTGCGCCTGGCGCTCGAACTGCAGGCGCAGCCGCTCGGTAAAGTGGTTCAGCGCCCCTACCAGCGGACGTAGTTCATGCTGCACCTCAACCATTGGCAATGAGCGCAGATCATCCGGCTGACGCTCTTCTACTGCGGTGCGCAAGCGCTCCAGCGGTCGCAGTGCCGCACTGGCCGTGAACCAGACCAGCAGCAGTGCGCCCCCACCGAGCATGCCCAGACGCAGCAACGTGTCGGCCATCAGGCTGCGCGCCATGCCCTTGCGCGCCTCCTGGGTTTCGGCAACACGAATTTCAGCCGTGCCGTTCATGCCTGGATCAGTCACCGGCTTGAGCAGGCTGACCACACGTACATCCTGCCCTTGATAAATCCCGTTATAAAACTTCGCCAGCGCAGGGTAATCGTCGGTACGCAAAGTGCCCGGTGGTGGCGAAGGCAGATTTTCATAACCGGAAATCAGCTTCTGATGGATGTCGTTGGCCTGATAATAGATTCGTCCTTCGCTGTCGTAGGCAAAGGTATCCAGCGCCACATAGGGAATATCGGCGCTCAGCGTGCCATCACGCTGGGTCAGGCCGGCAGCGATGGTTCTTGCTGACGCCAGCAACGTGCGGTCGTAGGCGGTATCGGCCACTTCGCGGCCATTCCAGTAAGCGCTCATGCCGCTGGCCAGCATCAACACCACCAGCAGCAACGCCAGGTTCCACAATAACCGCCAGCGCAGGCTGTCGTTAATCATCGCGGCTTTCAAGCAGATACCCCAGACCCCGAAAGGTCACGATAGCCACAGAATGCCCGTCGAGCTTCTTGCGCAGGCGATGGACGTAGATTTCGATGGCGTCAGGGCTGGCCTCCTCGTCGAGGCCGAAAACCTGCGCGGCCAGTTGCTCCTTGCTCATCACCCGACCTGGCCGGGCGATAAGCGCTTCCAGCACCGCCTGTTCGCGAGACGTCAGGGCCAGCAGCTCCTCGCCGAGCGTGAAACGCCGGGTGTCCAGATCATAGGCCAGTACGCCGCAGCGCTGTTGCCGCTCGCCACCCAGCACGCTGCGACGCAGCAATGCCTTGACCCTGGCCTCCAGCTCGGACAGCTCGAAAGGCTTGGCCAGGTAGTCGTCGGCCCCCAGGTTCAGGCCATGAACGCGATCCTTGACGTCGCTGCGCGCGGTCAGCATCAACACCGGAAGGTTTTTGCTGCGCGCCCGCAGACGCGCCAGCACTTCAAAGCCGTCCATACGCGGCAAGCCGACGTCGAGAATGGCGACGGCGTATTCCTCGCTGCTCAACGCCAGGTCGGCGGCAACGCCATCATGCAGTACATCAACGGTCAAACCTGCGCTTTTGAGCGCCTGCGCGACACTTTCAGCCAATTGCAGATGATCTTCCACAAGAAGAACACGCATCGCCGTCTCCTGATTGTCACTGTTGTTATCGATCTGGGCATCGAGGCTTGTGGCGGTGGAGTTTACAGGCAGGCCGCCGCCTGTGAAGGACAGAAACGATTCGCGGCCCTTCAATTGCGACATGAAAGGAAGCTGAAAGGTTTGCGAAAGGTTCGTCATTTACCATCGCCAGACGACCCGGCAAAAGGGTACGTACAAAACAGGCGCCCGGATGCGTCTGGACAATAAAAACAATAAATCGCTAAACGGAGTCACGTCATGTCTATGCCAGCCCAGGCTTGCCAGTCCATTGAGCACAGCCCGTCGCGGTTTTCCCCGCACCCGTCGCGCCCCTGATCCACCTTCCTGCAAAACATCAGCGCCCACCGCTGTACCGATGGCACTTGCGTGTCAGCCAACAGGTCTCGTGGTGCGCGAGACAAAAGCATCTGCTGAACAGCTTCTCTCTTCCAAAAACAAAAATATCTCTGGAGACTGAACATGAAATCCCCTCTGCGTCAGATAGCCGCCACCGCCGCCTGCATGCTGGTTGCCAGCCAGTTGTTTGCTGCCGAGCCAAAGCGTCCGGAATGCATTGCACCCGCCTCACCAGGTGGCGGATTCGACTTGACCTGCAAGCTGGTGCAAAGCGCGCTGATCAACGAAAAGATTCTGACCTCGCCCATGCGCGTGACCTACATGCCTGGGGGCGTCGG
Organism: Pseudomonas amygdali; assembly: GCF_002699855.1. Classification (GTDB taxonomy): domain Bacteria; phylum Pseudomonadota; class Gammaproteobacteria; order Pseudomonadales; family Pseudomonadaceae; genus Aquipseudomonas; species Aquipseudomonas amygdali. Next base: position 30,455 of record NZ_LKBW01000035.1, on the reverse strand, counting down.
CGCAGTGGCCTACAACGCAGTTGTAGCTCAGCGCCCCGCAGATGCTGGCACGCTGGTCGCGTGGTCCAGCGGTTCGCTGCTCAATCTGGCGCAGGGAAAATTCGGCCGTTTCGATGAAAACGCAGTACGCTGGCTCGCCGCCGTGGGCACAAGCTATGGCGCCATTGCAGTGAAGAGCGACTCGCCATACAAGAACCTCGACGATCTGGTCAAAGCGCTCAAGGCCGATCCGAGCAAGGTAGTCATCGGCTCAGGCGGCACCGTAGGCAGCCAGGACTGGATGCAGACCGCATTGATCGCCAAGGCTGCAGACATCAACCCGCGCGCCTTGCGTTATGTCGCGCTGGAGGGCGGTGGGGAAATCGCTACTGCCCTGCTTGGCGGCCACATTCAGGTGGGCAGTACCGACATCTCCGACTCCATGCCGCACATTTTGAGTGGCGACATGCGCCTGCTCGCCGTATTCGCCGAGAAGCGCATCGACGAACCCGAAATGAAAGACATCCCCACCGCTAAGGAGCAGGGCTACGACATCGTCTGGCCTGTGGTGCGTGGCTTCTACCTCGGGCCGAAGGTCAGCGACGAAGACTACAACTGGTGGAAAGCCTCGTTCGACAAGATCCTGGCCTCTGAAGACTTCGCCAAACTGCGTGATCAGCGCGAGCTGTTCCCCTTCGCCATGACCGGCGCGGAGCTGGACACCTACGTCAAGAAGCAGGTTGCCGACTACAAACTGCTGGCCAAGGAATTCGGCCTGATTCAGTAATTGAACTCAATTGACTGACGTTAAGTTGCGCCCGCACAGCGGGCGCGACTCAGGAGCTTCTCATGGTCATACAACGCATTTTTGCTGCCGTACTGCTACTGGCATGCGCAGGTCTGGCCCTTATGGCCTGGCCTTATCAAGCGCCGTTCTCCTATGAACCGGTCGGACCACGCGCTTTCCCGCTGCTGATGCTCGGGTTGATGGGTGCCGCCCTGCTGTACCTGCTGATTCGGCCCACACCCATTGTCTACACCGAGGAAGAACCGGCACTGGACCGTGAAACCCTGATCAAGATTGGCGCATGCATCATTCTGCTGCTGATATTCGCCGGGCTGTTCGAACCCCTGGGCTTCATCCTCAGCAGCATCCTGATCGGCATTCCCATGGCACGCCTGTATGGCGGACGCTGGCTGCCGAGCGTGGTGGTGGTGATTCTGATGAGCGTCGGCCTTTACCTGTTATTCGACAAGGCCATGGACGTTCCCTTGCCTTTAGGCCTGCTCAGCGTTCTGGAGAACTGATATGGATACTTTCAGCTACCTGGGCCAGGGGTTCGGCGTCGCCCTCACCCCTTACAACCTGATTACCGCACTGTCCGGCACATTGATTGGTACCGTCGTCGGCCTGCTGCCGGGGCTTGGGCCTATCAACGGGGTGGCGCTGCTGATCCCCATTGCCTTTGCGCTGGGCCTGCCGCCTGAATCGGCACTGATTCTGTTAGCGGCCGTGTACCTGGGCTGTGAATACGGCGGACGTATCAGTTCGATCCTGCTGAACATTCCGGGCGAAGCGTCCACCGTCATGACCACGCTGGACGGCTATCCAATGGCACGCCAGGGGCTGGCCGGCGTCGCTCTGTCGCTGTCAGCATGGAGTTCGTTCATCGGTGCATTCATCGCCACTTGCGGCATGGTGCTGTTCGCGCCGTTGCTCGCCAAGTGGGCGATTGCCTTCGGTCCGGCGGAATATTTCGTACTGATGGTGTTCGCCATCGTCTGCCTGGGCGGCGTGGCCGGTGACAGGCCATTGAAGACATTCATTGCCGCGCTGATCGGGCTTTTCCTGTCTGCGGTAGGCATTGATGCCAACAGCGGGGTGTACCGTTTTACGGGCGACAACATTCATCTGACCGACGGCATTCAGTTCGTGGTGCTGGTCCTGGGTCTGTTTTCAATCAGTGAAATCCTGTTGCTGCTGGAAAAGACTCATCGCGGCCAAGAGGCGGTCAAGGCCACTGGGCGCATGATGTTCAACGTCAAGGAAGCCGCTGCCGTGTTCGTGGTGAACATTCGCTGTGGTCTGCTGGGCTTCATTCTTGGCGTACTGCCGGGTGCCGGTGCGACACTGGCCAGCGCAGTCGCTTACATGACGGAAAAACGTATCGCCGGCCCTGGCGGCAAGTTTGGCCAGGGCGACATGCGCGGTCTGGCAGCTCCCGAGACCGCCATCGGGGCAACCGCTTGCGGCGCATTGGTGCCGACGCTGACGCTGGGTGTTCCGGGCTCGGGCACCACGGCGGTGATGATCGGCGCGTTGTCGCTGTACAACATCACGCCCGGTCCGATGCTGTTCCAACAGCAACCGGACATCGTATGGGGCCTGATCGCTTCGTTGTTCATCGCCAACATCATGCTGGTGATCCTCAACATCCCGATGATCCGTATCTTCACGCGCATCCTCGCCGTGCCGAACTGGGCGCTGGTCCCGGTGATTGCGATCATCACCTGGATCGGCGTGTATGCAGTGCACGCTACCACCTTCGACCTGTTCCTGATGGTCGGCATCGGCATCTTCGGTTACATCCTGCGCAAGCTGGATTTCCCGCTGTCGCCGATTCTGCTCGGTTTCATCCTCGGTGGTCTGATGGAGCAGAACCTGCGACGCGCCCTGTCGATCTCCAACGGCGAACTGGGGATTCTCTGGGCCAGCCCGATCACCCTCGGGGTCTGGGTGGTGACCGTGTTCATGCTGCTGTTTCCGCTGATCCGTATCTGGCGCAAGCGCGCAAAACAGCAGGCTGCCGCAACGCATGGCTGATTCGTCACTGCGTCAATGGTGGGCAACGCCGCTGGTCGGCCTGCTCGGCGGCTACCTCGCCAGCCAGGTTGGCTGGCCGCTGCCGTGGATGGTTGGCTCGTTGCTGGCAATCATCCTGGTGCGCTGCCTGACACCCTGGCAACTGGCGCAGATTCCGGGTGGCCGTAAATGCGGGCAACTGATCATCGGTATCGGCATCGGTTTGCATTTCACGCCAGTGGTTATCGAGCAGGTGCTCGCGCATTTCGGGCTGATTTTCATCGGCGCGCTGGTCACCAGTCTGTCGTGTCTGGTTGGCGTCTGGCTGATGCTGCGCACCGGAGAAGATCGCCCTACGGCGTTCTTTTCGAGCATGCCGGGCGGTTCCGGGGAGATGGTCAACCTTGGCGCACGTAACGGTGCAACGCTAAGCAGCGTCGCAGCCGCGCAAAGTCTTCGGGTGCTGGCAGTAGTATTGTGCGTGCCGGCGATCTTCAAATACCTGCTGGGTGACGGTACGCCTTCACTGCATGCCACGGCGGTCGATTGGCGCTGGCTGGCATTCCTGCTGCCGGTCGGCGCAGCTCTGGCCTGGCTGTGGCAACGTCTCAAGCAACCCAACCCGTGGCTGTTCGGCCCTCTGTTGCTCAGTGCCGTAGTGAGCGTGGTCTGGGACCTGAAAATCGGCTTGCCCAACGGTGCCAGCCAGCTGGGTCAGCTACTGATCGGCAGCGGGCTGGGTTGTCATTTCAATCGGGCATTCTTTCGGCGTGCGCCATCGTTCCTCGCGCGCACGCTGTTGGGCACCGCGCTGACCATGTTGATTGCCGCACTGGCTGCGCTGGGGCTGAGCGCCCTCACCCACCTGGATCTGCGCTCACTGACGCTGGGCATGATGCCCGGTGGCATTGCCGAAATGAGCCTGACAGCAGAAGTGCTGCAACTGTCGGTCCCCCTGGTGACGGCCATGCAGGTCATGCGCCTGCTGTTCGTGCTGTTTCTTGCTGAGCCGCTGTACCGGCGCTGGGACAAGCGGTTCGCTGACTGAGCCCAATCAGAAGCACTTTGATCAGAGAACGGGCAAGCGCCAGTCGATTGGCTCGATGCCGTTTTGCTCAAGGTACTTGTTGGCACGCCCGAAATGCCCGTTACCCAGGAAGCCTTTGTAGGCTGACAACGGCGAAGGATGGACGGAGGTCAGCACCAGGTGCTTGGTCGCATCGACCAGTTTCTGCTTGCTCTGCGCATGAGCGCCCCACAGCAGGAACACCAGATGCGGCTGATGCTCGCTGACCACTTGAATGATCCGGTCCGTGAAGTGCTGCCAGCCTTTTCCCGCATGCGAAGCTGCGTTGGCGCGCTCGACGGTAAGAGTCGTGTTAAGCAACAGCACGCCCTGATCAGCCCATGATTGCAGGCAGCCGTGATTGGGAATGTCGATATTCAGGTCGCGTTTGAGTTCTTTATAGATATTGACCAGTGACGGCGGCGTCGGCACGCCTGGCTGCACCGAGAAACACAGACCGTGAGCCTGATTCGGACCGTGATACGGGTCCTGACCGAGGATAACCACTTTCACATTGTTGAGCGGCGTCGAATTCAGCGCATTGAAAATCAGCGGCCCAGGCGGATAGATCTCTTTACCCGCGGTATGCTCCTGGCGCAGAAACTCGCGCAACTGCGCCATATAGGGCTGCTCGAATTCATCGCGCAGCGCTTCCTTCCAGCTGGGCTCAAGCTTGATGCGGTCGTCGCTAGTCATGGTTACATCCGGTAAAAACAATGCGCGGACACTAGGAAAGCCCGGCAGCAAAGTCAATGCCAGTTTCTACATGCGCCTTTACGATCGGACGCAGAGCGTCCAGAAAGAAGTGCCGACGCGGAGCGTCGGCACGATAGTCAGTTCGCAGCAGCCAGCTCACCGCTCTGGCATGGCAGTGAGCGCAGGTTTCAGCTACCGATGCCCGCCCCGACCATCACCGCGCCCGCCTCGTCCATGATCACGACCATCGCGTCCGCCTCGACCGCCATGGTCCTCCCAGCCGCGGTTGCCTCGGTCGCCGCGGAAGCCGTCATTGCGTCCGAAACCACCATTGCCTCGAAAGCCGTCATTACGCCCAAAACCGCCATTGCCGCGAAAGCCGTCGTTTCTCCAGCCATAACCCGGTGGGCGTCCCGGCTGGTAGTAGCGTGGCACTGGCGGCGGCGCGTAATAACGCGGTGCCGGGGCGTAGTAGCGTGGTTGGGTGTAATAGCGTGGCTGAGGCGCTACATAGATGCGCTGCTCCTGATAGTAGGTGGAGCGGTAGCCATTGTCGTACGCGTAAGCGCCACCGACGACGGTTGTCGGCTGCGTGTACACATCGGATTCGTAGTAACCAGGGCCTGCGTAGCAACCGGCAAGGAAAAGGGTCAGCAACGTGATAAGCAAGGGTCTTCGATACATGGCGGCCTCCTGGACCGCGATTGGGCACGAATCAGCGACGCTGATCGGCGTCCGCCAAAGCGGTTGACGGACAGAAGTTCAGACACCGAAAAGGGAATCTAGTGCGTTGGCGCAGCGTGTAAACCCTAGTAAAGATGATGGCCATCCTTCACTCAAGGGCTCTAAAGCCGGGGCATGCAGGCATGTTTCGACTTCCTGCAAAGATGCTACAAAACATTTCAAAGCACCCATGCATCAACACAGTGCGGTTACGCACCAGCACAAGGCAGTTTCCCTCGGGGCTGACCTGCGATGGTCCGGGCAGGCCTTGAAAAACAAAGGACTTGGCGAGTTGGCACAAGTCTCGCTTGATGAATGGCGTGCAGGAGTCAACACAGGTTCGCGGCACCACAATTTGCAATAGCCGACTAGGGTTCCGGCTTGCCGACAGGCAAGTGGCTGGTCCGAGAGTTGGCGACCTCCAGTAGAGGTTACACGGCGGGACAAAAGCCCGGGAGACAGGGACACCAGTGGTGTCACGTTGCTCCTGGCCGCCTTTTTTCACTACTGGAGATTTCTCAACATGCAAAAGTCTTGTCTCTTCGGTCTGCTCACGGCAGGCCTGCTTGCTGCGTTGAGCCTCTCGGCGAATGCCGCCCAAAAAGATCACTTCAATGTCTGCTGGACCATCTACGCAGGCTGGATGCCGTGGGAATACGCAGGTAGCCAGGGCATCGTCGACAAGTGGGCGAAAAAATACGGCATCAAGATCGATGTCACCCAGCTCAATGACTACGTCGAATCCATCAACCAGTACACCGCTGGCCAGTTCGATGGCTGCACCATGACCAACATGGACGCACTGACCATTCCGGCTGCGGGCGGTGTGGAAAGCACGGCACTGATCGTCAGCGATTTCTCCAATGGCAACGACGGCATCGTGCTCAAGGGCGAGGGCAAAAAAGTCGCCGACCTGAAAGGCATGGACGTCAACTTGGTCGAGCTGTCGGTGTCTCACTACCTGCTGGCCCGGGCGCTGGACACCGTCAAGCTCAGCGAAAAAGACCTGAAGGTCGTCAACACCTCGGATGCCGATATCTCGGCAGCCTTCAATACCGATGATGTGCAGGCCGTTACCACCTGGAACCCGATGCTGTCGGACATTAAAGCCAAACCCGGCGTGACCGAAGTGTTCAACTCCAGTCAGATTCCTGGCGAGATCATGGACATGATGGTCGTCAACACTCAGACCCTGAAGGACAACCCGGCGCTGGGCAAAGCCCTGACCGGTGCCTGGTTTGAAGTGGTCGCGCTGATGAACGCCAAAAACGCCCAGAGCAAGGCAGCGCTGGAACACATGGCCAAGGCATCGGGCACCGATCTGGCGGGCTTCCAGGCGCAACTGGACACCACCAAGCTGTTTGCCACGCCCAAGGAAGCGCTTGAGTTCGCGACCAGCAAACAGCTGCCGGACACTCAGCGCAAGGTGCGCTGACTTCTCGTTCGCCCATGGTTTGCTCGGTGAAGGCGCACGCGATGCCAACGCGGTCGGCATGTCGTTCGCCAATGGCGTGATGCTCGGCGACAAGGGCAATCTCAAGCTGCACTTTGACCCCAGCTACGTGCAGATGGCCGTCGACGGCAAGCTGTAAATCACGTTCAGTAGAAAGGTCATTGCCATGCGTTTGATAAACCGCCATCCGGACCGTGCCGGTCGCCTGATTCTGGTGATCCTGCCGTTCGCCCTGTTGCTGTTCGCCTACTTCATGGGCTCGGCCACCCGGCTTGCGGAAAACCCCACCGACAAACTGCTGCCCAGCGCCGTACAGATGGCCGATGCGGTCAAACGCATGGCGTTCACCGCCGATACCCGCAGCAGCGACTACCTGCTGTGGCAGGACACGGCATCGAGTCTGCACCGTCTGGCCATCGGCCTTGGGATCAGCGCGCTGTTGGGACTGTGCCTGGGCATTGCGGCGGGCATCCTGCCGCTGTTCGGTGCGCCGCTGTCGCCCTTGCTGACGGTAATGTCGATGGTGCCGCCGCTGGCGATCCTGCCGATTCTGTTCATCGTCTTTGGTCTGGGCGAGCTGTCGAAAGTGATGCTGATCGTGATCGGCATCACGCCGATTCTGGCCCGGGATCTGGAACAGCGTGCCCGGGAAATTCCGGTTGAGCTGCTGATCAAGGCGCAGACCCTCGGCGCCTCGACCTGGACACTGATCCTGCGGGTGATCCTGCCGCAATTGCTGCCACGCCTGTTGATCGCCCTGCGCCTGGTGCTGGGTTCGGCATGGCTGTTCCTGATCGCCGCCGAGGCGATTGCCTCGACTGACGGTCTGGGCTACCGGATCTTCCTGGTGCGGCGCTATCTGGCGATGGACGTGATTCTGCCCTATGTGGTGTGGATCACCCTGCTTGCCTGGCTGATGGACTGGGGCCTCAAAGCCCTGACCCGACGCGCCTTTCCTTGGTACGAAGGGGCGCGGGCATGAGCTTTATCTGTGTGCGCAATGTCTGGCAACAATACGATGATCAGGTGGTGCTTGAAGGCCTGAATCTGGACGTGGCCGAAGGTGAGTTCTGCACGCTGGTCGGCGCATCGGGCTGCGGCAAGTCGACTTTTCTGCGCCTGCTGCTGGGTCAGGAAACTCCGAGCCGTGGACTGATCACGCTGGACGGCAAGGCCCTGCTCAATGAGCCAGACGCCAGCCGTGGCGTGGTGTTTCAGCGCTATTCAGTGTTCCCGCACCTGTCGGTGCTGGACAACGTGGCGCTGGGTCTGGAACTGCCCCGCTCGGCGTGGCTGGGCCGACTGTTCGGCCAGGCAAAAAGCGAGGCACGCGAGCACGCCGCGCTACTGCTTGGCAAGGTTGGCCTGGGGCATGCGCTGGATAAGTACCCCACGCAATTGTCCGGCGGCATGCAGCAGCGTCTGGCCATTGCTCAGGCGCTGATCATGAAACCCCGCGTGCTGCTGCTGGACGAGCCCTTCGGCGCGCTCGACCCCGGCATTCGCAAAGACATGCACCACTTGCTGCTGGACCTGTGGCGCGAAACGAAGCTGACCGTGTTCATGGTCACTCACGACCTGTCCGAAGGTTTCAACCTCGGCACCCGCCTGCTGGTGTTCGACAAGGTCCGCCACGACCCGCACGAACCCGGCGCGTATGGCGCGCGCATCACTTACGACATTCCCCTCAACAGCGAACGCCGCGCCGAACGCGCCGCCATCGATTCGCTGCTCAACGTTTCAGAGGAGCCCGTTCAATGACTGACTCAACCACGCTGTACCCGGTTTTCGCCGAAGAGATGCTGCCCGGTGGCGGCCATCGTTCGTTCATCCTCAAGCGCGGCGAACTGCTGCGCCTGACCGACCTGCACGGCAACGCCAACGTCAGCCTGACCCTGCTCAACGCTCACGAAAAAACCGAGCGGCTGAACCTGCCCGACAGCCTCAAATGCCAGCACACCGCCAGGTTGAGCAACGGCCATTGCCTGTATTCGGACATGGGCCGCGTGCTGGCGGCCATCGTCACCGACACCTGTGGCTGGAGCGACAGCATTGGTGGCGTGCTCAATGCTCAGGAAGTCGCTGAAAAATACGGTCAGGGCCGCTATCAGGAACTGCGCAACGGCTTCTTTCGCAATGGCGTCGACAACCTGTTGGTCGAGCTGGGCAAATGGGGGCTGGGGCTGTCCGACCTGCTGATGACCCTCAACCTGTTCAGCCGCATCAATGTCGACGAGGCAGGAATCCTGCACTTCGCCGCGAACAACTCGAAAGCCGGTGACTACATCGAGCTGTACGCACCGATGGACACGCTGGTGGTGCTGACCGCCTTGCAACATCCGATGGACCCCAACCCGCAATACGCCCCACAACCGCTCAGACTCAGCTGGATGAAGGCCGACGCCAGCGTTGCCGAGCACTGCCGCACCTCGCGCCCGGAAAACGAGCGCGGCTTCATCAACACCGACCGCCTGTTCGCCTGAGGAGCCCTGTCATGAATTCACACACTCACATTTGCTGCGACGCAACCATACCGGCAGGCGAGCCGTTCCTGGCCGAAGTCAAGGCCGGGCAGACCGTGCGCATCCTCGATCTGCAAGGCAACCAGGCGGTCGACACGCTGTTTTTCAGCCTCGCCAACCCGCGTGAACGCTACGACGTACAACGCACCTTGCGCCGCCAGAACAGCGTGTACCTGACCACCGGCAGCGTGCTGTTTTCCAACCTCGGTCAGCCGATGCTGACCATTGTCGATGACACCTGCGGTCGCCACGACACGCTCGGTGGCGCATGCGCGCAAGAGAGCAACACCGTGCGCTACGCCCTGGAAAAACGCTACATGCACAGCTGCCGCGACAACTACCTGCGCGCCTGCCTGCACGACGGGCGTCTGACCAAGGCCGACATCGGTCCGAACATCAATTTCTTCATGAACGTGCCGGTGACAGCCGAAGGCGGCCTGACCTTCGAAGACGGTATTTCCGCGCCCGGCAAGTACGTTGAACTGCGCGCCGAGATGGACGTGATCGTGCTGATTTCCAACTGTCCGCAGCTCAACAACCCCTGCAACGGCTACAACCCGACGCCTGCGCAGTTGCTGATTCGCGACTGACCCGGCACCAACCCTCAGCAACGGACGACCGTTGCGTAGATAGATCAATAGCGGGACGGCCCGCTTCCCATCACGAAACCAAGCGCGTCTGGGTTTCCGGGGTTATGCCATGTTCGACAAACTGCTGATCGCCAACCGTGGCGCCATTGCCTGCCGTATCCTGCGGACCCTGCGCACCTTGCAGGTTAAAGGTGTGGCGGTGTATTCCGAAGCCGACGCCGCAAGCCTGCACCTGATGCAGGCCGACGAAGCCCACAGCCTGGGCGAAGGCGGCGCAGCGGGAACTTATCTGGCGGTGGACAAGATCCTCGCCATCGCTAAAGCCAGCGGTGCCAGAGCCATTCATCCTGGCTACGGCTTTCTCTCCGAAAACGCCGCGTTTGCCCAGGCCTGTGAAGACGCAGGTATCGCCTTCGTCGGGCCAACGCCCGAGCAACTGCGCGTCTTCGGCCTCAAGCATACCGCTCGCGCACTGGCCAGACAGCACGGCGTGCCCATGCTGGAAGGCACCGAACTGCTCGACAGCGTGGAATCAGCCATCGCAGCGGCGCGTGATATCGGCTATCCGGTCATGCTCAAGAGCACTGCAGGCGGTGGCGGCATTGGCATGCGAGTGTGCCGCAGCGCTGAAGAGCTGGCAGATTCGTTCGAGGCGGTAAAGCGCCTCGGCCAGAACAATTTCAGCGACGCGGGTGTGTTCATCGAGAAATACATTCAGCGTGCCCGCCATCTGGAAGTGCAGGTGTTTGGTGATGGTCAGGGCGAGGTGCTTGCGCTCGGCGTACGTGACTGCTCGGTGCAACGCCGCAACCAGAAAGTGCTGGAAGAAACCCGGCCCCCAACCTGCCCGACGGCATGGCCGATGAACTTTGCGCGGCAGCCATCAAACTCGCCAGAGCGGTCAATTACCGCAGCGCAGGCACCGTCGAATTCGTCTTCGACAGTGAGGATCAGCGCTTCTATTTTCTGGAAGTAAATACTCGTCTGCAGGTCGAACACGGCGTCACCGAGCAGGTGTGGGGGGTAGATCTGGTCAGCTGGATGGTACAACTGGCTGCCGGAGACCTGCCGCCACTGGAGCAATTGCAGGCCGGCCTGAAACCGTCCGGCCATGCCATTCAGGCACGGCTGTACGCGGAAGATCCGGGCCGTGACTTCCAGCCCTGCCCCGGCCTGCTGACGGCGGTGAATTTTCCGCCTGCCGATGGCCATGCAATGCGCATCGACACCTGGGTTGAAGCGGGCTGCGAGATACCGCCGTACTTTGACCCGATGATCGCCAAGCTGATCAGTTGGGCGCAGACCCGCGAGCAGGCCAGCACCGGGCTGATCGATGCGCTGAACGAAACGCGCCTGTACGGGGTCGAGACCAATCGCGACTACCTGCGCCAGATCATTGCCGACACGCCGTTCGCCAGCGGCCAGCGGCCAGCGGCCAGCCGTGGACCCGCTGCCTGGAAGGTCTGGTGTATCACGCTGACACCTTCGAAGTGTTGAGCGGCGGCACGCAGACCAGCGTTCAGGATTATCCGGGGCGGCTGGGTTACTGGGCGGTCGGTGTACCGCCATCCGGGCCGATGGACAGCCGCGCGTTGCGCCAGGGCAATGGCCTGCTGGGCAATGCCGAAGGATGCGCTGTGCTGGAAATCACCATGAGCGGGCCGTTGCTGCGCTTTAATACCGATGCCGTGATTGCCGTGACCGGTGCGCAGATCCCGATCACGCTCGATGGCGAACCCCGCGCCATGAACGCCGCGCTGCTGGTGTGCGCAGGCTCGACCCTTGCGCTGGGCACCATTGCAGGTGCCGGCGTACGCAGCTACCTGTGCGTACGTGGCGGGCTGGACGTGCCGGATTATCTGGGCAGCAAAAGCACCTTTACCCTCGGCCAGTTCGGCGGGCATGGCGGGCGGGCGTTGCGGGCCGGTGATGTGTTGCACATTGCGCCATTGGTGGATCGTAGCGCGGGCCAGCGGATTGCCGATGACGCACTTGAGGCGCTGCCTGACATTCGCCGTATAAGGGTCATTTACGGCCCCCATGCTGCGCCGGAATACTTTACCGAAGCGTACATAGAGACGTTTTTTGCAACCGACTGGGAAGTGCATTTCAACTCCAGCCGTACCGGCGTGCGCCTGATCGGCCCGAAACCCGAATGGGTGCGCGCTGACGGTGGCGAGGCAGGTCTGCACCCGTCCAATATTCACGATAACCCCTATGCGATCGGCGCGGTGGATTTCACCGGCGATATGCCCGTGATCCTAGGTCCGGACGGACCGAGCCTGGGTGGGTTCGTATGCCCGGTGACCATTATCGAAGCGGACTTGTGGCAGCTGGGGCAGTTGAAGGCTGGCGACAGGGTCCGATTCACTCCGGTAAGCGTCGAGGCGTGTCATGCAGAACGGTGTAGGAGCGAACTTGTTCGCAAAGGCTGTATTCCAGACGCAGAAAATACATCGACTGTACCGCCCTCTTCGCGGACAAATCCGCTCCCACAAGGCACCGCGGACTCCAGTAGGAGCGAACTTGTTCGCGAAGGCTATATTCCAAACGCAGAAAATCCATCGACTGTACCGCCCTTTTCGCGGACAAGCTCGCTCCCACAAGGCATCGCAAACTCCCGTGGGAGCGAGCTTGCTCGCGAAGGCTATATTCCAGACGCAGAAAATACATCGACTGTACCGACCTCTTCGCGAGCAAGCTCGCTCCCACAAGGCACCGCGGACTCCAGTAGGAGCGAACTTGTTCGCGAAGGCTATATTCCAGACGCAGAAAATACATCGACTGTACCGACCTCTTCGCGAGCAAGCTCGCTCCCACAAGGCACCGCGGACTCCAGTAGGAGCGAACTTGTTCGCGAAGGCTATATTCCAGACGCAGAAAATACATCGACTGTACCGCCCTCTTCGCGGACAAGTCCGCTCCCACAAGGCATCGCAAACTCCCGTGGGAGCGAAGCTGTGCGCATAGAGGATTTGCCCTCCCCGGTCATTCTCGACATAGGTCAGGACGATAAACGCCTGGTTGCACGCCTGTCCGGCGATACCCACCTGCTCCTGGAAATCGGGGCGCCAGAGCTGGATCTGGTGCTGCGTCTGCGCGGCCATGCCTTGATGCTGGCGCTGGAGGCCAAGCAACTGGGGGGCGTGATTGACCTGACGCCTGGTATTCGCTCGCTGCAAGTCCATTACCGCCCCGAACAACTGCCCCTCCGACAACTGCTCGACATCGTCGCTGGAGAGTGGGACGCAGTGTGCGCAGCGAAAGACCTGCAAGTGGCGTCGCGCATCGTTCATCTGCCGTTGTCCTGGGATGATCCGGCCTGTCAGCTGGCCATCGAGAAGTACATGACCACCGTGCGCAAGGACGCACCGTGGTGCCCGAGCAATCTGGAGTTTATCCGGCGCATCAACGACCTGCCCAATCTTGACGAGGTGCAGCGTACGGTGTTCGACGCCAGTTATCTGGTCATGGGGCTGGGCGATGTGTACCTCGGCGCACCGGTCGCCACGCCTCTGGACCCGCGTCATCGATTAGTGACCACCAAGTACAATCCGGCGCGCACCTGGACCGCCGAGAATTCGGTCGGCATCGGCGGTGCCTACATGTGCGTGTACGGCATGGAAGGCCCCGGCGGCTATCAATTCGTCGGCCGCACGCTGCAGATGTGGAATCGCTACCGCAACGTTGCCGCCTTCGAAGGCAAGCCATGGCTGCTGCGCTTTTTCGACCAGATCCGCTTCTACCCGGTCAGCGCCGACGAATTGCTACGCATCCGTCGCGATTTCCCGCTGGGCCGCTTCGATCTGAACATCGAACACAGCACCTTGAACATGGCTGACTACCAGGCCTTCCTGACCCGCGAAGCCGAAGGCATCACGGCATTCCGTGCTCAGCAACAGTCCGCGTTCAACGCCGAACGCGAACGCTGGATCGCCAACGGCCAGGCCGACTTTCAGAGCGATGAAGGCGTCGCGCCAAACACCGAAGAGTTGCCACTGCAAACGGGCCAACAAGGCGTCGACAGCCACATCGCTGGCAATCTCTGGCAGGTCCAGGTGCAACCCGGCGAGCGTGTCGAAGCGGGTGATGTGCTGGTGATTCTGGAGTCCATGAAAATGGAAATCCCCCTGCTCGCGCCAGTCGCAGGTGTGGTGCAGGAAGTCAGGGTGCAACCCGGCTCGGCAGTACGCGCAGGGCAGCGGGTGGTGGTGCTGGCAGCAGACTGAACCGATCAACTTTTCACTTTCAATGGAATTGCGTCATGAACGACTCAGCACTGCCCAACGACCTGCGCCTGGATACCGTACGCACTGCTTACCTGTCCGGCCAGATTTCCCCACGCCAGCTGATTCTGGCGCTACGGGAAAAAGCCGCAACGCTCAACGCGGATTATCACCTGTTCATTCACCTGCTCAGCCCGGCTGAACTGGAGCCCTATCTGGCCGCGCTGGAAAATCGCGATATTCAAAGCCTGCCACTGTATGGCGTGCCCTTCGCGATCAAGGACAACATTGATCTGGCCGCCATTGCGACCACCGCTGCCTGCCCGGCGTACGCCTACACCCCAGAGCGCTCGGCAACCATCGTCGAGCAATTGATCGCGCTGGGGGCGGTGCCCATGGGCAAGACCAATCTGGACCAGTTCGCCACCGGCCTGAATGGCAGCCGCTCGCCCTATGGCGCCTGCCCCAACAGTGTCTTGAAAGAGTACCCGTCCGGCGGCTCAAGCTCAGGTTCGTCACTGGCCGTAGCGCTGGAGGTCAGTAGCTTCTCGCTGGGCACTGACACGGCGGGTTCGGGCCGTGTGCCCGCAGCGTTGAACAATCTGGTGGGGCTGAAAGCCAGCAAGGGGCTGATTTCCACCGCTGGTGTCGTACCCGCTTGCCGCACGCAGGATTGCGTGTCGATCTTTACTGCCACAGCAAGGGAAGCCAGCCAGTTGCTGGGGCTGGTTGCCACGCTTGATCCGCACGATGAATACAGCCGACGCAACCCGCAGTGGAATGACCTTTCGGCATTCGGCGCACCTCGACCGTTTCGCTTCGGCGTACCACGCGCTGAAGACCTGGAATTCTTTGGCTGTAACGAAGGACCGAGGCTGTTCAGCGCGGCCATCGCCCATCTCACTGCGCTGGGCGGCGAAGCTGTCATGGTAGACCTGTCACCGTTTCTCGAAGCGGCGCGGTTGTTGTACGAGGGGCCGTGGGTGGCCGAACGCTACAGCGTTGCCGGGCAGTTAATGGAAGAACACCCTGACGCGGTATTGCCGGTGATCCGCGACGTGCTGGCCAAGGCCCCCCAAATCAGCGGGGTCGATACGTTTCGGGCGCAATACCGTCTACAGGCGCTCAAAATGATTTGCGATCGGGCGCTTGAAGGGCTGGATTGCGTGGTAACGCCGAGCATCGGCCGCCCGGTAACTTCAGCAGAACTGGCTGCCGAGCCAGTGCTGCGCAATTCGGAGCTGGGCTATTACACGAACTTCGTCAACCTGCTCGACTACGCCGCCATCGCCGTACCCAGTGCCTTCATGAGCAACGGTCTGCCGTGGGGCATTACGTTGTTAGGACGGGCATTCACCGATCAATACCTGCTCAGTCTGGCCGATGCTTTCCAGCGGCACACCGCCCTGCCTTTGATCGGAGGTGAAGCACCTCGATTGCCCGCGCCGAAGGCCGTAGCAGGTAACGATATGGCCCGGCTGGTGGTATGCGGCGCGCACCTGGACGGACTGGCGTTGAACTGGCAGCTCAAGCGACGCGGTGCCCGTTTGCTGGAGTGCACACACAGCTCAGCCGACTATAAATTGTTCGCGCTGGCCGGTGGCCCGCCTTTTCGTCCAGGCATGGTACGGGTGGCCGAAGACGGTGTGGCCATTGAGGTGGAAGTCTGGGAGTTGCCCAGTGTCGAGCTGGGTTCGTTTCTGACCGGCATTCCGGCACCGCTGGGCCTGGGTAAGGTGCAACTGGCCGATGGCCGCTGGGAGACCGGGTTTATCTGTGAAGCCTACGGCCTGACAGGTGCTCGCGACATCAGTCATCTCGGCGGCTGGCGTGCCCACTTGCAACAGATGTAAGCGAAAAGGCGGCATGCTCTGACGTGCCGCCCTTTCTGAAACAGCTCTGTTACTCCAAAGGCTCTGCCACTACTACATAGTTATGTCATGTTCGGACGGTCTTGCCGGCATAGTACGCATCCACTCACTTCGACCAGCCGTCATGAACCACATCTGGAGTCCGCTTCGCCAGGACACCCTCTTTCACGCCTCATCGTTTCTGCTGGAACAGCCAAGCGTTCTGCTGCCCGAGCACAGCAACAGCCGACACGATACGCTCAATGCCTGGGCGCCCTTGGCCCTGCCTGCGCTCCGGTTTCCACCCCGTGAACAACCACTGCCACCGCTGGCCGAAAAGCACGCTACGCAAGATAAGACCGCACGCATCGAACGCACGCTCGAAGCACTGCGCAAAAGCCCGGGTTTCCAGCTGATCGCCAACTCGGCGTTGCTCCTTGAAGCGTGCCAGCTGGATATGGACTTCCCGCCGACTCGAAAACACTATGTCCACCAACAACTCGTCATGCTGCTCAAACAAAAGACCGGCAAGACGCTGGACCCGGACACGCTGCGGATCACGTTCAGCACGCAGACCCTGCCCGCCCTGAACGACGAGGGGCATGAGCGTTACAGCATTGACATGTCGCTGACCAACGTAGCACTGGCGGTCTTCGATCCAGAACAGTTCGTGGCCCTGTATCGCAGTGAAATCATCGACACGCCCTTGTCCGAGGAAGCCCCGTCACTGAGCGCAAGGCAGGTGCTCAAGTGGCTCAGCGAGACACCGCTGGATCGCGACTACAGCATGGCTCTGGAGGCTTTCAGGACACGACACACAGTCACCTGCCGCACCTTGTCGCGGTTGGGTTTTCTGGATGGGCTGGCTCACCGGTTCTTCCACGGGCACATCAGCCGCGACGGCTATTTCCTGACGCTGGACGCTCTGGGGCTCAGTGATTTCCCTGCCGACGTAGCGACACTGGAACAGAGCGGCCGCGGTGAGAAATCCGAGGTTCGAATCTTGTCACTCAACGGCAAAACGGTGCCGGGAATTTTTCAGGTCAGGTCGAAAACCACCTCCCACTGTTTCATTCACATACTGAGTGCCAAGGGCAACGTCATCGAATACATCAGCGATGATCCGGACCAGATGACCAACAGGCTGCTGGCGGCCCTGAATGCCTCGAGGCTCTATGGCTACGCGTTGCATGCGCTTGATCAGGACGCAGGCATAGTTGCCAGCGCGCCGCTGCTCGCAGAAGACGTTTTTACCGAACTGACCCAGGCATCATTTGCCGAGACACAGCTCAACAGCCAGAACATCGACCTGCTCAAGACTGTATCGCGCAGCCTCAAGCTGGCCGGGGCGGTAGACCTCTGGCAGGCCAACCCTGCTCTTCTGGAGCACATCCCCTCGGCCTCCAGAATGGCTGCGCAGGTCATGGAGACTTATCTGCTGGAACATCACGGTCTGACGCTCAACCCTGACCACGTGTTCATCGCCTATCAATCCGGTAACTCTATCAGCCCGCTGGGCGGAGCCCGCAATCCACCCACGCATGTTCACACGCCCGATGAAAAACCGATCAGCCTGAGCGAAGCGCTGGTGATCAACTACCGGGTGGATGCTCCTCAGGGCTACATTGATCACGACGGTATTACAGAGGTCTTTCTCGACACCACCGGCCAGGGCGTACGCGCTCAGGGCCAGAGTTTGGCGATCACGCCGCAGGCACTTGAAGACTATATCAAGGCATTCGATTTTCTGAACTGGATGACCAAACGTATTCAAGAATTCTGGGGGCAGCAAAAAGAAGCCATCGAACAGGCACTCAAATCAGCCTTCATCCATCAGGCGCTGATCAGCCTGAAGCGCGGCAGCCTCAAACGCAGCGGTTTCGATCAAGTCGTTGAAGCGCTCGCCCCTTCTGCGCCCAATCACTGGCTGGTACTTGGCTTCTTCGTTCAGGGCTCGCTGATCGACGGCATGGAACATCAATACACCGGGCTGTTGATACTTGAGCAACCCGGTAAACCGAAGGTGCTCTATCAGCCTGGGTATCCCGAAGCCTTTATCGAGTTTACGGACGGCGATGCACTTGAACGCTATCTGAACCTGAAGACCGCCCAACCGGACTGGCGTGAAGCCGTGATGCGCTACATTCCCGTGCGCCATCACCAACGTCTGGACTACCTGTTCAAGCTATGGGGCGGCGTTCAGGCACCCGGTCCGCCCGTCTCCATCCTGCGCCCGTGGGCGGATGCGCTGTACAACCCTGACACTCGAAAAGCCCTGCACCACTCATTGTGTGAAAAAAAACTGGAGGGCTCGCCGTTCGGTTATCTGCATCAACTCCTGAAACAGAATTCGATGGCTGATGCAGAAAAGCAGATCGTGACCTCCGCACAGGTTTCGCTGGCGTACTGGACAGACCGTCTACACCATTTACAGCGTTTGCTGGTGCCCATGTCTCTGTTGCTGACACCGGCGTTTTTAGCGTCGCTGGCAGCGGATGTCGGCCTTACTGCACTGAGCGTTGCCTCCGCGAATTTGCCGGGCAGTCGTTACGCAGAAAAGAATCAGGCGCTGCAGGCAACATTATCGCTGGGCTTGTTACAGCTTGGGCCGCAGACACCGAGACTACTGCGCACACTGACCAAAATCGTCAAACCTGCCGGTCATACAGCGGGGGCGTCTTTAGTGTTGTCCGGTGGCTCACGAGGCTCCAGTCATTTAGGCGCGCGGCCATTAAAACCGCGCCATACACGACTGGAAAAATTCTTTCATACCGACGCCCTGCTAAAACGCTGGACCATCACCAGCATAGTGTCGCCCGGTTTGGTGCCGGTGCATGCCTGGAAGCTGGGCCGCCGCTTCCTGCTCTGGACGTCGGACAGAGGTCAGGCGCGGACACTGGTGGTCAGCACCCACGGGTACTACACCCCGTGGACTGCGACGGTGAAGATCCCCAACGGCACGGAGATCCGCACCTATGCGCCGCATGGTTATGAATTGGTCGACCCCAAATTGCACCGTATCGTCAACAAGAATGCCCGGCCGTTTGCCATTTCCAATACAAAGGAAAATATCCTGATGTATCCAGTAGCCGCGCATGAGCCATTGCTGATGACGGACAAGATCATCGCGGGCACTTCACTGCCCGGCAGGCTGAAGAACTACAGCCTGTCCAAGTTCCAGACAGCCAGTTACGAAACCTATGACGATATTGCACGGGTGGTAGGCAACTCGAACGCATCGCCCCTCAAGGGCTGGTTACCGCCAACGCCAATGGATGTACTGACGGTACGCAACCGCTTCGGCAAGGCGCCCCCTTCGTTGAGCGACCTGTTCCACAGCCTGTCGACACAGGGCATTCATTACGACAGGGTGCTGCTGGTGCACTGCCGATGCGCAGCAATATCTGCACTGTTGCGCCGCGCACCGGTTTATCATCCCCCTGCAACATAGCCAATTGGCAGAAGCGCCTGAACCAACTGCCCCGATCATCGAGCAAGACAATCGCCATGAACGACACCCGCCTTTGCCCTCTATGCGGTTTCAGCAACCAGTGCAGCCTGGCTGACCCGCGTACGGCAGATCAGGCCTGCTGGTGCTTTTCGGAAAGCATCGACCCGGCTTTGCTTGAAGCCCTGCCTGCGGACATCCGCGATAAGGCGTGTCTGTGTCCGCGTTGCGCCGGGATCCAGGAGGCCGCATCCGGCCAGTCTGCCGACCGGATCAACAAGTAAGATGCGCCCCCCATCCCCTATCAGCCGCTGTTGCTATGCGCCTTGATCGCTTCCTCAGTAACCTGCCAAGCCTCAATCGCAAAAGCGTGCGCCTGGCGCTGGCCAGCGGGCGGGTGCAGGTAGACGGGCAAACAACCAGCGACCCGCACCACGAAGTGCGCGAGTTCAGTCGCGTAGCGCTCGACGGGGAAATACTGCAAGCCGGCAAAGCTGCCCGCTATTTCATGCTGCACAAACCTGAAGGCTGCGTCAGCGCGACAGTTGATACACAGCACCCGACAGTTCTCGACTTGCTGGACGAGCCTGACAGACACGAGCTGCATATCGCCGGGCGGCTGGACTTCAACACCACTGGCCTGATGCTGATTACCAACGATGGTCAATGGTCACGACGCCTCACCCAGCCGCAGACCAAAATGCCCAAAGTGTATTACGTCGAGACCGAACAACCGATCGACGAACGCTACGCAGCCACATTCGCTGCCGGTATGTATTTTTCATTTGAGAACATCACCACGCAACCGGCGCAATTAACCCTGCTGGGGCCACGTAGCGCACGCCTGACTATTGTCGAAGGTCGTTATCACCAGGTGAAACGGATGTTCGGTCACTTCAATAACAAAGTGCTGCGCCTGCACCGGGAGAATATTGGCGCGCTGGCGCTGGACCCTGCCCTGGCACCCGGCGGCTACCGGGCGTTGCACGCTGCGGAAATCAGCCTGTTCTGAAAAGTCACAACCGTTTGGCGGATTACGCAAACAAGGTACGAATGACACTTGCGGGTTAACGGATCGACTGCTTGACTGGGATTATCAGTCCTTATGCGACTGATGAGTCAATCCATTATTCCAAGAAACACTTTGTCGTATCGAGCCGCTGGTTCGCGACACATAGCCCGCCAATAACAATACCTGTCGAACAGCTTATCGGATCGACATGGGCCTTTAATCGGCTATCGCCTGCCTGTCACGAAACTCGTGCAACGTCATGTGCACGTCTACCTGTTTACGCCAGGAGTAACACCTATGTCGCCAGAAAAAGCAGTGCTGGACATACAAGGACAGTTTCGGGTTTATACCGAATTCTATCACACCGATGCCGCCGCAAAGACCATCATTCTGGTCAACGGCTCACTGGCCACCACCGCGTCATTTGCTCAGACCGTCCGCAACCTTTACCCCACCTTCAACGTGGTGCTGTATGACCAGCCTTACTCGGGCAGGTCCAAGCCACATAACGTGCACGGCGCACCGCTGACCCGGGAAGAGGAAGGTCAGCTGTTGCTGGAACTGATCGACCATTTCAACGCCGAGCACGTTCTGTCCTTCTCCTGGGGCGGCGCAGCTACGCTGGTTGCGCTGGCGCATCAACCAAGACGCATCGAAAGCGCAGTCATCAGCTCGTTCTCACCGGTCATCAACGGCCCAATGCGCGAGTACCTGGACAAAGGCCTCGACTACCTCGGCGCACATAGCCGTTACGACATGGGGCATTTGATCAACAACACTATCGGCAAGCACCTGCCGGCTCTGTTCAAGCGCGTCAACTATCGCCATGTCAGCAGCCTGGACGGTCATGAATATGACCAGATGCACCATCACTTCAGTCAGGTACTGGAGCTTGACCCGGACAACTACCTGACAGCAGGGCAGCGCATCAAGGTGCCGGTGCTTTTCATCAATGGTGCCTGGGACGAGTACACCTCCGCGAACGACGCCGCGCAGTTCTCCCGATACCTGCAGAACTGCAGCTTCAACACCATCGAAGCCACAGGCCACTTTCTGGACATGGAACACAAGGCCGCCTGCCGCGACTCGAAACAGGCGCTCATGAACTTCCTGCAACCGGCACAAGCGTCATCCAGCGTCTACAACCGGGTTCAGGGCCACCATACTTTCGCCTTCTGAAACCCGTGAGCGCCTCTCCGTCAGCCCACACGCATGTGCAGCTGGCGGGGGGGGGGGGGGGGATCAGGGGGGAAATCGCNTGCGCGGTGAAATTAGCGCTTCAAATCAAGGCAGGGTTCTGGTAAAAAGTCAGCCGCTCAGAGCAGCTCCCAGAGCGGGTATAGTTTAGTGGTAAAACGAAAGCTTCCCAAGCTTTAGTTGAGGGTTCGATTCCCTCTACCCGCTCCATATTTTTCCTAACTCGTTAATTCTCCTCAAATCTCCGAATGGCACGTAGCGTGACAACCTCTACCGCTGTCCGAGCGGGATCTACGCTCCTTCGCATAGCTGCTCATGTTCGGTATCGCTTCTATCTTCAGTCAGACTGATATCCATACATCAACGCATTCCAGCCACCTGATCGCCGAAAAAGCGATAGTACGCAGCGTCAGGAATGACGACTTACCAAGCTTGGGTACATGCTAACGACTTGGCAGGAAGCACGTGCTCGCGCCAGCTCAAGCGTCAGAACCCTGGAAACTGAAATCAACTACCTGACTGTTTTTTGAAGATGGCCTGCGAACGTTAACAGGCCACTATCCGTTGCACCCAAGCCCTCAAGTTCAGAGGGGCCTGAGGGTAACCAACACCCTGCCAGTCCCATCCTCAATCAACCAAATAGCAACGTCAGGCGCAACACCTTTGACCTTATCCCCCCAGGGAGGATAAGGTGTCAGCCTGGATCATTCACCCAACAGGCTCAGGCAATGAGTGAGCACGACCACCCACACGACCATACGCACCAGTCACACGAGGCGATCATCAAACGTCTCAAGCGTGCAGACGGCCACTTGCGAAGCATCATCACCATGATCGAAGACGGCCGCGAATGCGTGGACATTGCTCAACAGCTTCATGCAGTCGAGAAAGCGATATGTCAGGCGAAACGCACGCTGATCCAGGATCATATCGATCACTGCCTTGAAAACACCATGGGTGCTCTTGCCAAAGGCGAGCGAGCGCCACTTGAAGCCTTCAAGCAAATCACTAAATACCTGTAAGGCCTCACATGCCCGACTTTGCCGATTTATTGCAGCGAGGCGGTGCCCACGCTTGGCTGTACTTCCCCAGCGCCATCCTTTTAGGGGCATTGCACGGCCTGGAGCCGGGGCACTCCAAAACCATGATGGCGGCATTCATCGTGGCCATTCGGGGATCGGTGAAGCAGGCTGTCATGCTCGGGCTGGCGGCAACGCTTTCCCATACCGCTGTTGTCTGGTTGGTCGCCATCGGCGGCATGTATTTGGGTCAGGGCCTGGATGCCGAAACGACCGAGCCCTACTTTCAACTTGCATCCTCGGCACTGATCATCGCCATCGCGCTGTGGATGTTGTGGCGCACATGGCGTGGCGAGCAGCTGTTTAAATTCGAAGAAGAAAACGGTGCCCACTGCGATCACCACGACCACGAAATACACCATCAAAGCCATGACCATGACCTGGAACACCAGCACGGCCATAGCCATGATCACGGCAATCCGCAAAGATTCACGCTAGCTGCCGAGGGTTATCAGGATGCTCATGAGAAGGCCCATGCCGAAGACATTCGCAAGCGGTTCTCCCACCGTGAGGTCAGCAACGGTCAGATTCTGATGTTCGGTTTGACCGGCGGGCTCATCCCTTGCCCAGCTGCAATCACTGTTTTGCTGTTGTGCCTGCAAGTGAAGCAAGTCACGCTGGGGGCCGCGATGGTGCTTTGTTTCAGCATTGGTTTGGCAATCACTTTGGTGACTGTCGGAGCCGCTGCCGCTATCGGCGCTCGCAAAGCATCAAACCGTTTTCCCTGGCTCAATGCAGCTGCCCGACGAGCCCCGTATCTTTCCAGCGTATTGATCATTTGCGTCGGCGTGTACGTGGGTGTCCACGGCTGGAACGGATTGTATTCGTGAGATGACATCGTGTTCGAGCTGACCAGCTATCTGGGCCTCTTTGCCGTGGCATTTGGTGCCGCAACGCTTCTGCCGCTGCAATCTGAAGCGGTATTGGCTGGCATGCTCCTTTCGGAACATTACGTGACGACACTTCTGTTGCTGACCGCAACGACGGGCAATGTTCTGGGGTCGGTCGTGAACTGGTATCTGGGGCGCTCGGTTGAACGCTTTCGGCACAAGCGCTGGTTCCCCATCAGCGAGCGACACCTCGACAAAGCTCAAATCATTTACAGACGCCATGGACGCTGGGCATTGTTGCTAAGTTGGGTGCCTATCATCGGTGACCCGATCACCATGATCGCCGGTGTCCTGCGTGAGCCGCTTTGGAGCTTTCTGCTGGTTGTCACTTTTGCAAAAGCTTTACGCTATTTGACGCTGACAGCGATCACGCTGGGGTGGGCGGTATAGAGGAGATCGGCGGTGGTGACTCGAATAGTGGGTAGACACTCCAGATAGAGTGCCCGGTTTCGCTTTGATACTTATTTCAATTTTGCAAAAAATTGAAATAAAACCCCAACCTCCGTACTCTCCATCTCAAATTCCTGGAAATTTGAAATCATGGTCAAGTCGCCGCCTGCGCTCATCCAGAATCCGTTCGCCATGATTATCAGCGACCACGCCGATCAGGCAGACGCCTATCTTGAGCTTGCGCAGCCCTTCGATGCGCAGGGACGTTATCTGCATTTCGATAAACTGCGTTTCAGATTTCCGAAATCGCTGGATGCAGCTCTGGCCTGGTCGGTCGTCAGGCAAGCCAGAAATCGCCAGCTAGTCACGGCCATATCTCTGGGTGAACCATCTCGGCCCTGCGGCTTTCTCTATACGCCTGCAATGCAAATGGCTGTCTCTGCCGGTGACCAGAATACGACCACAGCGGCGCTGGAATGGATGTGCTCCAGAATTGGAGAGTCCAGGCAACTGACGTACCTGCTTAACGATCTGGTCGAAGACGAGGCGATCAGCAGCAGCCAGCTTGAGGGGGCTGCAACGACTACCAAAGCAGCAAAGGAGTTGCTGAAAAGAAAGCGTAGCGCCCGGACTCCCGACGAAAAGATGATCATCGGTAATTTCCGGATGATGCAACATGCGTGGGAATGCCGGGACCAGGAACTGTCGCTTGAGCTGATAACCGACCTGCATCAGGTGGGTGTCGAAGGGATAGAAGACGAGCGTTATTATCCAGGCGAATTACGGTCAGTGGATGACGTTGTTGTCGAGGATGGAAACGGAAACATTGTTCATCAGCCACCGCCCGCTCAAGGCATTCAGAAACGGCTTCTGTCGGTTATTGCGTGGGCGAATAGCGAGCACTCGGACCTGGACAGTCCAACCTACATTCATCCGTTGATAAAAGCGGTCATCCTCCATTTCGTGATTGGTTATGAGCACCCATTTCACGATGGCAACGGTCGAGTCGCCAGGTCGTTATTTTATTGGTACCTGTTCAAATGTGGTTTTGGCGGATTCAGGTATATCGCCATCAGCACGCTTCTGAAAATCGCTCCGATCAAGTATGGAAAAAGCTACCTGTACACCGAAACGGATGACATGGACCTGACGTACTTCATCGACTATCAATGCCAGGTCATTGCACGGGCCATCAAAGAGTTTACGAGAAATCACGAAGCGAACGTGGCTGCAATTGATCGCTTCAACGCGTTCCTTTACGAGTCGGGGCTGTACACGAAGCTGTCCGACAAACAACGAATCATCTTCAACGTGGCCAACTCATCAGACATAAAGTCTTTCACCGTGACCGATGTCAAAAACAAGCTGGGGTGTGCTTACAATACAGCGGCAACTGTACTGAATGGTTTGGTGGACCTGAAACTGTTTCACAAAATGAAGACCGGCAGTGAGTCGGTTTATTCGATGATCGATACGACTCAACTATTGAAATCATCATCGTAAACCAACACCTACCTTCCCCACGCCTGCGTCTTCCGGCACGCGCGCCCTGGCCTCTTGCGCCGAAACCGGCGCCACCAGAAACTGCCGATAATCCCTGAAAGCCTCCAGCACAGATGTGTCCTGAGGACGATAGTCATCGCCACTCATCTGCTGCTGATTCGCCACACATGCTCTTACAATAACACTCATACATACATCGTTTGCGCCAGCTGAACCCGGCCCAAACAAAGCAAACGCGGTACCCGGCTGATCCGTATCGTTGAACAGTGGATGAGCTACGTTTTCAAAATCGTTTCCTTCCACCAGCAACTGTGAGGATGAAGTCCGCGACATGATTGCGCCCTGGTAGGTCATGCGCTGAAAAACGTTATTGACCAGTTGAGCGCGGACTTGCGCATTATTCATGCCTCCGGAGTGCGGCGCTCTTCCCGAGGCGTCGTGTATGTAGTTTTTTGACAGCGTCAGCGTGTCCTGACTGCCGAGGAACAGCCAGACCCAGTAATGATGGCCATCGCAGGTCGACGAGTAAGGCGTGCGACCATCGAACTCATTGCTGGAAATGGTGACGTGTGAAGCAGTGCCCCAGCCTGTCACGATCATTTGTCTGCCGATACGGGCGAAGGTGTTGTGGTCAATCCACACGCCATCGGCTTTGTTCAGAGTGAGCGCATCTCCGCCCCATACGACACTCGGGTTGATGTCTGAAAGCGTCAGGTTACGGACAATCACGTTATGCGCGCCGTCACCGATGAACAGTCCTGCACCTTGGATACCGGCCTTTTTGCCCACGCCTATCAGGGTCTTGTTCGATCCGACTTTCAGTGGCTTCAGCCCTGCATTGTCGTAGGTCACCATGACCGGTGGCCTGGATTGGCAGAAGTTGTTGGGACCATTGAGAGCAAGCTGCTCGCCGCCATGCGGACACTGCTTGACCATGCAGCCCGGTTCGGTGGTTTCGGCGCTGCCTTTGGCAACGAGACTCCCGCGAAAGTCGAACAGGTGCTCCAGCACAATGACCCGCGGGGTTTCATCGGTACAGGCACCGCGCGAGTCGTAAGACGCGCACAGTGCAGACCGAAGCTGGTCAAGCGTTGAAGGGTTTACTGCCGCGGCGGCTCCGCCACCCGTAACCCCTTTGGCAAAACCTTCCGGCAAGTCCGCTGCCTCCAGGTATTGCGCACCCGACAGCATCAGGAACAAAGCAGAAACGCATTGCAAAAGAGCACCCCAAAGCCTCATTTGTTGAACTTCCAGTCCTATTCGCGAAGGGTCGCGAAAACAGTCTGAATGCTAAACGCAGAGCGGCCTGCCTTACTCATATTCTGTAGCCTTGGTCAGGCTCTGTTCAGCCGCGAGCATCCCTCACGAAAACGCGAGCTCCATTCTGATACTGTCGATTCCAGGACCATGCCCGTCCACTTCGACAGAGGTCACGACAAACCCCAGATTCAAGTAGAAGCCCTGAACGTGCTGGCTGGTATCGATGTGGGAACGTGTAACGCCCGGTAATGACCTTACGACATCAAGTCTCGCCTGGGTCAGAAACCTCCCCAGGCCGCTACCGTGTTGCTCACCGTGGACCATGCCCCATGTAAGCTCGGCCACTGACGGGTCTGACAGCACGAGGTATCCTCCGCAAGCCAGAACATCGCCATCACGCTCGACAACGAAGTACTGACCCAACGGTGCCATCAGGAAGCTGGCAAATTGCTTGCGCTCCGCAGGATCAAAGTAACGCGGTACGTTGCTGTCGAAAATATCCAGACAGATATTCCGGGCCGAAAGTGTGTAGGGTAAGAGCGTTGCCATTTTTAGCCTGTCTGTTGCGGTTAATCACATTGCCTGACGAAATATCTCCTTAATCTGCTCAAGATCGGCACGACGCGGATTGGTCAGACCGCACGCATCTTTCAGGGCATTGGTGGCCAGGATCGGGAAATCCTCTTCCTTGACGCCAAGCACCGCCAGCCCCGCCGGGATTTCCACGGCAGCCGACAGTGCGCGAATGGCCTCGATTGCCGCCTGAGCACCTTCTTGCGGAGAAAGACCACGAATATTGCAGCCCATCGCATGCGCAACATCAGTCAGGCGCGCAGAGCTGACGCTGGCGTTGAAACGCTGAACATGAGGCAACAATACGGCGTTGCACACACCGTGCGGCAAATCATAGAAGCCGCCCAGTTGATGCGCCATGGCGTGTACATAGCCCAATGATCCGTTGTTGAACGCCATGCCGGCCAGAAACTGTGCGTATGCCATGTTCTCGCGTGCAGTAATGTTCGCTCCATTGGTGAAGGCATCGCGCAGATTGTTGGCAATCAGTGCCATGGCCTGCAACGCGCAGGCATCCGTGATCGGATTGGCAGCCGTCGAGACATAGGCCTCTATCGCGTGAGTCAAGGCATCCATACCGGTGGCGGCGGTCAGTGACTTGGGCATGGCAATCATCATGTTCGGGTCGTTTACGGATAACAGTGGCGTTACGTTACGGTCAATGATGGCCATTTTTACGTGGCGCGCTTCGTCGGTAATGATGCAGAAGCGGGTCATTTCGCTGGCGGTTCCGGCGGTGGTGTTGATCGCGATCAGCGGCAACTGCGGTTTTGCCGAACGGTCGACGCCTTCATAGTCGCTGATATGCCCACCGTTACTGGCGCACAGGGCAATGCCCTTGGCGCAGTCGTGAGGTGAACCGCCGCCCAGAGAAATCACGAAATCGCACTGGCGTTCCCGCAGCAAGGCCAGACCGTTCTCGACGTTGGCGATGGTCGGTTTGGGTTTGGCACCGTCATATACCACCGAGTCGATGCCCTGCTCCACCAACAGCCCCGCGACCTGACTGGCCACACCGGCCTTGGCCAGCCCTGCGTCGGTCACGATCAACGCCTTGAGAAATCCGTATTTGCGAATGGCGAGCATGGCTTCATCAATGCAGCCAGTGCCGATGATGTTCACTGCGGGGATGAAAAAGGTGCTGATCATGACGGACCCTCGTGGGTAGCTCGGATGCTTGGGTGATAGCCCAAGCATCCGCCGTGTGCGAGGCACAACCATTGACCTGGCGCAATGAAGCAGCCTGATAGCAGACCGTTGGTCGAAGACTCTTCGGTCTACGTGTGCAGGGTGGCGGTTTCAGCCGATGAAGCCGTCCGCCCTCAGCAGCGTTTCAAGGCACTGCTCGCTGATGCCGTAAAACGTCTTCAGCTCCTGGATACGCGCGATCAACAGGTCCGGGTTGACCGGTTCGGCGCGCTTGACCGCCAGTATCATCTTGTTCTTGTTGGTGTGCTCCAGAGAGATGAACTCAAAGACCTTGGTTTCGTAACCGCACGCTTCCAGCAACAAGGCACGCAGGCTGTCCGTGACCATTTCTGCCTGCTGGCCCATATGCAGGCCGTATTGCAACATCGGTTTCAGCAAGGCCGGGCTCTGGATCTGCAGGCGAATCTGTTTGTGGCAGCACGGCGAGCACATGATGATCGAGGCGCCGGAACGAATGCCCATATGAATGGCGTAGTCGGTTGCGATGTCACAGGCATGCAGCGCGATCATCACATCCAGCGCGCTGGGCGCGACAGTACGCACATCGCCGTGCTGGAACGTCAGGCCGGGGTGTTCAAGACCCGCCGCAGCGTTGTTGCACAAGGTGACCATGTCCTCACGCAGCTCGACACCGGTCACCTGCCCTTGCGCCTGCAAGGTATTGCACAGGTAGTCATGGATCGCGAAGGTCAGGTAGCCCTTGCCTGAGCCGAAGTCTGCCACCTTGATCGGCTGATCTAGCTTGAGTGGCGATGAACTCAAGGCATGGGAAAACACTTCGATGAACTTGTTGATCTGCTTCCACTTGCGCGACATCGCAGGGATCAGTTCATGCTGCCGATTGGTGACACCCAAGTCGGCCAGGAACGGGCGGCTCAGCTCCAGATAGCGCTTTTTCTCACGATCATGCCCGGCCGAAGGAGCTTCACGCTCCTGCTGAGCCTTGCTTTTGAACAGCGTGCTCTTGCCCTTCTTGCTGAACTCCAGCTGCACCTCGTCGGTCAGCGACAGCAGATGCGCGTTCTTGAACGATTCAGGTATCAGGCTGGCAATAGCGCCCACCGCTTCTGCAAGCGGAAAATTCTTGGTGATATCGCGGGTCTTGTAGCGATACACAAAGGTAAGGCATGGCTGTTCCTTGACGGTCAGCGGTTTAATGATGACCCGCTGTAATTCGGCCTCGCTGCCCACGTATTTGGCCAGCACCAGCTTGATCAACGAGTTCTGTGAAAGGCTGGTGTCCAGCAGGCCAAGAAACTGCGCGCGGTGATCGGGCGCAGTGCTGGATGACGTGGGGGTAATGACTGACATTGAAAATGTGCCTCAAGCGTCCCGGCCGGGACTCGAAAAATCAGACCGGCATTTTAGGCGCGTCGGCGCGTCAAGGGCACCCCTATTTTTCAAATACTACACACACTGTTTGCACGGCCCTACACACCAAAGAGAAACACACACAAACCGTAAAACAATCCCTGCCGAAAATCACGAGCCATTACTTGTAGCGCGCAAAAACACCTTTATAGTCGCCATCACTGATGACAGACGATCAGATCTCACTCCTGGAGCTTTTTGCTCTAACAGAATAACTTGTACAAGGAACGTGCAGTATGTTGAGTCAAGCAGCACTCTTGGAAAACGAAGATATCGCACGGGTTACTTTAAAACCCGTAGAGTACTTGAGCGTCATACTCGATGATGAAAAAAGCGGAGGCCGGAGCGCGGCACTTATTTTGACCAAGGAAGACATCCTCAGTCTTAAGAGTTACGAGCGTCACGCCCTGAACATTCCCACCTCGCTTAATCGTGTCGAACAGCAATTGGGTTTTACAAGAAGTTACATTCCCGGGCTTGAGCCTAAAGATATGCTGGTGACTTACCAGGCCATCAATAATCATGGCAAGAGCTGGCTCAGTATCGAGGATGGTGAACCGCCCCGGGTTTCTCGGAGACCCTTTTGTTTGAGTCATGCCACCTGGGCAGACTCGG
>NZ_LKBW01000034.1 GCF_002699855.1 Pseudomonas amygdali | reverse complement strand
CAATATTCTTTCACGGCTGCGAGTTTTGCCTGCACTGTATATTTACCCATGACGCCTCCAAAGGTTGCGTCCAACCTTCGGGGGTCATACCAGCTTAAGTAATGACCGGCCGGTATTTGCGTCGTTCAATGAGAAATATCTCCCCGTAAACTGCCTGAAAGACGGGGCGCGCTGGCCTGATCATTTTCGCCGTTTGCGTTTCACCAAGAATTACAACGAGTGCTGCGTTATGCTTCGCGCCATCGCGCCGAGGCATGTCAATGTCTGGCTGAATCTGAATTGTTACGCGTTGTGATGTTCTCAGTGTTGAACCTCATGTCTGGTTTCCGGGAGTAGTGGATGAGTCAAACAAACAGTCATGGGGAGGCCGCAGGCACTGCCAAGCCTATCGGGTTGCTGATCGCGGCAGTGGGGGTGGTTTATGGCGATATCGGAACAAGCCCGCTGTATACCCTCAAGGAAGTGTTTCAGGGCGGTTACGGCGTGGAAGTCACGCATGACGCGATACTCGGAGTGTTGTCACTGATCTTCTGGTCGCTGATCTGGGTTGTTTCGTTCAAGTACATGGCGTTTGTTCTGCGTGCTGACAACCAGGGCGAGGGCGGCATCATGGCGTTGATGGCGCTGGCGCGTCGAGCATCGGCCAAACACCCCAAACTGCAAATGATGATGGTGGTGTTCGGGTTGTTCGGTGCTGCGCTGTTCTACGGTGACAGCATGATTACCCCGGCAGTCTCGGTATTGTCGGCGATGGAAGGGCTGGAACTGGCCTTCGATGGCCTTGATCACTGGATCGTGCCCATGGCGCTGATCGTGCTGGTGGGGCTGTTTCTGATCCAGCGCCACGGCACGGCACGCATCGGCGTGCTGTTCGGCCCGGTGATGGTGACCTGGTTTCTGGTGCTCGGCGCGCTGGGCGTTTACGGCATCATGCAGTCGCCGGAAGTGCTAAAAGCGGTCAATCCGGCCTGGAGTGTGAATTTCTTCATCATTCATCCGGGCATTGGTGTGGCCATTCTGGGTGCTGTGGTGCTCGCCCTGACGGGGGCCGAGGCGCTGTATGCCGACATGGGTCACTTTGGCCGCAAGCCGATTTCACGTGCCTGGTTCATCCTCGTGCTGCCAGCACTGCTGCTCAACTATTTTGGCCAGGGTGCGCTGGTGCTGGGCAACCCTGAAACGGTTCGTAACCCGTTCTACCTGCTGGCGCCGGGCTGGGCGCTGCTGCCACTGATCGGTCTGTCGACGATGGCAACCATCATTGCCTCGCAAGCGGTGATCTCCGGCGCCTTCTCGATGACGCTGCAGGCGATCCAGTTGGGCTACATTCCGCGCATGCACATCCAGCACACCTCCAGTGATGCGCAGGGCCAGATCTACATCGGTGCCGTCAACTGGGCGCTGATGGCGGGTGTCATTCTGCTGGTGATCGGCTTCGAATCGTCTGGCGCGCTCGCATCTGCGTACGGCGTGGCAGTGACCGGGACCATGCTCTGCACCACCATTCTGGTGTCGACGGTGATGCTGATGCTCTGGAAATGGCCGCCGTTGCTGGCTGTTCCGTTGCTGATCTGCCTGCTGCTGGTGGATGGCCTGTTCTTTGCGGCCAACGTACCGAAGATCTTCCAGGGCGGTGCCTTCCCGGTTCTGGCAGGTGCAGTGCTGTTCATCCTCATGACCACCTGGAAGCGCGGTAAGCAACTATTGGCGGAGCGGATTGACGAGGGCGGCCTGCCGTTGCCGATCTTCATCGGCAGTATTCGCGTTCAGCCGCCGCATCGCGTGCAGGGCACGGCGGTGTTCCTGACCGCACGTTCGGATGCCGTGCCTCATGCGCTACTGCATAACATGCTGCACAACCAGGTACTGCACGAGCAAGTGGTGCTGTTGACGGTGGTGTATGAGGACTCACCGCGTGTGCCTGCCGCTCAGCGCGTTGAGGTGGAGTCTTATGGCGAAGGCTTTTACCGGGTGATCCTGCACTTCGGTTTCATTGATGAGCCCGATGTGCCTGCTGCGCTGGCCTTGTGCGATCTGCCGGAGCTGGATTTCAGTCCGATGCGCACCACTTACTTCCTCAGCCGCGAAACGGTGATCCCGTCGAAGATGGATGGCATGGCGCGCTGGCGTGAGGCGCTGTTCGCGTTCATGCTCAAGAATGCCAACGGCAACCTGCGCTTCTTCAAGCTGCCGTTCAATCGGGTGATCGAGCTGGGTACGCAAGTAGAGATGTAAGCGTTCGCTGGCAAGGCTGGCAGCGTGGATAAAAAATCCCGGCGACCTCACGGTGCCGGGATTTTTTATGCCGTTCAGACTTCTATCTGGCGGCGCTTACTGAGCGGTAGCCTTGCCCTGACGCTTGTTGATGGCGTCGATCAGGCGCTTGGCCAGTGCCGGATAGTCTTCATCGAAGTGGTGACCTCCAGGCAACTGAACGGCCTCGCCGACTGCGGTAGTGTCGGTGCAACCGCTGTCTTTCTTCTCTTCGACACCATAAACACAGAACACCTTGGCGGCTGGCAGCTTGGCCATCTCCTGTCCGGTGGTGGCTTCCTTGCCTGCGTTGCCGAGCCAGCCGTCGACGTGAATCTCGAAGCTGCCAGTACGGGCGAAGGCCAGCAGAATGATCGCGTCGACCCGATTCTGATCATCCGCAGCCAGGCGGTTGTAGATCGCGGGCATCACGTCCGCGCCGAACGAGTAGCCAGCCAGGATGAAGCGCTTGGTGCCCCATTTCTGACGGTAGTGGTTCATCAGGTCGGTGAGATCGACAGCGGTCTGCTCCGGTGTCTTGTGTTCCCAGTAGTAGCGCAACACGTCGATGCCCACCACCGGATAGCCCATCTTGGCCATGTCGCCTGCCACGACCTTGTCCAGATCGCGCCAGCCGCCGTCACCGGACATGAACAGTGTCACGGTATCGGAAGGCTGGCTGGCCGGGACTTCGACGACCGGGATGCCCAGGCCGCCACTGTCGTTTTCACCGAGTAACAGGTGGCGCAGCTCGGTGTTGAGCACCTGAGGCAGCGGAATGTCGTAGTCGCTGATGCTGGTGTCGGCATTGGTCTGGTCACGCACGAACGCTGCACTCGGATCATCCGGGGCGTCGTTCCAGGCGGCCAGCCAGTGTCCGTGCGGAGCTTTTTGCGGCAGCGGCACGTCGCAGATCTGCGGCGGTTTCTCGTCTTCCTCCAGAACAGGCGGCGGATTCGAAACATGCTCCAGCGCAAACCCGACGGAAATGGCCTGCGCCTTGTCGTCGGTCTGCTCGGCCAGCCAGCGCCACGCCAGAGTTGCGCCAGGGCCTATGCCACCGACAACCTTCGCGGGGCCGTCAAGCTTCGCCAGGGCTTCCTGAAAGGTTTTCTGTTGCAGGACGCAGTCGTCCTTGGGCAATACCACCTGAATGATGCGTGCCGAAGCGTCCTTGCTGATCGCCAGCAACTGCTTGTCGGTGAGCATTTCTTCAGCGGTGACGGCCAGCGCAATGCGGGCCTTGATGCTGGTGGCCGGTGTCACGCTGGTCAGTGGCGCGCCACCGTCAAGGTTCAAGTGTTCCAGCGATGCGGGCGGGGCAGGGCGGTTCCAGATCCATATTCCCAGTGCTACGACTAAAAGAACAATTACCAGAGCTGCAAGCAAAAGGCGCCAGGAGCGTCGAATCATCAGCGTTTCACCAATCCAGTCAGGCCGCCCGCAATCAGGGCGGCGGTGTCAGCCAGTGCCACGAGCGGATCAAGTCCGGCAGGCACGGCCATATAACGAGGTTCCCAGTCGGGCTGGAACTTGTCCTTGAAGCGACGCAGCCCCTGGAAGTTGTACAGTTGCTCGCCACGACGAAAGATCATCGAACCCAGGCGCTGAGTGATCGGCGCGCCACGTCGTGGCTGCAGCCCCGACAAAGGCACCATTCCCAGGCTGAATCGCGCATAACCCTGGGCTTTATAATGCAGAATCAGGCCGACCATCATGAATTCCATGGTCAGCTTGGGGGCGTCCGGGTGAGATCGCATCAGGTCCAGACTGGCCAGTTCCGGGCTGGTGGTTTCCAGCAGGTTGGAAAACGCGACCGGTTTGCCCTGGAAGTGCACGATGGCAATGCGGAAGTACTTGAGGTACTCAGTGCTGAAGCGGCCCAGCGAGAAGCCTTTTTCGCGGACATTCTTGCCGGTTAGCCAGGCATCGGAAATCACTTTCAGCTCATCGATAGGCGCTTGGCCCGGCTCGTAGATTTCCAGCGAAAGCCCATCGCGGCCACCTCGGTTCCAGGTGTAACGCAGGTCTTTCATTTCCTTGCCTTTGGCGTCGATATCGAAGCGTCGCAGGTCAACGCGCGCTTCCTCGCCCAGCTTGATGGCGGTGAGGCCGATGTCCATGTAGAACGGCAGGTTTTCCGCGCGCACCTGATAGAACACCGGGCGAGCATGGTGCACGTCGCACAGGTCGCGGAACTGCCAGATCAGCTCGGCACGCTGCTGGGTCGGGCCAATCGGGTCGTAAAGCGCTACCAGACTGCGGCCGCGATGCGAGTACATCAGGAACGCATTGCCAGCCGGATGGAACAGGATCGCCTTATCGCCGGTCAGCACCAGACCGCCATCCGGCTGTTTGGATGCCTTGAGGATCTCGGCTGCCTTGTCCAGATCTGCCGCGTCGGGCAGTTTGATGACCGGTCTGGCAGTACGCAGCAACCAGGTCAGCGAGACCACCACCAACAGCACCGCGCTACCAAGGGCCGAGCGCAGGCCGCGTGGGGCATCTGCATCCAGTGTGAACTGCCACCACAACTGATGGCTGTAAGGCACGTCCTGATAGGCGAACAGCAGCAGCCAGATCGAGGCACCGACTACACAAATGCTGGCAATCAGGTAGACCGGCGAGAACGGCAGCTCCAGCAGGCGGCTTGGGCGGTAGAACGAACGGCGGAACGTGAGCAGCAGGCAGGCGGTCAGCAGCAGCATGCTGGCCTCTTCCCAGTCGAAGCCCTTGAGTATCGACAGCACTGCACCGACCAGCAGCAAAATAGAGGTCAGCATCCAGGCCGCAGACAGCCGACGACGCAGGCCCTGGGCAAGCAGCAGGCACAGCACGCCCACAAGACTTGCTCCGAAGTGCGACGCGTCGATCAGCCGATGCGGGATCATGAAGCCGACGTTTTCCAGTCGGGTATCGATTTCAGGGGTGGCACCAGAGAAGAGCAGCACCACCCCCGACAAGAAAACCAGTAGGGCCAGAATCGGTGCCGCCAGCCCCGAGGCAACGCGCATGGCTTGCTTGGTCGGCAGCAGGCGCTGGGCTTCGGTAAACAGTAGGGTAAGGCAGGCCAGCAGCAGCGGCAGGATCACGTAGATCAAGCGGTAAAGTAGCAGCGCGGCGGCTAGCGGGGCGGCACCCAGTTCGTTGGCAAAGGCTGCGAGCAGAATGGCCTCGAACACGCCGACGCCGCCAGGAACATGGCTGAGCACGCCTGCAGCAAGAGCCAGCAGGTAAATAAGGATGAACGCACCGAGAGGCGGCGCGTGCGGCAGCAGCAGGTACAACACCATCGCCGCCGCAGCGACGTCCAGCGCGGTAATCACCAGTTGGATCAGCGTCAGCTTCAAGTCTGGAAGGCGCAAGGTACGACGACCGAGACGAACCAGAATATTGTGCGGGATGTCCTGTTCCGGCAGGCGGCGACGGTAGACGAACACCGCCAGCAGCAGGCTGCCAATCAACACTGCTGTGGCGGCTACAGCCAGCACGTCGACGGGAAGCTTGAGTGCCAGTGACGCGCCTGACAGGTTGCTCAGCGTGGCCAGTGCCGCCAGTGGCGGCAACGCACAGCCTAGCGAAAGGCTGGCGAATACGGTCATGCGGGCGATTTCGATTGCGCCTACGCCATGGCGTGAATAAAGCCTGTAGCGTACCGAGCCACCGGACAGCATCGACAGGCCGACCGCATTGCCGATGGCAAACGAGGTGAAGCCGCCGAGAAGCAGCGTCTTGATGGGCAGATCGACATTGGCATAGCGACTGGCGGACAGTTCGTAGCCCATCAGGATGATATAGCCGACGATTGCCGCGAGCAGCGCGCCGCCCAGAGCGGGCAGGGGCACTGCGAACAGTGAGTCGTGCAGCGCATACCAGTCCATTTCGACCAGCATGTGGCGGCAGGCAATAAGGGCCAGGCTGAACAACAGCAGCATCACCGCCAGCCCGATAGGCTGCCGGTATTTGCTTAGCAGCTCCCGCCAGTTCTGGCGTGGTGGGCTGCCGGGTTGCTCTGCATCAACGGTTTCATTGGAATCGGACATGTTGTCGCGCATCAATCACTCCTTGGATCGTGCGCGACAGGATGGAGGTATGCAGCCAAGTTACCAATCCCTACGCAGAAAATATTTCAGGATGTTAGCGCGTCAACGTCTAACGAGCGAATAGCGAATCCGGCCAGGCGATGCTGTTCAGCCGAGGTTCAGTCGTGATTCAGCTTAGTAACACCTATCGGCAGCGCATGCAAAAACTGTCGTCAATGAAAGCATTACGTTACAGATGTGATGATAGGGTTTCAAAGGGCTTGGAAAATAGTCTTTTTTCTCAGGCAGTTAGCGGTCGCCTGAAATGTTTTTTCACCGGAAACAAAAAAGGCCACTCTTTCGAGTAGCCTTTCTTGAAGTTTGGTTGCGGGAGCCGGATTTGAACCGACGACCTTCGGGTTATGAGCCCGACGAGCTACCAGACTGCTCCATCCCGCGTCTGTGTGGCGGCATTGTACAGCCGAACGCTGAAGTGTCAACCCTTAATCCTGAAAGCAGGCAAATGAGTAGCAGATTGTGCACCTTTGCCAATGATGCTGCCTTTTTTGCGCCTCAATGTGAAAGCGCTGATCAGGCTGCAATGAAGGGGGGTCAGTGGCAGGGCATGAGAAGGTACTTTTAACGCAGGCACAAAAAAGGCCACTCTTTCGAGTAGCCTAATGAGATGGTCACCCCCACACCCTGCGAGGGCTAAGCTTTAGCAGGGTGCTTTATTTTCGGAGGACATCATCATGAGCGAGCCAGCGCTGATAGGTATTGATCTCGGTAAACATACATTCCATCTGCACGGCCAGGATAAGTTAGGCCGGGAGGTATTTCGCAAAAAATGTTCACGGGCGCAATGCTGATAGGTATTGATCTCGGTAAACATACATTCCATCTGCACGGCCAGGATAAGTTAGGCCGGGAGGTATTTCGCAAAAAATGTTCACGGGCGCAAATGATGCAATTTTTCGCTAGCTCGCAGAGCTGTGTCGTGGCAATGGAGGCCTGTGCGGGGTCGCACTGTGTTGCTCGTCAGTTGGCGGCAATTGGACACACGGCCAAGCTGATTTCCCCGCAGTTCGTTAAGTGGAGGCCTGTGCGGGGTCGCACTGTGTTGCTCGTCAGTTGGCGGCAATTGGACACACGGCCAAGCTGATTTCCCCGCAGTTCGTTAAGCCCTTCGTCAAGGGCAACAAAAACGACTTTGTCGACGCTGAGGCGATTTGCGAAGCCGCGTCTCGTCCTTCGATGCGTTTCGTTACGCCCAAGACTGAATCCCAGCAAACCCTTTCTGTACTCCATCGGATGCGCGAATCGTTGGTGCGTGATCGCACCAGAACCGCTAATCAGATGCACGGTTTTCTATTGGAATTTGGCGTCAGCCTGCCCAGAGGTTTGTAATCAAGGCAATGGATAAAGAGCTGGCATGCCAAGTGGCCGATGATGATCTGGGTAGCCGTTTGCTGAGCATTCCATGTGTAGGCCCGANGTTCGTCTGACAATGCTG
The DNA here is from genome assembly GCF_002699855.1 of Pseudomonas amygdali. Classification (GTDB taxonomy): domain Bacteria; phylum Pseudomonadota; class Gammaproteobacteria; order Pseudomonadales; family Pseudomonadaceae; genus Aquipseudomonas; species Aquipseudomonas amygdali. Next base: position 7,804 of record NZ_LKBW01000034.1, on the reverse strand, counting down.
CTGCAGCGTTTGCACAATCACCTCATCTATCTGGATGAGCAAATCAAGGCAATGGATAAAGAGCTGGCATGCCAAGTGGCCGATGATGATCTGGGTAGCCGTTTGCTGAGCATTCCATGTGTAGGCCCGATCACCGCCAGCCTGCTAGCTGTGGAGATGGGCGATGGTGAGCAGTATCGATGCAGCCGGGACTTTGCCGCATCAGTGGGATTGGTACCCAAGCAATACAGCACCGGCGGCAAGGCCAACTTACTAGGGATCAGTAAACGCGGCGACAAGCACCTTCGACAGTTGCTCGTGCAATGTTCCAGGGTCTACATGCAGAGACTCGATCACCAGAAAGGAGCCTTGGCCGACTGGGTTCGTTCATTGCTGAGTCGACGCCACTCCAATGTTGTGGCCTGTGCCTTGGCTAACAAGCTGGCGCGAATCGCTTGGGCGATAGCCGCGCACCATACGCAGTACGAAGCAGGGCCAGGCGCCTGAGCGCCTGATTCGGCAGTTGTTGCTGTACCACGATTTACCTTTCAGGTTTTGCGATAGCTGAATAGTGGATGACGTAAACGGCCTATCGGCCTGACGAAGAACCTGTTTTAAAAATTGGCTCAGCAAGAAGCCGTTAGCCTTTTCAGGATCGTTAGGCGCGACTCTCATCATGGCGCGGGTGAATCATCCAATAGACGCCGGATAGATTTAAGCAAGCCAACTACTTCGCTCATGAATCAGCATTGCAAAAAAGGGGGTGACCATAGATTTTTTGATNCTGACGAAGAACCTGTTTTAAAAATTGGCTCAGCAAGAAGCCGTTAGCCTTTTTCCCGCTCAAGGCGAGCAATTCGGGCTTCCAGCTCTTGGATTTTCTGCTGCTCCGGGGTCAGCGCCTTGCTCTGCGGGGTGACGCCCGTGCGTTCTTGCTGCACCTGGTCGACCCATCGGCGCAAAGCAGACTCTCCGACACCAAGCGAGCGAGAGGCCTCAATGTGGATATAGTCTTGATCGAGCACGAGGCCTACGGCCTCACGTTTGAATTCAGCGGAAAAGGTACGGCGTTGTTTGGTCATCAGACACCTCTGTCTGGCGAGCATTCTCGCCTAAATGGGTGTCCGGTTTCATTAGACCACTACACATAGCTTATGGAGTGGTTAATCCCATGGCGCCGCCCTTCATTGCGATAATGTTTAAGGATAGGGATGCGGCCGTAAAAATATTTGAGCGGTGGCGAGAGCGATTCGGGACAGTAGACAAGGAGGAGGAAATCCACGTNATGAGCCCGACGAGCTACCAGACTGCTCCATCCCGCGTCTGTGTGGCGGCATTCTACAGAGAGATGGCGAGGTGTCAATGGTTAGTTTTAAAAAAGTGCTTTTTCTTCAATTGGTTAGCGTCGCCGCTTATGAGTTTGTTCGGCTCTGACGCCTGTATGGCGGGGCTGCGCAGCTTTTTCGACCACGCGTCAGGGACTTTTCACTGTTTTTCACGGCGACCTTTCGCATCACTGGATGTTACTTGCCGGTACGAATGAGATACTGCTCAGCCATTGATTGCAAAATCCCATCAGGTCATGACGCAGCGCAAAATCATCCATATCGACTGTGACTGCTTTTATGCAGCCATTGAAATGCGTGACGAGCCCGAGCTCGCTGGCAAGCCGCTGGCGGTGGGCGGCTCTGCAGAGCGGCGTGGGGTGATTGCGACCTGTAATTACGAAGCGCGCGCGTATGGGGTGCGTTCAGCCATGTCATCCCGACATGCGCTCAAACTCTGCCCGGACCTGACCATCGTCAAGCCGCGCATGGAGGCCTATAAGGAGGCGTCACGGGAAATCCATACGATATTCCGGGATTACACCGACCTTATAGAGCCCTTGTCGCTGGATGAGGCGTTCCTCGACGTATCGGATGCCGGGCACTTTTCCGGTAGCGCCACGCGCATCGCCCAGGACATCCGGCGCCGGGTCTCGAATCAGCTGCATATCCCGGTTTCGGCGGGCGTCGCGCCGAACAAATTTCTGGCCAAGATCGCCAGCGACTGGAAGAAGCCCAACGGTTTGTTCGTCATTACTCCGGATCAGGTCGAGGATTTCGTCGCCTCTTTGCCCGTTACCAAACTACACGGCGTGGGGAAAGTCACCGCAGACAAGCTGGGGCGGCTGGGCATCGTCGACTGTGCCGACCTGCGAAGCCGCAGCAAGCTTGCGCTGGTCCGTGAGTTCGGCAGCTTCGGTGAGCGTCTCTGGAGTCTGGCGCACGGAATAGATGACCGTCCGGTGCAGAATGACAGTCGACGTCAGTCAGTCAGCGTAGAAAATACCTACGACACGGATCTGCCTGATCTGGCTGCCTGCCTGGAAAAGCTGCCCGCCCTGCTGGAAACCCTCGGTAACCGGATGGCGAGAATGGAAGGGCAGTACCGGCCCGGCAAGCCCTTCGTCAAAGTGAAGTTTCACGACTTCACTCAGACGACTCTGGAGCAGTCCGGAGCCGGAAGGGATCTGGGCAGTTACGAGCAGTTGCTGGCGCAGGCGTTTGCCCGTGGTGCCAAGCCTGTTCGGCTTCTGGGTATAGGTGTGCGTCTGCACGACCTGCGCGCAGCTCATGAACAATTGGAGTTGTTCTCGCAATAATGAAATGGTCGGCTGCGGTTACATACCGCAGCCTTTCACATTACTGGCTCTGGGCGGGAACGGCGACCAGACGGCCAGCGTCCCTGGCGAGTGATTTGAGAAATTCACCCTGCAACTGCGGATCGTTGCGTGTCAGTTCAATCAGGCTCTGTTCGAGCTCGCTGGCTTCTTCTTCCAGCCCCAGGTCAGAAAGGCGTTTGACGCGATGCACCCATTGGCTGACCTCGTCATCTTCCAGATCGTCGTATATCAGTGCGTGGGCTTCCAGCAGCTTGCCGCGCAGAGAGTGGCTGATCGGCAAGCTGGCGTTCGCGTGAGCGCTGTCCTGGTCGTCTTCGACGTTGATATAAATGCGCGTGATACGGCTCAGGTCCTGTTCGGCAAAAGGACTGTCCAGCAGGTTCAGGCGCAGAATGCCGTTGCGGTCGGTGCTCATTTCATGAGTTTCGTTACCGGCCTTGACCATCACCGGGCGTTCATTCCACGGCAGCGTGGAGTTCTCGATCCGTTTGTCTTTCTGGACTTCGTCAATGCTCGCCAGATTCTGCTGGGCGCGCCCGTGAGAGGGGGCGTTCATGAACGGGTTCAGACCTGCCACACCGTAGTGAATCCAGTCCCGGGTCATGCTTTCCGGCAAATTGCCCAGTGCAAAGACGTTGACCACATTCGCCCCGACGCCTGCTACAACAGCGACCGCGCCGAGGGAGATCTCGTAGATCTCCCGCCAGGGCTGGTAAGGCGTATAGCGGTCATAGTGGCGGGTGACTTCAAAATCGGTAACTTCGAACGATTTGTGCTCGTGAATCCGCACGCGGCGTTGCGGTAACTCCAGCGTTTTGGGTTCACCGATATCGACTTGCAGTGTGTGTTCGAGCAGTTTGCGTTCGACGCGCTCCTCGTGCTCACTGCGTTGTGATAGCTGATTGGCACAGCCGCCGACGAGAAACGAGCCGCACAGGACGGCGCTGCCGAGGCTTAAGGTGCTTCGTTTGAGCATGGGATCTCTGATGCGGATTGGGCGAGTGACGAGCGGCGCACCTGTTGAAAAAACATGTGCGCCTTTTGACTCAGCGGTTCACTTTGCCCTGGATGAACGACAGCACATCCGAGACTGCAATGGCTTGCGGTTGCGACTCGGTACGGCTCTTGTATTCCAGATTGCCTTCGGCCAGACCACGGTCGCTGACTACGATGCGATGCGGAATACCGATCAGTTCCATGTCAGCGAACTTGATGCCGGGGCTGGTTTTCTTGTCGCGGTCATCGAGCAATACCTCAAAGCCGGCGGCAGTCAGCTCGGCGTACAGTTTGTCTGTCGCTTCACGAACCGCGTCTGTTTCGTAGCGCAGCGGGATCAAGGCGATCTGGAAAGGCGCCAGAGTGTCGTTCCAGATAATGCCGTTTTCGTCGCTGTTCTGTTCGATTGCGGCGGCAACCACGCGGGAAACGCCGATGCCGTAGCAACCCATCGCGAGATTGACCGGCTTGCCGTTTTCCCCCAGCACCTGGCACTTCATCGCTTCGCTGTACTTGGTGCCCAGCTGGAAGATGTGGCCCACTTCGATGCCGCGCTTGATTTCCAGCGTGCCTTTGCCGTCCGGGCTTGGGTCGCCCGCAACAACATTACGCAGGTCTGCGACGGTCGGAACCGGCAGGTCGCGTTCCCAGTTGACGCCGAAATAGTGCTTGTCATCGATATTGGCGCCGACGCTGAAGTCGCTCATCAGCTCGACCGAGCGGTCGATGATGCACGGCAGCGGCAGATTCAACGGACCCAGCGAGCCTGCGCCTGCACCGATGGCATCACGCAGTTCGGCTTCGGATGCCATCACCAACGGGCTGGCAACCTGTTCAAGCTGGCTGGCCTTGATTTCGTTGAGCTCGTGATCGCCACGGATGATCAGGGCAATCAGCTTGCCTTCTTCGGCAGCATGCACCACCAGCGTCTTGACGGTTTTCTCGATCGGCAAATCGAAACCTTCGACCAGTTGGGCGATGGTCTTGGCGTTCGGAGTATCGATCAGACGCAATTCTTCAGTAGCGGCCGGACGAGCTTTCTCACGAGGTACTGCTTCGGCTTTTTCGATGTTGGCTGCGTAATCGGAGCCATCGCTGAACACGATATCGTCTTCGCCGGATTCGGCCAGCACATGGAACTCGTGCGAGCCTGCGCCGCCAATCGAGCCGTTGTCAGCTTCGACCGTGCGGAATTTGAGGCCCAGGCGGGTGAAGATGTTGCTGTATGCCAGGTGCATGCGGTCGTAGGTGACCTGCAGCGACGCGTGGTCAGCGTGGAACGAGTAGGCGTCTTTCATGACGAATTCGCGTCCGCGCATCAGGCCGAAGCGTGGACGAATCTCATCACGGAATTTGGTCTGGATCTGGTACATGTTGATCGGCAGCTGTTTATAGCTGTTGAGCTCATTGCGTGCCAGATCGGTGATGACTTCTTCGTGGGTCGGGCCCAGGCAGAACTCACGGTTGTGGCGGTCGACCAGGCGCATCAGCTCCGGGCCGTATTGTTCCCAGCGACCGGATTCCTGCCAGAGTTCTGCAGGCTGAATGCCGGGCATCAGAATTTCGAGTGCGCCAGCGGCGTCCATTTCTTCACGAACAATCGCTTCGACCTTGCGCAGCACGCGCAGGCCCATGGGCAGCCAGGTGTAAAGACCGGATGCCAGCTTGCGGATCATGCCAGCGCGCAGCATCAGCTGATGGCTGACCACGACCGCATCGGAAGGGGTTTCTTTCTGTGTGGCGAGCAAAAATTGACTGGTGCGCATGGTTGGCCGTTGTCGGTTGCTGAGACTGGATATGACCTGGCATTGTACGGCGGTGTTCCGGTCGCGTACAGGGCGGGGCAGGCTTGCAGAGGGTAGGGGAGTTCTTTCAGAGCCAATAGAAGAAGCCCGGCATGAGCCGGGCTTCTTCTATTAACGAGTGCTGAGCTGCGATTACAGGATCGAGATCGGGTAATCGACAATCAGGCGGAACTCGTTAACGTCGCCATCTGCCTGGGCATCGTTACCACGGTGCCATGCCTGACGCATACGGAAGGACAGGTCTTTGGCTGGGCCAGTCTGTACAACGTATTTGGCTTCAACGTTGGTTTCGTGGTGTTTGCCATCAGCTCCATACATATTGGCATAGGCACTGGACGCGTCTACTTTGGTGCCATCAATGTTGTCACCGTTAAGGTAGCGGGTCATGAAGCTCAGGCCGGGAACGCCGTAAGGCGTCATGTTCAGGTCGTAGCGCACTTGCCACGATTTCTCGCCTGGACCGTTGAAGTCGGAGTACTGAACGGAGTTGGCGAGGAAAATAGAGTCGCCACCACGATTGTTGTCGCCTATACCGATGTAGTCGAACGGTGTATCGCCGTCGACTTTCTGGTACGCAACGGTAATGGTATGCGCTGCCAGGAATGAATAGGCTGCCGACGCCGAATAAGTGGTGTTGTTAATCGATCCAGCTTTAGCGCTGCCTTCGTCAAGGGTGCGGTACAGGTTGACGTCGAAAGCCAGTGACTGATCATTACCCAAAGGCAATGCGTAGTTCACGTTACCGTAGTACTGATCCCAGATGTCTTCGAGTTTGGCTGCATAGAAAGCTACGCCCAAACCGTCGGTCACTGCGTACTTGCCGCCAACAAAATCTGCGCTGCTGGCTTTCAGGCCGTTGAAGCCGTTTGCGTAAGTTGCCCAGATGCTGCCGTCGTGACTGGTGTCATCCTGGCTTGTGCCTGAGTAGAAGTGTCCTGCTTCAAGATCAAGACCTGCAATCTCACTGCTTTGCAGGCTTAGACCGCTAGCGGTTTGAGGTAACAGGCGTGATCCGCCAACCGCAAATACTGGACTGGTGGGCTGCATGTCACCGATTTTCAATTCAGTCTTCGATACGCGGAATTTTACAGCGCCGCCCAGCTTACCCTGCGTAGCCTCGTTATCACCATTGGCGTCAGTGACCAGGTTTCCAGAACCTGAGTATTTGTCGAGACCCCAAAGCCTGAGGCCACCATAGCCGAATGCCTCAACGCCGACACCGATGGTGCCTTGAGTGTAACCGGTGCTGAAGTTGGCCCAGATACCTTGGGTCCAGTCTTTATCGCTGCGGCCGCCTGGAGCGGGGTTGTTTTTCTTGTCACGGTTGTAATAGTAATTGCGCAACTTCAGGTCAAGCGTGCTGCCTTCCACAAAGCCCTTGGCATCAGCCTGATCGCTGACGAAAGGTGCCGCTGTTGCCAGTTGGGTGCTGGCTGCCGTAACGGCCAGTGCGATTGCGCTCCACTTCATCACTCTCATCGTGATTGCTCCTTTGGTTTTTAGAAGATTTTTGCCGTCCACCTGTTTTTTTATCTGGGCGGCTCTTTCTATTTTTGGTCGGCGGAATCTATATCACGCTGACGCTGGTTGCTATAGGTACAGCTCTATCCTTTCAGATTCTTTACGACATGGCGCCAGGCTAGCCCGTAGTGGCATCTGTGCTTGATCGAATGGATCAATACGCGGTCTGCCAAACACGTCCCCCAAGGTCGCGAGCCTTGTTTCCCTTGATGCTGTCACCCTCGTTTTCCGCCGGGGGGGACGTGATCATATGGGTCATAAAGCAACAAGCGTGCACAAAATTTCCGAAAATGAAAAAATTTTGTGAAAAATCAGAATCAGCATCGCTTTTTTGATTTATCCATATGATTTTTATGAATATTTCAATTTTGTAAAAATATCGATGGATTTTACGTGTCATGGTTTGGGGCGGTTCTTTCTCGCAAAAGCGTTACCCGAATCAGCTCCCTTTGAGTAGAAAACGAATGCGTTGTGTTGTTGTCGCAACAGCAGTGTGTGATTTTGGTGCAGTGCGTACCCGGCTCGCCTGAACCTGGAGCAATGCTCTGGTTGGTCATCATGGTGAGGCCAGGGTTGTTTCATTTTCATGTACCTGAAGCAGGCAATTGTTAGGCGGCGTTTCAATGAATGAATTCATGGTTGGCGGTTCTACAACCTTAGCGAGCGTCAAATCGGTGCGGTCACCATTATGCCGGACTCATTCTGGTGCGCATGGGGGCGGGCAGGTGAAGCGCCGTGCGAACCCTAGGGTTTGTCTGAAAAGTCAGCCCGCAAGCATCTTTCGATGCAAGCCAGTGTGACCATCGCTTTAAAGCTACTTGCCAGCTTGTCGTAACGC
>NZ_LKBW01000033.1 GCF_002699855.1 Pseudomonas amygdali | reverse complement strand
CCGAGCTGGTAAAACAAGGGCCTGCCTGACGGCAGGCCCTAACCAGCCCGAACACAAAAAAACTGATACTCCCCCTGCGTCAGTCCAAGTTTTCGACCAAGCTTCTTTCGGCATTCATTGTTTGTGCACTGATCACACTGACCGTTGGCGGCCTGGGCATGGTCGGGGTTACCCGCTTGGGCAACGCGCTTGAGCTTACCTTTTCCAACAACCTTGTTTCTGTCAGCAACACTAATGAAACGCTGACCAGCCTCACCGCTCACAACCGTGGACTGTACCGTTTGCTGGATGCGCAGGATGGCGGTGTTCCTGAAGCCGACAAGGAACGTGTTCGACAGGCGTTGAGCGAAGATCTGGCTCGCGCACAGAGGATATTCGCGATTTACCGTGCCACGCCGCTGGAAGATGACGAGCGTGCCGCCGGTGACCAGTTTGAGCTGATGATGCCCGACTACGTTGCCGGAGCCCAGCAGGTTGTCGATCTGATCAAGGCCGGTGATTACGACGCTGCCCGCACCCGACTGAACACACTGTCTTCGGAAGGCTTTACCAAGGTGCGCAGCTATTTGCGCACTATGATCGATTCCAACAACCGTCAGATCAAAGAGGGTGCTGCGGCTGCTGCCGATCTGCGGAATTCTTCGGTGATGATGCTTGAAATCGGCGTAGTCATCGCCTTTCTGGTGGCAATCATGTTGGGGCTGTTGATCACCCGCATGATTACCCGGCCGTTGGCGGTCGCGGTAGCAAGTGCTCAGCGCATTGCCGGTGGCGACCTGACCCAACCGATTGTTTCTGATCGTGGCGATGAGGCCGGACAACTGCTGGACGCACTGTCCGACATGCAGACCGGTCTGAAAAATACCATTCAACAAATTGCCAGTGCTTCAGACCAGTTAGCCTCTGCTGCCGAAGAATTGAGCGCCGTTACCGATGAAAGCACCCGCGGACTGACTCGCCAGAACGACGAAATCCAGCAGGCTGCGACTGCCGTGAATCAGATGACTGCTGCCGTGGAAGAAGTGGCGCGTAATGCGGTGTCGACGTCCGAGGCGTCGAAGGCTGCAACCGATGATGCAGTCGATGGACGTGGTCAGGTGGATCATACGGTCAAGGGCATCACCACCATGGTGCACGAGATCACCGAGTCCACCGGCGCTGTATCAGAACTGGCCGGGCATGTGCGGGAGATCAGCAAGGTGCTGGACGTGATTCGCAGTATCGCCGAACAGACCAACCTGCTGGCGCTGAATGCCGCCATCGAAGCCGCGCGTGCCGGCGAACAGGGTCGTGGTTTTGCGGTGGTGGCTGATGAGGTTCGTGCCCTGGCACACCGTACCCAGGCCTCGACAGTGGAAATCGAAGGCATGATCAGCACCGTGCAGTCCGGAGCCGATGGCGCCGTTGCTGCGATGGGCAAGAGCCTGTCACTGGCCACCCACACTCAGGAGCTGGCGCTGCGTGCCGGTGCCGCGCTGGAAAAAATCACCCTGGGTGTGGCGACCATCAACGAGCGCAACCTGGTCATTGCTTCGGCTTCCGAAGAGCAGGCCCAGGTCGCCCGCGAGGTGGACCGCAACCTGATCAACATTCAGGACCTTTCGACCCAGAGCGCCGCAGGTGCCAACCAGACCAGCGCTTCGAGCCAGGAACTGTCGCGACTGGCCACCTCGTTCAATTCGCTGGTCGCCACCTTCAAGCTTTGAGTCGTCTCGCCAAATTACTGTCTGGCGCACGTCTTTGCCTTTTCGGTGGCTAATTTCCGCACTGACATGAAAAAGGCGTTGCGCCCGACCGGGTCATTTCGCGCATCATAGGCGGACTCAGCCCGAGAGAGACTTTTCATGCCTGTCATTTTCAACACCCTGCGCCTGTCGCTCCCGAGAGTATCGTTATCATTTGTGGCCGTGCTGTGCTGTGGAATCTTTGCCAGTGCTGCGTTGGCCAGCGACGATACGCAACTGATCGAATCCATCAACGCCTATCGTGGTCAGGCACCGCGCTGTGGCGAGCAGGTATCCATGGAACTGCCGCCACTGACCAGTGATGCACGTCTGGTGCTGCCCGCCAGTGGCAATCTGGACCTGCAACAGGCGCTGACGCGTGCCTCCTATCCAATGGTCACTGTGCAGGCGATCAGTCTGTCCGGCCCAAATGACGCTGACTCGGCACTTAAAGCGGTGCTGGAGAGTTTTTGCCGAGTAGTGCTGGACCCGCAATTTGTCGACATCGGGGTTAGCCGGCAGGGGCGAGACTGGCGCATTGTCCTGGCACGCTCGCTGGTGGCTTCGCGTCTTGGCGATTGGCAGGTAGAAGGGCAAAAAATTCTGGAAATGGTCAATAACGCCCGTACCCAGGCGCGTCAGTGCGGAACGCAATCCTTCGCTGCTACCACGCCTCTGGTCTGGAACGCTGTTCTGGGCAGTGCCGCACAACGTCATTCGCAGGCAATGGCTAATCAGAACTTTTTTGACCACAAGGATCGCGACGGTCGTACGCCTGGCGATCGGGCCGAACTTGCTGGCTATATAGGCCAGCAGGTCGGTGAGAACATCGCTGCAGGCCAGGACAGCGCGCGCAAGGTGGTGGATGGCTGGCTGCTGAGCCCCGGCCACTGCGCCAACCTGATGAGTCCTGATTTCCGCGAGTTGGGAGCAGCCTACGCGATGGACCCGAAAAGTGACGCAGGAATTTACTGGACGGCGATGTTCGGCACGCAGCAGTAGCGCCTGCTGCTGCCTTGAACCGGTGGGTTTAAAAGCGGAATGCCTGACGGCCGATGAGCAGCCATTGTCCATTCTGCTTTTGCCAGATCTGGAAGTTCTCGATTTCGGTCGGCACAACCTTGCCGCTATTCACTGCCTGTGCCGAGAAATGATTGCGCACCAGGGCGGTGTCGTCGGAAAGAATGATTTTCTGATTGAGCATCTTCAGTTCGTTAAAGGCGCTCTTGCCGGTCTCGATGTCTGCGATGAACGCTTTCTTGTCCTGAATGGTGCCGCTGGAGTGTCCATACGTGAGGTTGTCGGCGGTCAGCGCATTGAGTTGCTTTATGTCCTTGTGCCACATCGCTTGCGTGAGCTTGTCTACCGCCTCGGCAACATCAGTCTCGTCAGAAGTTGCCGCAGCGGCGTAGCCGGTAAACAGGCACAGAAACGCCATTAGCAGTGTCAGCTTTTTCATGTTCATCCCTTTTTCTTGTCGTTATTGAATGTGAGCGAAGCCCGCGCAGATGAGTAATTCATCTGTCGTCGTACAACTTAGATCAGGGCAGGCCATTCGACAAGGGGAGATGCCGGGAAGCGCGCTTCCCGGCGATAGAGCTTAAACGCGGAACTGCTTGGTAAGACGGTTCAGGCCTGACGCCAGCGTCGACAACTCGGCAGTGGCGATGGCGGTCTGATTGGAGCCCTCGGACGTCTGACTGGACAGGTCACGAATGCTGACCAGGCTCCTGTCGACCTCACGAGCAACCTGGGCCTGTTCTTCGGCAGCGGTAGCGATCATCAGATTGCGTTCGTTGATCTGGCTGATGGAGTCGGTAATTTCGAGTAGCGCCTTGCCGGCGCCATTGGCCATCTCCAGGGTCTTGTGTGCCTGAACGCTGGTCTGCTCCATGGCAGTGACAGCGTTGCCGGTGCCGGTCTGAATCGAGCCGACCATCTGTTCGATTTCGCGGGTCGATTGCTGGGTGCGGTGTGCCAATGCGCGTACTTCGTCCGCGACCACGGCAAAACCTCGCCCTGCTTCGCCTGCACGGGCCGCCTCGATCGCAGCGTTGAGTGCCAGCAGATTGGTTTGTTCGGCGATGGCGCGGATCACATCCAGCACCTTGCTGATGTCCGTTGCCATGACCGCCAGGCCCTGCACCTCGGTTGAGGTGATCTGAACTTTGGAGACCATCAGGTTGATCGCCGTGACAGTCTCATCGACCTGCGCACGTCCGGCCATGGCTGCGGCGCTCGATTGAGACGTCACTTCCGATGCCGATGCGGCGTTGCTGGCCACTTCCTCTACCGCCGCGCTCATCTGGTTGACGGCCGTAGCTGCCATCTCGATCTCATTGCTCTGACGCTGAATGGTGCGCGATGCATCTTCGGTGACTGCGTGCATCTCTTCGGAAGTAGCGGCCAGCTGGGTGGACGAGTCGCCGATCAGGGTCAGGGCACTGCGCAGGTTGGCTTGCATCAACGCCAGTGCGGCGATCAGTCTGGCCGCTTCATCGCTGCCGTCTTGTGGAATGTCTTTGCTCAGGTCATTGGCCGCAATGCGTTGCGCAATGTTCAGCGACTCACCGATCGGCTGAGTCAGGCTGCGGGTGTACATCCAGGCCAGCAGCAGGGTAGTAATCACGCCGACCGCGATAAAAATACTCACCATCAACAAGGTTTGCTGATAAGCAGATTCGGCTTGATCACCCGCTTTTTCCGCTTTGCTGTCGTTGATGCCGATGAGTTTTTTCAGCGTGTTTTCGACCTGATCCGCCGCAACTTTCATGTCGCCATTGGAAATGGCAACTGCCCCTTCCAGATTGCCCGCTGCAACAGAGGCCAGGTAGCGATCCTGGGCTGTTTGATAGTCGGCGTTGGCTTTGCGGAGCTCGTCGAATGCCTGACGCCCTTGAGGGGTAACGATCAGTTTGCTGAGAGAGTCCGAAAGACCGGCAGTCAGCGAGCGGGCCTGCTGAATGTCGCTAAGTGCCTTGGTCCTGCGATCCTGCGGCTCAAGGGGGTTACGAAGTCGGGCGTTATTGCCCCTGATACCGACAAACTCCCTGTCCAGAGAGCCGAGCAGTTTTACGCTGGGTAGCACGTTGGTTTCGATGAATTTTTCTGCTGTGTTGAGAAGTGCTGCCTGACGCAAAGCCAGCAGGCCCAGTGCAACGATCATCAGGCAAAAAATACCGAAGCATAAAGCCGAACGCGGTGCAAGATTGAGTTTTCGCAGGATCATTATTATTTTTCCGAAGTGGGCAATAGGCTATCGCCTTCCTTCGGGTTTTCTTGACGAGCTATACGGGCCCGGAATCGAGGTTTGAATCAGGTTGTCCGAATAAATGGTAAGCAAATATGTCACGGCCTGGCAGCTTTACATTTTAACCAGCATTTAAAGAGGGCTACCTGTCGCAGCCCGGTGAATCAGCGCTTTTCCATGCCCAGCATAAAAGTATCAATTGCTCGTTTGACCATGCTTTGAATCTGCTCGACGCTCAAGCGTGCGGGTGTTTGTTGATAGAGGCGAATATCGGTTTCCGCAGTCAGCAGCGAGGTGAGTTGCAGCGCTGCGATATGCGGATCAGTGGTACGTAGCTGGCCACGTTGCATGGCCGCATTCATCAGCGTCGTCACCGTTTGCAGGAATTCCCTGGGGCCTGAGTCATAGAACATTGTGCCGATGTCGGAGTGCCCGGATTCGGCCACTACCATGCGGTACACCGCCAACGCGCTGTCATCATTGATGAGTACCATCAACATTCGCTCCCCGAAGCGCGTGAACAGCGTTCGCAGGTCTAATTCTGCATCTGCGTCCTTGTCGACAGAGATCGCCAGTTCCGAAACGGCCTCGGCAAGATGAGCGTTTGCAACCCTGTTGACCACGGCGATGAACAGCTCCTCCTTGGAGGGGAAGTAGCTGTAGATCGTTGCTTTGGAGCCGCCCATCCGTTTGGTGACTTCATTCATCGACGCACGTTTGTAGCCCATTTCAAGGAAGACACTTGCTGCGGCATCGATGATGGCTTCGCGGCGTGCTTCAGTACGCACCTTCATTTATATCCTCAATCCCTTAGTGAACCGGGTAGTACAGTAAATGCAAAATTCTCTAGACTGGAACTGAACCGTTCGGTACGATTTCAGCCGGTTTCAAGGAGCTTACTGGAAAAGACAGCGCAGATAAATGCCGACGGATCGAGGCGTTCTATATTTTGCAAATCCGATGGCTGCGCCCAGCCATCCATTGCCCGAATTCATTCAACGATGGAGTGAAGAGGTCCATGAACATCATCGATTTCAAGAAACCCGTCAAACGCTCTTTTAGTGGTAATACGGCAGTGGTGCCTCAGCTTGAGAAAGTGCTCACCGTCATTCTGAAGACCGACGTTCCTGTGCTTATGGGCATATGCAGCGATGGACTGCGTAGCAGCAGGATTCTGGGCGGAGAGTTCCATGCCGAATATTTCAGCGGCTCGGTGCAGGCTGGCGGCAGCAGTATGCAGGTTGAATTGTCATCCGAGCTTGCCTTTCTGGACACTCGTTTCACTCTGGTCACGCAATTGGGTGAATTGATCAGCGTTGAAAGCCAGGGTGTCCTGCTCATGGACGAAGTGGGTCAGCAGGAATTGCAGAACGGGGTCTGGCCGATCAGTGACGGCCATTACCAATGCACATGCACGCCGCGCTTCAAGGTTTCCCTTGGGCCTAATGAATGGCTGGAAAAGAGCGCCTTCATTGGCAAGACCGAATACATTCAAGACAATGAAACGCTGATCAGTTTTTATCGGATGAAGTCCTGATTCATCCCATTGGTTAGGCGTGGAGCAGGCCGTTGCAGGCCTGCTCCGTTGTAACTGGTTAAAAAGTGACACTGGCGCTCAGGCGCGCGGTGCGCGGCTCGCCAACGTTGACCTGCAACTGGCTGCCTGTACTGGAGGGGTAGTACTGCTTGTCGAACAGGTTATCTACGTTCAGTTGCAGGCGCGTCTTGTAACCGGCCATCGGCACATCCCAGCGTAGAAACGCATCGGCTACGGTGTAGCTGCTCATATAGAAGGTATTGGCATCATCACCAGCGCGCTCGCCCACATAGCGTGCGCCGCCACCTGCATGCCAGTCGCCCAGACCGGACGGGACTTGCAGATGGTGGGTGAGGTACAGGCTGGCCGTATGCTTGGGTGCCTGGCTAAGACGATTGCCCTTGTTGCTTGGATCATCCAGCACTTCGGTGTGGGTGTAAGCGTAAGTGCCGATCATGTCCCAGCGCTCGGCTATGCGCCCGGTCACGTCCAGCTCCACACCTTGTGAGCCGACCTTGCCAGCTGCTTCGCTGACGCCGGTCACGCCAGTGGGGGTGACGACGTTTTTCTTCTCGATGTCGAACACCGCGAGGTTGAGGTTAAGCGCCGGTGCCAGTGCATATTTGGCACCAACTTCGTAACTGCGGCCTTCTTCCGGGTCGAAGGTCGTGCCGTCATCGTTCACATCGTCGTTGGGCACGAACGAACGGCTGTAGTTGCCGTACAGCGAGAGGTCTTCATTGACCTTGAATACCAGACCGGCCATTGGCAGAAATACATCGTCATTCTTGTCCAGATTGGTGACTCGGCTAGCACCAAGGCCTTGTTTGATGTACTGGTCATAATGCTGATAGCGACCACCCAGGACCAGAATCCAGCGGTCATTCAGGTGCCAGTTATCCTTGAGGTACAGGGAAGATGAGGTCAGTTGATTGCTCAGGTTGCTGGTGGTCGTGCTGACGACACTGGGTTCAGCCAGGCTGCCGTAGCTGGGCGAAAAGATATTGAAGCCGTTTTGAGCCGTGTTGCGGTAGGTCTTGCCACGATACTTGTCGGAGTCTTCCTGCTCGGCACCGATCAACAGATCATGTTGCTGGCCAAGAATCTCTTGCTTGCCGATGAAGTCCCAACTGGCATAACGCGTTTCATAATCATAGTGGCCGCCATTGGCCTGACGACGCAGTACACCGCTGCTGGACAATGTGCTTGGCTGGGCAATCGAGAGGCTGTAGCGGTCGTTGTTCCAGCCGTAGGTCAGACGGGTTTTCCAGTCATCACTAAGCTGATACTCGAAGCGCGCGGTTGCGGTTTCGCTGATGCCCACGGTATTGGCCCACTTTTCGTCGAGCCGCTTGTCATAGCTGATATCGGCCGGATGACCACCTGTGAACACCGTGCCGCGGTCGAACGGGCTGATGTAGTCGTTGTATTCGTAGGCGAGCGTCAGGCTGGCGCGTTCTCCGGTCCAGGACAACGAGGGCGCGATCAGGGTGTGCTGATCGACGCCATAGTTACGCCAATAGTCCTCGCTCTGACGCTCTGCCACCAGTCGGTAGGCCAGCCCGGAATCGCCCAGCGGTCCGGTGGTGTCGATGCCGAAACTGCCACCGCCTTCGCTGTAGGCCGAGCCACTGAGCGTGGTGCTTTGCACATATTGCGGTTGTTTGCTGATCACGTTGATCACGCCACCCGGCTCCATCGCGCCGTACAGCAGCGATGCCGGACCTTTGAGTACTTCAACGCGCTCGGTGGTGGCACCGAAGTTTTTCGATACCACCGAGCGTACGCCATCGCGCAGGATCGAGCCGTCGTCGTTGGTACCGAAGCCACGCTTGATCACCGAGTCCTTGGTGTTGCCCAGTGTGTTGCCCTGGCTGACGCCGCTGACAAACTTCATGGCGTCGTCCAGTGAGCGCACGTTGTAGTCGGCGATGGTCTGCGGCGTTACCACATTGACCGACTGTGCCTCCTCCTTGATCGGTACATCACTTTTGCTCGCGGTACTGGTGCTTTCGGCGCTGTAGCCTTCCCGGCCTTCGGTAGCGGCGGCGGATACCTGGGTGGCAGGCAAGGTTGCGGTTTCAGCAGCATGCACTGCGCCGCTGGCGCACATCGCCAGTGAAAGTGCGGACAGCAAAAAAGGGCCGGGACGGCGAGGGCATTGGGAGGAGGTGCTCAAGGGAAATGCTCAGCAAGGACGTTAATAGCAATAATTGTAATTTGATACTGATTCTCATGTAAATAAATGATTGAGCCCGGTGCTCTGCAAACAGGGGCCTTTTCAGGTTATCAATGACTATCGACGTTGGCGTCAATCCGCTTGCCCATGCTGATGATGGGCTCGGGCGTGTACCCCAATGTTTGATAAAAAGCCTGCACACTTTCGTTGAACGTATGAATCTGCAGATTGATCTTGACGCAGCCAAGGTCCGTAAGAGCCTGTTCTGCGTGCCTGACCAGTGCTGTTCCCAGTCCTTTGCCACGCTGGTGCGGGGCAACTGCAACCGAATACAGCCAGCCGCGATGGCCGTCGTAACCGGCAAGAATGGTCCCGGTCACGCGGCCGTCCATGACGGCGACGAAAAACAGCCGGTCCCCGACAGCCAGTTTCTTGTCGATCGACAACTCCGGACGGTTATGCGGCATGGGGTCATTGAAGACGGTCTTCCACAGTTCGATGACGGCAAGGCGGTGATGCGGGTCTGAATACTCGACAATGCAGTTCATTGCGCGGTCTCTGGGTGATGAGCCCAGAGACTACTGCGTCGTGTCCGGCCATGTCTAACCGGCGTTCTTTGACGGCTGGTCCTGTGTTGTGACCCTGGGCAGTGATGCCGGTGTATCAAGCAACGTACGGATGGCCCGACTATAAGCGGGCTGTCCGATCTGCATGCTGTTGTTGTGTGTACCGCCAGGCACCAGTATCAGCTTCTTGGGTTCCTGCGCTGCTTCGAACAGCTGCTCGCTGAAGCGTGCCGGTACGTAGCGATCCTCGGTGCCGTGCACGATCAGCACTGGCATGTGGATGTCTGCAATCTTGTCCAGAGAGTCGAACTTCTGCGACAGCAACCAGCGCACAGGCAGCGAGGTATTGGCCAGCGCTGTGGCCACATCGGCCAGGTTGGTGAAGGTGGATTCTATTATCAGCCCGCGGGCCTGAATCGGCGCGTTGCCCTTTTCTGCGTCATTGCCCAGTTCGGCTGCCAGATCCACCGCAACTGCCCCGCCCAGCGAGTGCCCATATATAAGTCTGCGTTGCGGATCGGGCTGCAGTTGTTTCAGGCGTGCCCAGGCGATGCGTGCATCTTCGTACACCGACTTCTCGGATGGCAGCTGGCCCATGCTCTGACCGAAACCCCGATAATCGATTGCCAGTATCGAGTAGCCCTGCGCCTTGAGTTGCTGGATACGGAACAACTGGCCGGTGAGGTTCCATCTTGAGCCATGCAGGTACAGCACGGCCGGGGCGTTCTTGTCCGATGCGGGCCACCACCAGGCGTGGATATTCTGCGATGGTCCAAATGACGGTGTGCTGAGTTCGATCTCCTGGACATCGGCGGGCAGGCCGCTGTACCAGCTTGCGGTGCCGGGCTCGATGCGAAACACCAGTTCGCGTTCCTTGTGCTCAAGCACTGCACAGCCGACCGGGAGGCCAATAATGATGGCTAACATGCAGACCCATTTGATCGGACGAGCCTTGAAGCGAGCCAGGGGCGAAATCGGCATAAGACGCATGATCCAGTCAACAAAGTGAAATAAATGCCGGTTCTGCGTCAGGGTTGCAAGATGAACCACCAAACATGGGTTACAGAATATTGCACAGCGGGGTTCCGGGTATGTTTTCAAGCTGAGCAATCATGATGTACACGCAAACCCCTACGCTTCAATACGTTGCGCCAAGAGGTCCGAATGCAGCGTCAACAAAGGCGCTCAATAGCACAATTCGTTATTGAGGTGCCCTTTTCGATAGCCGGGGATTATGCTGTGAAGGGACAGGCGCTGTATTTTTGTCACCAGCCGTCGCCCGAATCGCCGATCTGCTTAACGTTAACTCGCGCTTTCTTCAATTTCTTCAAGAGGTTACCGCTCATGTTCCATCACCGCCCCCTGGAAGAAAAAGACATCCCCACGATTTGCGAACTGCCGCAGAATGCCGACGAACTGTTCTACATGTTCCCCAGAGCGACTTACCCGCTGACTGCCTCGCAACTCAGCGAAGCACTGGAGACCCGACACGACTCGACCGTCATCGAGATGGATGGCGAAGTTGTCGGTTTTGCCAATTTCTCTCAATGCAAATTTCGCGGCCGTTGCTCGCTGGGTAATGTGATCATCGCTCCGAAGGCCCGCTCCAAAGGGGTAGGGCGTTACATGATTACCAGTATGATGGGGATCGCATTTGACAAGCACGAAGCGACTGAGCTGATTGCATCCTGCTACAACCATAACGTCCCCGGGTTGCTGTTTTACCCGCGGATGGGCTTTCGCCCTTATGCCATCGAAGAGAAACGCGATAAACAAGGTGCCCGGGTGGCGCTGATCCATCTGCGTCTGTCTGGCTCGGAACAGTAAGTTTTTCATGCGGGTGCACGCACGGCCATTATTGCATCGGCCCGGGCGTGCCTTTTATCTTTAACCCGTTTTTCAAGCGACTCGATAACAGTGTCTGGTTATTTTTTCAGATAACGCCGTCCCGGCAGTCGACCGTTCGTCAGTATTTATGCTGCTTTCTAGTGTGACTTCTGTACGCCGTGATTCACGTCAGGCCGTAGTACGCTGGAAATCATTACGGTGAATCGTTTTTTCTGTTGATTCTTCAATAAGGGACAGCATTAAAAGGAGCAAGGATATTCGGTTGTGGAAGTTGCTAGAGGGGCTGCGAGAGGTGTATAACTCGTTTAAGCATAACGCGAGTGACGACAGATAATTGGCGGGCTGGTCTGGGCCGTTTTTTAAAAGAGTCATCAACAATAAAAATTGTCAAAATTTGTCATGGTCGGGACATGCTTACACCCATAAGGAGATAAAGAGATGATTACGAGTGGACTGTCTGAGTTAGAACTCAGGAGTATCGTTGAACGTGCATTCCTGCCGTTGCGTTGCACCTGCACCATTGCCAACGATCAGATGACGGTGCAAATAAGCGATCCGGTGTCCGGGCGTACCCATCGTCAGACGAGCCTCCCGCTCAGCCGTATCAAGACTGTCCGGGATATCTCTGCACTGGTAGCCGGGTTGCGTGAAGAACCGGCAAAAGCCAAGGCGTCACAAGCGCATTACAGCGCTGCCTGATACTGCTTCATCCCTCTGATGCCCAGGCATCACGCAGCAGGGCCTCGATCAGTGTTGATCGGGGCCTTGTCGTTTGTGCGGTTGCCGGTTCGACTTTTTCGGGCAAAACTCGCTGCCCGATCGCACGTCAATTTAACAGCGTCGGAGTCATGCTGTTTCGGAGATGGGCGATAAAAAAATAATAGAAATTCATGAAACTTTTTAACCGTCTTGAACTGTGCGCACGTCAAGGGTTTAAAAAAGTACAAGCGCCGTGAAATCATCAGCTTATCGCGCACTATTGAACGGGTTGCTCAACGCTCTGCCTATTTGACACTTTTGCGTTTCTTTGCAACTATCCGATTGCCTCCTGAATGCGTAACGCATTGTCACGCTTTTCCACTTGATAAAAAACGCCGCCTTAAAAAACGGGCGGTAGCATTGAGCGGTTTTTTACTGCCCACTCCGCTACTTCAAGGTCCCGCCTGTTTTACGTGTTGTAACTTTCTGTAAAAAACACTGTTTCATGACGACTCATCACTTCGGTGAATGAGCCTTTGTCGGTGTTCGGTTGTATGTGTTTCGCCTCGAATCGTGCAGGGACGCTGGTTCGCCTGATCAGCCAGGCACTCGATCATCCAGAACTTCTGTGCTGCACCAACGTATGAAATGACGATGGAGCATCATCATGTTTGATAACGGTATGGAAACAACCTGCGGCTGCGTCGTCGGAGGGGCCGGGCTCGCCGGCATGGGTTTTTTGTTCAGTGCCCTGAAGACCGGCGCAATGCCCGGAATTGCCGCGAAAGGATTGGTCGTCATTGATGCAAGCGACCGGCCCGGAGCAGGCGTGCTGGGGGAGTATCGGATTACCGCCAATTCTGTGGGCGATGTATTCATCGATTGCCTGCGCGATCCGGCATTACGTGAGGTATTCGAGCCGTTGGAAAACTCGGCAGCGTATTGGCGTATCAAAGCGCAGGCACAAAGCGCGCCGCAGCTGTCTGATGCCGGTCTGCTCATGGCCGAGGCCGCCAGGCTGGTACTGGACCACATCGTGCAACGCTACGGAGTAAAAGTCTGGTCCGGTACGACCATTAATGAAGTGGTCAGTGACGGCAACACATTTTGCCTGCACGTTGACGGTCCGCACGGCAAAAGACGTGTGCGCTGCCGGGCGCTGGTACTCAATCTGGGTGGGCGTCAGGATCCACAGCACCTGATTGATGCTCTCGCCGGGCAGGGGCTGGCGCTGCCAGGCAATGTGAGTATTCAGAGCGCGGACAGGTTGCTGCGTATGAATGCGGTGCAATTACGCGAAGTGTTCGGTCCCGCGCTGGCCGGTAAAGGACGAATCACGATTGTGGGTGGCTCACACAGTGCCTTTTCAATGCTGGAAAATCTGGCAGATGCACTGGAGTTCGCGGGCTTGCAGGAACTGACGCTTATTCATCGAAGCCGCATCAGGCTGTTTTACGAAAGTGTCGAACAAGCACAGGCAGCTGGTTACCTTTTCGACGCCCAACACGATGTGTGTCCGGTATCAGGCCGAGTCAACCGCTCCGGCGGCTTGCGTTATAGAGCGCTGGACATTGGGCGCGAGGCGCTGTGTAGCGGCCGTGTCGGCAAGACGGGCGTGCGGGTGCAGATTTTTCAGACGCTGGGCGGGCGACCTGGTGACCACGAGCCGGCCCGGCTCGCGCTTGCCGACTCGGCGGTGATCGTGCAGTGCTCTGGCTATCAACCTGTGCTGCCGACGCTAAAAGATGCCGAAGGCAACTTCATCAGCCTGCGCGAGACAAAGGGCGGTCTTGAGTCCGACGCTTGCGGCTGTCCGTTGGACCAGCAGGGTCGTCGAATGAAGGGCCTGTATCTTTTTGGTCTGGGGGCCGGGCTTGGCGTCGATCCGCATCTGGGCAGTGAACCCGCCTTCGATGGACGTATCTACGGCGTCTGGCAGTTTCACCATGATGCAAGCCGAGCAGTGGTTGAGGCCGTCACCAGCAGACTGTCCTGTCCAGCTGCTGTTCCCGAGATGATCGGTATGGACTTATTCATGCAGGCAGCGCTTCACATTCAGGCGGGTTAGGCAGCAATTACAGGTAAACAGCACCATAAAAAACGGCGCCCCAGGGACGCCGTACGGCTGTCTGCCAGTAAATGGCAAATCAACATTGAATAAGGGGTACTGCAGGAATTATTGTGGGTCCTGGTTCGGAGCCAGTTCTGCCTGGATACGTTTGTAGATTTCTTCACGATGCACTGAAACATTTTTTGGTGCATTGATGCCCAGGCGGACCTGAAGCCCTTGAACGCCAAGAATGGTGACAGTGATCTCGTCACCGATGTTTATGCTTTCGCCTACTTTGCGAGTGAGTATCAACATAATCTTTTCCTTGATGGCCTCTTGAAAACGCCTCTCTCAAGAGGCTGGCGTTTGCCTTTGCGTGGTGATTGTTGCCGAGTGCATCCAAATGCATCCGTCTTATGACGTCACATGGGTGAATTAAATTCCCTCGGTTCATTTTCTTGTCATCGAGATTTGCATCTGCGATACGACGAGCGCGCCAATTCTGCCCGTTTCGACGTGAAAATGCCCGTATTTACTGGCGTCATGTAAAAAGTATCGTGAACCGCTGCACGCTGTGAGGTCGTCATCGTCTCACTCGACGAGGCGGGATAAGCCCATCTCGGCATGAGTGTAAGCGTAGGCATGACTTTGCGAGATTGCTCGGACTTTCTGAAAATTCAGTTGAAAGTGTCGAACGAGGATGTAGGAAAGGGCTGCCGGGTCGCCATCGCTACTACGCTCAGGCTTGTTGACGCTATCAGGGACACTGGGTGGCCGGTCCGGAGTGCGCGCTGTGGCGCAGAGATGCGATGTACAGCAAGGCGTTGGCCTTCGCGGGTTTCATTGCCCGCAAAGGCCCTGCCGGAGTTGGGCTTAAAGCGCCATCGACAGCAACATGATGAAGATCAGGCCGACCACCGACAGGATGGTTTCCATCACCGTCCAGGTCTTGAAGGTTTCGGCAACCGTCATGTTGAAGTACTGCTTCACCAGCCAGAAACCGGCATCGTTGACGTGCGAGAGGATCAACGAGCCGGCACCGGTTGCCAGCACCAGCAGCTCGCGGTTGACGCCAGGAATCAGGCCGACCACGGGTGCCACGATCCCTGCGCCGGTGATGGTTGCCACGGTAGCCGAACCGGTTGCAATACGGATGACGGCAGCCACCAGCCAGGCCAGCATGATCGGGTTGATCTGAGCCTGCACAGCCATGTGTCCGATCACGTCGCCCACGCCGCTGGCGACCAGCATTTGCTTGAAGCCACCGCCTGCACCCACGATCAGAACGATTGCGGCAACCGGTGCCAGGCTCTGGTCCAGTAGTTTCATGATTTTTGTACGGTCAAAGCCACGCGCCGCACCAAAGGTGTAGAACGCCAGCAAAAGCGCTGCGAGGAGGGCGCTGATCGGGTGACCGATCAGGTCCATCCAGATGCGGAACATGTTGTTTTCCGGCAACACCACGTCGGCAAAGGTCTTGAGCAGCATCAGGAAGACCGGCAGCAGGATGGTCACCAGCGTGATACCGAAGCCTGGCAGGTTCTCAGTGCTCGACTCTTTGGCAATCTGATCCATCAGTTCCTTTGAAGGAGTGCCAGGGATGCTTTTTGAAATCCAGCTACCGAAGATCGGGCCAGCGATGATGGCCGTCGGCAGTGCAACGATCAGTCCGTAGAAAATGGTCTTGCCAATGTCGGCACCGAAAATGCCGATGGCCAGCAACGGACCCGGATGTGGCGGAACCAGGCCGTGCACGGCTGACAGGCCTGAACCGCCCCGGGTTTCTCGGAGACTCCAACCTTTGAGAGGATGGAGCGATGAAAAAACTACCGAA
>NZ_LKBW01000032.1 GCF_002699855.1 Pseudomonas amygdali | reverse complement strand
CTCTAGCTACATGTTATGCCCGAACACAAAATTTCTGACAGTCTCGACGAAAGGCTTTATCTCCTTCAAGACAAACATGCTCTGCATCTCTTTAATCCCGGGGAGCCTTCTGACCACCGTCATGGCGAAGTCAGCAAACGAATCCAGGTCGCGTGCCACCACCTGAAGCAGAAAGTCGGCATCTCCGCCGATGCTGTAGCACGCCACGACGTTCTCCAGTTGCATGACTTCCTGCTCGAATTTTCTTGCCTCGGCTTCACTGTGAGAGTCGATGCTGACCCGAATGAACACCATGACACCCAGCCCGATCTTGCGACGGTCCAGCACCGCTCTGTAACCCAGCACATAGCGATGCTCTTCAAGTTGTTTGACCCGTCGCCAGCAGGGCGAGGCAGACATGCCGATCTGATCGGCCAAGGTCTGATTGGTGATCCGGCCGTCCTGTTGCAGGGCCGTGAGGATCCTCATATCAATCGAGCTTAACGTCGGTGAGGTCATAAATACCGTTACTCCGCCTGGATGGGGAAACTTATACCGATTTCAGCCGCTCAGCCAGTAAGAACAGGTGATTTTTTCCGGCTTCAAGCGCGTAGTATTTTTGAACATGGAGCTTGAGCAGGCTCTGTATTCAAGCTGGCTGTTACATTTCAAGGAGTGCTACATGCTGGATCTGACTCAGGTTCTTACGTACTCGGCAGCGCTGGGCATTGCCGCAGCCATTCCCGGCCCTGGCATGGCTGCGCTGGTTGCGCGCAGTGTCAGTGGCGGTGCGCTGTCAGGCTTCTGCCTGCTGGCCGGTCTCATCCTGGGGGATCTGACCTATCTGTCATTTGCGGTATTCGGCCTTGCAATGATTGCCGAACACTTCAATGCGTTGTTTCAGGTCGTGCGTTGGGGGGCCGCGATTTATTTGTGCTACCTGGCCTGGCAGTTCTGGTTCGCAGACCATCAAGCCATAGAAATCGGAAAATCAGCAAAGAAAACAGAGTTGCTGTCTGCGGCCGCTTCAGGATTGACCATCACCTTGGGCAACCCCAAGACCATTGCCTTTTATCTGGCGCTTTTACCGTTGGTCATCCATCTCGAAACGGTTTCTTTGCAGACGTGGGGGTTGGTTCTGGTGCCGCTGACTGTACTGGTGCTGCTGGGGGTAGGGGCAGTGTTCATATTTGCTGCATTGCGCATTCGACATTTATTGTCGAGTGAGCGTGCTCAAAGGAAACTGTTTCGCGGTGCGGCAGCAATCATGGTAGCGGCGGCAGCGTCGATGCTGGTGCGCTGATCTGCCTGGAGGGTAGATGAGGCCGTTGATGGCCTCATCCGGTCAGCCGTTACAGCTCCTTCTTCAGATGCTTCTCGATCTGCTCAAGCGATTTGCCTTTGGTTTCCGGAAGGCACAGGAAAACAAATATCAATGAGCCGACGTTGATGGCCGCAAAGATGAAGAACGTCGGGTTGCCGATGGTATCGACTGCAATCGGGAAGGTGAATGCCACCGATGCGTTGAACAGCCATTGCATCGATACCGCTGTGCCGGTCAGCAATCCGCGCACCTGCATCGGGAACAATTCCGACATCAGCAGCCAGTAGACCGGCGAGATGCACATCTGCATGAACAGCAGGAACACCAGAATGCAGGCGAGGGCGGTGTAGCTCTGGGTCAGGTTCTGCGGCATGAATTGCAACACGCAACCCAGCGCTGCCTGCATCAGGATGACCATCACCAGCCCGGTCATCAGCAAGTGCCGACGGCCATAACGGCCAATCGCCCAAATGCCGAGCAGGGTCGCGATAACCGATACCACGCCGTTGCCGATGGTGGCGGTCAGCGCGGCGTTGGTGCCCATGCCGGTATTCTTGAGAATGATCGGGGTGTAGTACATAAAGGCGTTAACGCCTGTGAGCTGCGCGGTAAAGCCTAGACCGATGCCGATCAGCAACAACTTGATCACCCAGCCCTGACGCAGCAACTCCCTGGCTTTCGGGCGGTGACGAGCCTCCTCGTCCTGCGCTTTCATCTCGTCCACTTCGCGCTGCGCATCCTGCTTGTTGGTGCGCAGTTGCTCCAGCACATCCTGCGCTTCATCGAAGCGGCCTTTGGACGCCAGCCAGCGCGGCGACGGCGGTACGAAGAATGTACCGACCAGCAGCAACACTCCCGGGACCATGGCGATGGCCAGCATGTAGCGCCAGATGCCAGGTGTGTGCAGCAGAGCGGCCATGACCGCGCTTAGAACGTAGGCGAGCAACTGGCCGCTGACGATCATCAGTTCGTTACGGCTGACCAGTCGCGCACGACGCGACGGCCCGGCGATTTCGGCAATGAACACCGGCACCGTAGCCGAGCCGCCACCCACCGCGATACCCAGCAGGAAGCGCGCAGCGACCATGAACGGAATGGAAGGCGCGATGGCCGTGCCCAGTGCGCCAGCAATGAACAGCACCGACAACAGGCGCAAGGTCAGACGGCGTCCGAAACGGTCGGAGATGTAGCCGCTGGCAAGCGAGCCAAACGCAGCGCCGACGATCAGTGAGGCGGTGATCATTCCTTCGCTGTAGGCATCCAGGCCCAGCCCGCCCTGATCGGTGGGTAGCGTCATGAAAGGCAATGCACCGGCGATGATGCCGGTGTCATAGCCGAACGCCAGCGCACCCATGGTGGCCACGAGCACGGATATAAAAATGAGTCGATTCGGTGAAGCGCTTTGCTGACCTTGCGGATCGGCCGCTGCTGAGGTGCTACTTGAAGACATGAATCTGAAGTCCTTCGTTTGAAACCAGCGTCGCGCCAGTACCTAGATGTCAGGCTTAGGGCGATGTGTTGCGCGCTAGTTCCCTACAAACCCGGTCGGGATTGAATTCTTGAAGGCGTTCTGCGTGCGAGGATGGCTGAAACGATTAACTTGATCTGGTCATAATGACCAAAATTTTCTTGATATCGGTCAATAAGACTAGGTCTTTTTGACTTTAAAAGCTGCTATTCATTGATTCTAAAGCTGTTTTTATCTGGCACGCGCGTTGCTCTGACTCCAGTAAAGAAACTGCTCACTCTGGAGTTGATTATGCTCAGCACTGCCCATCGCGA
Organism: Pseudomonas amygdali; assembly: GCF_002699855.1. Taxonomy (GTDB): domain Bacteria; phylum Pseudomonadota; class Gammaproteobacteria; order Pseudomonadales; family Pseudomonadaceae; genus Aquipseudomonas; species Aquipseudomonas amygdali. The sequence goes on along the minus strand of NZ_LKBW01000032.1, from coordinate 12,663 downwards.
CATCATTAAAGCCACCGTACCGATCCTTGAAACAGGCGGGGAGGCACTGACCACTCATTTCTATCGCATCATGCTCAATGACTATCCTCAGGTTCGTCCGCTGTTCAATCAGGCCAACCAGGCAAATGGCGCACAGCCACGGGCGCTGGCCAATGCGGTGTTGATGTACGCGCGCAATATTGATCGCCTCGAAAACCTCGGGCCGCTGGCGGCGCAGATCGTCAACAAACATGTCGCGCTACAGATACTGCCGGAGCATTATCCGATTGTCGGTGCCTGCCTGCTGCGCGCCATTCGCGAGGTGCTGGGCGCAGAGATCGCAACGGATGCAGTGATCGATGCATGGGCTGCGGCGTATCAGCAACTGGCTGACATGCTGATCAATGCCGAGCGCGATGTGTATGAAAGCATCGCCGCAGCACCGGGTGGCTGGCGTGGCGGACGGCTGTTCAAGGTTGTTCGCAAGGTGCCGGAAAGCAGCGAGATCATGTCGTTCTACCTGCAGCCTGTTGATGGTAAACCGGTCATCGCGCACAAGCCCGGTCAGTACATCGGTATCCGGTTGAACACCGAAGGCGGAGAAAATCGTAGAAATTACTCGCTCTCTGCGCCTGCCAACGGTGTGAGCTATCGCATCAGCGTCAAGCGAGAGCAGGGGGGGCGTTGCGTCCGGCTACCTGCACGATCAGGTCGCAGTGGACGACACCGTAGAATTGTTCCCGCCCTCTGGCGAGTTCGTGCTTATCGAAGGCAGCAAACCGCTGGTACTGATCAGCGGCGGTGTCGGTATCACCCCGACGCTGGCCATGGCGGAAGCGGCGTTGCAGGCAGGTGGCCGACACGTCGTGTTTATCCACTACGCGCGTAATGCCAGCGTGCAGGCGTTCCAGGCGGTCATTGATGATTGGCGCGAGCGATATGCGCAGTTTGCGGCGCACGTGGTTTACAGCGAAGCTACGGCCGGTGATGTACCGGCAAATACCGTGACGGGGCTTGCTTCGACGGAGCATCTGCAGCAATGGTTGCCGGAGGACACGGATGTCGAGGCCTACTTTCTTGGTCCGAAGCCGTTCATGGTGTTCATCAAGCGCGCGCTGCACGAGCTGGGTGTTCCGGACCGGCAGAGCCATTATGAGTTTTTTGGTCCGGCCGAGGCGTTGGCCTGAGCGCATTCAGATGCGCAGAAGCGCATATCTTTTGAAGCATCCCCTTAAAAAGGCTGCTTCAAGTATTTTTTGAACAGGAGGTCGCACCATGAATCTGGCCGAGCAATATCGAGCTTACATCGCCTGTCTTAACGAACGCCGCTGGCAGGATCTCGGCGATTTCGTCGACGACGATGTGCAATACAACGGCGAGCGGATCAGCGTGGCCGGCTACCGGGCGATGCTGGAAAACGACGTCAGGATTATCCCTGACCTGCGTTTCAACATTGACTTGCTGGTGGTTGAGGCGTCACAGGTTGCTGCCCGCCTGATATTCAACTGCTCGCCGCAGGGGCGATTTCTGGGGCTGGATGCGCATGGCCAGCGTATTACCTTTTCTGAAAACGTGTTCTACACATTCAGCGACGGCAAGATTGTCAGCGTCTGGTCGGTCATTGATAAAGCCGCAGTGGAGCGAGAACTTCGTGGCGAGCCAGCGGCCGGCTCCAGTGACAGAGGCACCTGAAATTTTCATCGGTGCCTAGCTCATCAGCACAGTCTTTCCGGCACGCTCGTCGAAGTAACAGCATTTCAGGGCACTCCCCGGTGGCAGCGCAGTCTTTTCTAGACACTTTCACCCCGCGGAGCCCGACATGATCACTGTCCACCACCTGAACAACTCACGTTCGCAGCGCATTTTGTGGCTGCTCGAAGAGCTCGACCTGCCCTACGAGATCAAGCGTTATCAGCGCGACCCGAAAACCAACCTTGCGCCACCCGAGCTCAAGACCGTGCATCCGCTGGGCAAATCACCTGTCATCGAAGATGGCCCGCATGTCGTCATCGAGTCCGGTGCCATTGTCGACTACCTGATTCGCCGTCATGGCGACGGTCGTCTGCAGTCGGACCCGGCCAGCGCTACCTACGATGAGTACGTGCAATGGCTGCATTTCGCGGAAGGCTCGGCCATTCTCCCGCTGATGCTCAACCTGTACGTAGGACGTCTGGGTGACGCTGGCGCACCGCTGCATCCGCGAATCCAGTCAGAGCTGGTCAATTATCTGGGTTACCTGAACGACTCTCTGGGGTTGACGCCTTATCTGTTGGGAGAAGATCTGAGTGGCGCGGATATTCAGATGAGCTTCATTGGCGAGTTCGCCAAGGCTCAGGGAATGCTGCAGCCGTACCCGAATGTGACGGCGTGGGTTGAAAGACTGCAGAGCAGGCCTGCGTACCGCAAGGCTTTGGAGCAGGGTGGGGAATATTCTTTCGCCAAGTAACCGCCATGCCTGAGGCGTTTGCGCCGCGCATAGTCACGAGAAGTGTTCTCCCGGACACCTCTCGTTCCCATGCTCCAGCGTGGTAACGCAGTTCTCGACGCTCTGCGTCGCAAGAGGACGCAGAGCGTCCAGAAAGGCATGCGACGCAGAGCGCCGCACGATAGTTGCGATGATCGTTCCGCACGCTCTGCGTCGCCAAGGCGCGTACGTTGCCTGTCAGCCTTCGGACAGGCTTATCGAGTCCTGATCCGCTTCGGCCGCCAGCTTCAAGCGGTCGGCCTTGCTTATGTATTTGGCCTTGCTCTGCGGGGCCAGTTTTGCGCTGGCCTTTTTTGCGTGAGCTTTCAGTAGCTGCTGTATTTTTTTACGACGATTCATGCTCTTCAACTCGCTTGCAGATGCGTGGATGATACCAGCTGGAATATCTGCTCATACACGCGTCGATTACCCTACGTTTCCAACCATCTGCCACAGCGACGCCCCGACACCGGTGATGCTCTCTCCGGCAATCAGGCCTGCCGCTGCGGTAATGGCGAAGCGTTCTGTAAGGGACGGCCAGCGACAGTTCACCAGCCAGGTGAGCACCGCGCCAAGGGCCATCATCAGAGATACTGAGGCTGGCAGGACAAAAGCCAGGCCCAGGGCAGCGGCGCTCGGCATGTAACGGGTGCGATGGGCGGGTAACGTGCTGTCGAGGATGCCCAGCAACAACCCCGCCAGCCCGCCGATGAAAATTGCCCAGCGGATACTCGCTGACAATGAATCCAGGCCGTGGGTCAGCGTTTGCGCGACGGCTTTCCAGGTCGCCACCGCCGGGGCGGGCCATTCCTCGGTAAGCAGCATCGATTGCGGGTCCGGGATCAGCGCCATGTAAGCCAGGACGCCGACGATGCTGCCGACGAAAATCCCCAGTGTCTGGGCGATCAACTGTTTACGCGGCGTGGCACCAATCGCCCGGCCGACCTTGAAGTCGTTCATCAGGTCCGTGCATTGCCCGGCAGAACCTCCGGCCGTGTTGGCGCTCATCAGGTTGATCGGCACCTGCCCGGGCACGACGATGCCGAAGCTCAGTTGGGATAACTGCCCGATTGCCCCAATGGGAGGAATGCCGGTGGCACCGACCACTCGAGCCGCCACGGACGCCAGGCAGATTGCCAGGGGAATGGTCAGCCACGCCATCCACAGGTTAATGCCGAACAACAGCGCCTGCAGGCTAACGACCAATATGATCGCCAGTACGAAACCGGCGGAAGGCCCTGCCTTTGGCATTGACCACGTCGTCCCGCCACTGGCTCTGGTGGATTTGTGCAGTGCCCACAAACGAATCACCAATGAGGCCAGGGTCGAGCAGACCATCAGGCTTACACCCGGCCACAGCAACCATTCCACCAGTGCTGCGAACTGCGGGCCGCTGCTGTCGGCCGGTAATATCACCAGCCCCTGTTCCAGCAGCCACGGCCCCACGCCGCCCCAGGCCAGTAGAGCACCGAGCAGCAGGGTCATGCCGACGCGAATGCCGATAATTGCGCCAAACCCCACCAGCAGCAGCGAAGGGTCGGCGGTAAAGGTCAGGCGTTCCAACTGAGCGCTCGGCGACCAGCGCGGGAAGGCCCATATGAACGTGTCGACCCACTTGGCCAGCGCAGACAGCAACGCGGTGCTGAGCAGCACCTTCAAGCGTATTGCGGCTTCGCGCCCATGGTTGTAGATGTGTAGCAGGGTTTCCAGAGTGGCCATGCCTTCGGGAAACTTCAGCGACTTGTCGTTGAGCAGTGATGGGCGCAAGTACCAGGCAATCCAGATCCCCAGAAAACTTACCGAGAATACCCAGGCGATCATCGGGACGGCATCCAGTTGCTGACCGGTCAGCAAGGTATAAGCCGGAATCGGCGCGACCAGCCCACCGGAAATGATCGACGCAGCCGCCGACGCCACGGTCTGATTGATGTTGCTCTCATGCAGCGTCCACGGTAGGTGCGCGGACGAACGCTTTGACAGGCCTTGCCATATCGCATAACCGATCAACAAGGCGATGATCGACATATTGAACGACCAGCCAATCTTCAACCCGGCGTACACATTGGAAGGTGTCAACAGGATACCGAGCACGACCCCGGTAATGACCGCGCGCAGACTAAGTTCACGCTCGACAGGACTGGCAAGAGGGATCGATGGCGAGGTTGAAAGCATTCGAGTTCCTTTCGGCAATGAGACAAGGCAACCTATAAAGTGAGCGTCATATCGGCCGAAGGTTCAGATGACGGAGTCAGGCGAGTGTTTGAATAACTTCCGCTGACCGCTTTTCTCCGGCGATGGCTCGGGTTAGCTTGCAGAAATCGGACTATTCCAGTGAGGATAAAAAGTGACGCACGTGGACATCCGGAAAGTCATCGAACTGCCGCCGCAGCTCCTGATATTGGAAAAAGAGGCCGTCGCGCAGGGATTCAGGTTCGTCACGCGATTGATCGACGACTGGGAGTCCGGAAATAATAGATTCGATGCTCAGGGCGAATGCCTCATGGGTGCATTTCTGAACGACGATTTGGTGGGCATCGGAGGTGTTTCGCGTGATCTGCGTACTCAGAGCAACACCGGCAGGCTGCGAAGGGTGTACATCGCAGGCTCATATAGAGGTCAGGGTATTGGCAGAATCCTGGTGGAGCGCCTGGTGTCGCAGGCGTCTCGACACTTCCGTGTCTTGCGCTTGTTTACCGACACTTCAAGTGGCTCTGCATTTTACGCGCGCTGTGGCTTCCAGCGAGTGGACGAGGATGACGCTACGCACATGAAATTTCTGAAAGAGTTCGCAAGCCGTTGAAGGCGTCGACAGTGGCTTATTCACCGTGGATTATTTAATGAATCCCCGACGGTGAATAAGAATATCCAGCCCCTCTTCAGTATCGGGAACACAGAAATAACCGGTGATCAGCTTGAACTGTTCATCTGTCGCTGCAAAATCGTGATCTGCTTTTTCGTTGCGAGCATGCAGTCTGGCAAGGCAAATATCATCTTCTACATCGAGATAGTGCAGTCGATGCTTAACCTGTGCGTCTTCAGCCAGGCTGAGAAGCCACTCACGGTCTGCAAGCGTGTTTGCAGGAAAATCCAGAACCAAGCAAATGTCTGACTTCAGCATGTCTATGACCAGGGGGCCGATGATGTCGCGAATTCTATGTGCCAGGCGTACGTAGTCAGACACCGATTTGATCTCGTCAGGGTAGAGCCGCGAGAGCCACTGATCTTCACTCAGCAGAATCGCCGAGTATTCAGCCGTGAGTGACTTCGCGAGCGTCGATTTACCGGATGCGATCTTGCCGCACAGGAGGTGAAGTTTCGTGGCTAGCATCAAGGCGTGTCCTTTTCCAGTCGTAAAATATGCATTCCTGAAGAGAGGGGAGTCCTTAACTCTGTAGGGCCCTCTCAACCAAGCACATTCAGCCCATCATTGAAATGGCACTCGCGATCATCACCGCCAAGGTTTTCCGGCAGGAAAGCGGTGAGGTCGTAGGGCAAAAACAGCGTATCCAGCGCCAGAGAGAACGGTATGTCTATCAGCCAGGGCCAGGTTGATGTCACGTCTTTGGTACCCCATGCCCAGCCGTGTCGTGTTCCGGGATAGACGCAACGTTCACCATCAAGGTGATACATCAGGCTCCAGCAGCCGCTCAGTGAGATGGCTGTAGCCAGTAACAGGCATTGCTTGAACATACATTCCCTTGTTTCAGAGTTGATGCAACATGCGCGTCATTCTAGTCGCATAACCCTGCGGCGATCATCCTGCGAACGGCGCGGGCAATATCTTGCGTCGCCTGTCCGGTCTGCTCGCCTGGCAACTGATCGAACATATGCGGCACGCCTGGATAGACGTGCATTTCAACAGGCACTCCCGAACGCGACAGGGTCAGTGCGAATGCCAGGTCCTCTTCAAGAAACAGATCGAGTGCGCCAACGCAGATGAAAGTGGGCGGCAGATCGCTCAGGTCGGTGGCCAGTGCGGGGGAGAACAGGGTCTTGCGATCATCGTCCAGTGCGTAGGCACCGCGCAGGCTTTCCCAGCAAAAATGATTGGCCTGGCGCGACCAGCTGAAAGTGCCGGTAGTCGGGTTGGCTGGCGGAGCGTCAGGCGCGCCAGTGCGGTGATCGAGCATGGGGTAGATCAGCACCAGACCGGCGAGTGTCCGCAGCCCTTTGTTTCTTGCCAGCAGAGCGAGCGCGGCAGCAAGCCCGCCGCCGGCGCTGTGGCCCATGATCACCAGGTTACCGGTGTTCATGCCCAGCGTCGGGCCGTGGCTGAATATCCACTCCAGCGCTGCGTAACAGTCTTCCAGCGGGATCGGGAATGGATGCTCAGGGGCGAGCCGGTAATCGACAGCGACGATGATTGCCTTGAGCTCGACGGCTAGCTCTGCGAGGTAATCATCGGCCATCTCCGGGCTGCCCAGAACAAAGCCGCCACCGTGGATATACAGGATGACGGGGGGGGTGGGGTGTTCAAGCGGCGGGCCGGGCCGGTAAAGGCATAACCTGATGCCGACGTCCGAAACGCCTGTGGTCCAGTGCTGCTCGCTACGGGCCGCAGTGGCTGCCGTCCAGGCGGCACCGACGCGAGCCCTGATCCCGGGCAGGGTCTGATGTGTCCAGCTACCCGCAGGCTCATCCATGAACGAGTGATAGGCCGGGTCCAGCAATTCATTTGCGTTCAACGGTTGTCCCCGATGCACAGGAAAGTGCCCTGTGCACCTTCAGTGCCTAGAGCCAGGCTTTGATCTGCGTGCAGACTGCCGGCGTGGAAATGCCATAACGATCATGCAGTGTAGGCAGCGCTCCAGCGTCGAGAAAAGCGTCCGGCAGAGCGATCTGCCTGAAGGTCGGTGTAACGCCATTGCGCAGCAACACCGTCGCCACTGCTTCGCCCAGCCCGCCGATAATCGAGTGGTTTTCGGCGGTCACCACCAGACGGCCTGGTTTTCTGGCTTCCGCCAGAATGGTCTGCTCGTCCAGCGGCTTGATGGTCGGCACGTGCAGCACCGCAACATCGACACCGTCGGCCTGGAGTGCCTTGGCCGCTTCCAGGGCACGCATGGTCATCAGGCCGGTGGAGATGATCAGCACGTCGTTGCCGGTGCGCAGGGTCTTGGCTTTGCCGATCTCGAATGTGTAACCGTATTCGTCCAGCACCAAGGGCACGTTACCGCGCAGCAGGCGCATGTACACCGGGCCCTGATGCGCTGCGATCGCAGGGACCGCCTGTTCTATTTCCCGTGCATCACAGGGGTCGACGATCATCAGGTTGGGCATGGCGCGAAAGATCGCCAGGTCATCGGTGGCCTGATGGCTGGGGCCGTAGCCGGTGGTCAGGCCCGGCAGGCCGCAGACGATTTTGACGTTGAGGTTGTCCTCGGCAATCGCCATACAGATGAAGTCGTAGGCGCGACGCGAGGCGAACACCGCATAAGTGGTCGCAAACGGTACGAAGCCTTCCCGAGCCATGCCCGCAGCCGCGCTCATCAGCAACTGTTCGGCCATGCCCATTTGGTAGAAACGTTCAGGGTGCGCTTTGGCGAAGATATGCAGGTCGGTGTATTTCGACAGGTCAGCCGACAGCCCGACGATATCCTGACGTTGCTCCGCGAGCGCCGCCAATGCATGACCGAACGGAGCCGGGCGGGTGGCCTGACCCTCGGAGGCGATGGACGCGATCATCGCCGAGGTAGTGAGTTTTTTCTTCGGGGCAACGGACGGAGCCGAGGTGTTATTGGCAGAACTCATACGGTTTTCCCCTCGTCGAGGTTGTTCAGTGCGACGTCCCATTCGTGCTCATCCACGCGGATGAAGTGGGTCTTTTCACGGGTTTCCAGAAACGCTACGCCCTTGCCCATTTTCGTGTCGCAGATGATGACCCTGGGCTGAGCACCGACGTGTTGGCGGGCCGCGTCGAAGGCTGCGACCAGTGCGTTCAAGTCGTTGCCGTCGACGCGCTGGGTAAACCAGCCAAACGCCTGCCAGCGATCCACTATGGGTTCGAAAGCCAGAACTTCACTGGAGTGGCCATTGGCCTGCTGGTTATTCACATCGACGATCGCGATCAGGTTGTCCAGTTTCCAGTGCGAGGCGGTCATGGCCGCTTCCCAGGTCGAGCCTTCGTTCAGCTCGCCGTCCGACAGCAGGTTGTAAACGAAAGATCTTGAGGCCTTGCGCTTCAGCCCCAGGCAGGCACCTACCGCAATGCCCAGACCATGACCTAGCGAACCGCCGGTTATTTCCATTCCGGGGGTGTAAGTCGCCATCCCGGACATGGGCAAACGGCTGTCATCCGAGCCGTAGGTTTCCAGTTCATCGAGCGGGACGATTTCCGCCTCTATCAATGCCGCGTACAGCGCAATGGCATAGTGGCCGATCGACAGATAAAAGCGGTCGCGCTGCTCCCATTCAGGGTCTTCAGGCCGATAGTTCAGCGCGTGAAAATAGGACACGGCGAGCAGGTCCGCAGCGCCCAGTGCCTGTCCGACATAACCCTGGCCCTGAACCTGGCCCATGCGTAATGCGTGCCGGCGAATGTTATGGGCACGCTGCGCCAGCGAGGTTGAAGGCGCAGATAAAGTAGTGGCTGTCATGGTGATTACTCCGTTGACTCAACGATTGACCGAGGCGGCAGGGATGCGCAGCACCAGATAGGCGCCGATGAACAGCACGCCTGTAATCAGGTACATGCCAATGGCGCTTGAGCCGGTCGTGGTGGTGATCCAGCCGATCAGGTAGGGCGAACAGAAGCCCGCGAGATTGGCGAAACTGTTGATTCCGGCGATCCCGGCGGCCGCCGATACTCCGCCCAGCAGCGTGGTAGGCAGCATCCAGAACATGGAGGACGCCGAAAGAATGCCCGCAGCGGCGAGGCACAGGCTGAGCACCGACAGCAGCAGATTGCCGCCGAACAGCGCTGCCAGGCTCAGCCCGAGCGCGCCTGCGATCATCGGCCCGACCAGGTGCCAGCGGCGTTCTCGATGCTTGTCGCCGCTGCGCCCCATCAACAGCATCACGACGATTGCGCACAGGTAGGGAAGGCTGGTCATCAGGCCGATATGCAGCGGGTCGGAAACGCCTGCATTGCGAATCAGCGTCGGCAGCCAGAAGGTGATTGCGTACTGGCCCATCACCACGCAGAAGTAGATGCATGCCAGCAGCCACAGACGCTTGTCGCGAATGAAGGCGCCTACCGACGCGTGTACCACTTTCTGGCTGTTGTCCTCTTGCAGCTCCTTGTTGACCAATTCCTTTTCTTCAGCAGACAGCCATGTCGCCTGATGCACGCCATCCTTCAGATAGCTCAGTACCAACAAGCCGACGATCACCGTCGGGATCGCTTCAAGGACGAACATCCATTGCCAGCCGGCCCAGCCGTGAACGCCTGCGAAGCGGTTCATGATGTAGCCCGACAGCGGACCGCCGATCATGCCGGACAGCGGGATGGCGATGAACCAGAGCACGGTCATGCGCGCGCGGCGATAAGAGGGGAACCAGTACGTCAGGTACAGCAGCAGGCCCGGTGCCAGACCGGCTTCCGCCACGCCGAGCAGAAAGCGCAGGGCATAGAACTGCCAGGCGGTTTCGACAAAGGCGAAGAGGGCGGAAATGATGCCCCAGGAGATCATGATGCGGGCGATCCAGCGTCTTGCCCCGACGCGATGAAGGATCAGGTTGCTGGGCACTTCGCAGAGGAAATAGCCGATGAAGAACATGCCGGCACCGAGGCCGTAGACGGTCTCGCTGAACGACAGGTCGTTCATCATCTGCAGCTTGGCGAAGCCGACATTGACACGGTCCAGGTACGCGCACAGGTAGCACAGCATCAGGAACGGCATCAGTCGCCAGGCGGTCTTGCGGTAGGCATTGGCGCGCGTGGTCGACACCGCGTCGAGGGTCATGGTGGTTATCATGATGGTCTGATCTCTTGTTTTTATAGACCGCCAGGCATTCGCCCGGCGTATCGTCGATCCAGAACAAACACGGGCAGTTTGCCAGCCCGTCCACACGCGGTCAGTGAATCAGCATGCCGCCGTTCACATCCAGCGTGATACCGGTGAGATAGGACGACAGGTCGCTGGCCAGAAACAGCGCGGCATTGGCCTCGTCCTGCGCTGCGCCCAGGCGGCCCAGCGGAATGCCGTCGATGATCGCGTGGCGTCGCTCATCCTGCATCAGACCGCCGGTGATATCGGTATGAATCAGGCCGGGGGCGATGGAATTGACACGCACCTGATCAGGCCCGAATTCACGTGCCATCGCCTTGCCCAGCCCCAGCACGCCGGCTTTCGCTGCGCTGTAGTGAGGGCCACCGAAAATGCCTCCGCCACGCTGGGCGGAAACCGAAGACATGCAGACGATGCTGCCCGAGGATTGGGCGCGCATGGTCGGGATCACCGCTTGCGACATGAGCAGAGTGCCGCGCAGGCTGACGTCGAGCACCTTGTCGTAATCGCCAGGGCGGATGTCCAGAGTCTTGATGGGCTGTGTGATACCCGCGTTATTCACCAGAATGTCAATACGACCGTAGTGCGCGATGATTTTGCTGACGGCTTCGTGAACCTGTTTTTCATCGGCGACGTTGGCTGCCAGGCCCAAGTGGCCTTCACCCAACGCGGCAGCGGCATCGCGTGCAGCGGATTCGTCCAGATCGATAATGACCACGCGTGCGCCATGGCGGGCGAACGTGACCGCGGTTGCGCGACCGATACCGCGCTCCGACGCCGCGCCGGTGATGACTGCGATTTTGCCTTGAAGAAGCATGAGGGATACCTCTGATTATTGTTGTTGGGTTCGATTCGGGTGATCGATGACTTCAGAGTGTTCCCGGTGCCGGTTCTGAGCAATGCCGCAAAAATCACTGGGTGCTGAAAAAAATTCACCTCTCGTCAATCCGCAATACCAGTGGTTGAATGCATGAAACTCGAATAATCGGACACATCGGAGTGTTCATGCAGCCTGATGACGATGCACCTCTGAGCCTGCCACCGCTGAAAGCGCTTCAGGCCTTCGAACAGACTGCCCGCTTCGGCAATCTGGCCAGAGCAGCCGAGGTCCTGGACCTGACACCCTCGGCACTCAGTCACCAACTGGCCAGACTGGAGGCTTTGATCGGACGGCAATTGTTCGTCCGGGCCGCGCGTGGTGTCACGCTCACGCCGGTCGGCGAGCAGTATCTGAAAGATGTCTCGGGGGTGTTGCACAGCCTTGCCGTCGCGACCGAACGTGCGGCAAGCGATGTCAGTCTCGATTGCTTGCGCCTGCATTCCGCGCCCAGTTTCGGGCTGCTCTGGCTAATGCCGAGGCTGGAGGCGTTTCGAGTAAGCCACCCGGATATCCAGATCAACCTGTCGTGCTCTTATGAGTCGCTGCATTTCAGCCGGGACAAGATCGATGTCGATATCCGTCATGGCAGACCAAACTGGCCGAGCTACGAAGTGCGCACCCTGCGTGACGAGAAATTCGCTGTGCTGGCGTCTCCGCAACTGCTGGCGCGTCGCCCGGTGCACAGCGCAGCGGACTTGCTCGACCGCGAATTGATTCTCTCCGAAGCCACGTTGCTCAAATGGCCCGAATGGTTTGCCCGGCATGGACTGGCTCGCCCGGAAAAGCCTTATGCGCTGAGTTTCGACCGTTCGTACATGACGCTGGAAGCCGCCAGTCACGGCTTGGGTTTTGCGCTGGAAAGCACCTTGCTGGCGCAAAAGTATCTGGGCACTGGCGAACTGATCGAAGTTGCGCCTCAAGAATTGACTGCACCGGTTGCAGCGCATCATCTGGTCTTTCCCAGGGCCCATTCCGGCTTCCCCAGAGTCAGAAGATTTCTTGAATGGATGGAGCATGAGTTAGGGCAGGGGTTTGTGTTTTGAGCCGCCCCGCTTATGTTTTAGCCTCTTTGCCAATCATGAGCATGGCATAGGGCATGGCCTCATTCTCATGCGGTCTGAATAAGCCTCACCATGGAGATGTCATCATTTATGGAAAATAAACTGGTTTCCAGGACCGCAGTCGTTACCGGCGCGGCTCAAGGCATCGGTGCCGCCATTGCAAAACTCTTTGTGCAACAAGGCTGCTTCGTTTACGTCACGGATATTAACGACGACCTTGGTAATGCGGTTGCAGGCAACTCGATTCATCCGGCGGCCATCCTCACCCTGGTATGCCCCCCGAAGGTTGGACAATTATCCACTTACGCTGCCTTGGCGGCCTGCATCCTG
>NZ_LKBW01000031.1 GCF_002699855.1 Pseudomonas amygdali | reverse complement strand
CCGAGCTGGTAAAACAAGGGCCTGCCTGACGGCAGGCCCTAACCAGCCCGAACACAAAAAAACTGATACTCCCCTGATACCCATTTCATTGGCAATTTCCAGCGTAGAAACGTTCGGCTCGCCCTGCTGGTTGAACAACGTCAAGGCACATTCAAGGATACGGTCGCGGGTTTTCATCCAGTCTTCTTGTTCAAGAGTCAAAGGGCCGGCTTTGCCTGATCGGGCAGGGCGCAATCCAGCGTTTCAGCGCACATGCACATAAGTCCCGGGCGCAGCCTCCATTGGCGGGTAAGTGGCGTTGCCCATCTCCGTCCTGGTGTCGTGCTCGGCCCCGGAATGCTCCTGAATCCACTTCAACCAGTTCGGCCACCAGCTGCCATCATGATGCTGCGCGTCGTAGTACCAAGCGCGCGGGTCGCTGCTCAGCTTGCTGTTCTCTACATAGTTGGCTTTCGGGTTGCCCGGCGGGTTGAGAATGCTCTGCACATGGCCGCTGTTGGACAGCACGAAGCGCCGCTCGCCGCCCAATAGCAGCGTAGAGCGGTACACCGCGTCCCATGGCGTGATGTGGTCGTTGATGCCAGCGATGCTGAAACTGTCCACCGTGACTTTCTGCAGGTCGATGGGGGTCCCGCAGACCTCCAGACCACCCGGATGGCTGAGCGGGTTGTGCTTGAAGAAGTCCAGCAGATCGCCGTGCAACGCAGCGGGTAGGCGTGTGGTGTCGTTGTTCCAGTAAAGAATGTCGAACGGCGGTGGCGATTTGCCCAGCAGGTAATTGTTGATCCAGTAAGTCCAGATCAGGTCATTGGGGCGCATCCAGGAAAACACCCGATTCATCTCGCTGCCCTCCAGCACGCCGCGCTGATAGGAGCGGCGCTTTGCAGCTTCAAGCGTTTGCTCGTCGATAAACAGCGTGGCGGGGCTTTCGATCTGGCTGTCCAGCAGGCTGACCATATAGGTTGCGCTGGCCACGCGGCGTGTCTGTCGCTTGGCCTGCAAGTGACCCAGCAACGCGGCAACGGTCAGACCGCCCGCGCAGGCGCCCACCAGATTGACCTCGCGTGCTGCGCTAATCGCCCGGCAGATATTCATCGCCTGCTCGGTCGCTTCGACATAACTGGACAGCCCCCACTCCCGATGGCGGATATCCGGGTTGCGCCAGCTGATGACAAAGGTCTGCAGGCCGTTCTTGAGGGCATATTGCACAAAGCTGTTGGTTGGGCTGAGGTCGAAGATGTAGAACTTGTTGATCTGCGGCGGCACGATCAGGACCGGTCGGCTGAACTGCTTTTCGCTCATCGGTCGATACTGGATCAGCTCGAACATTTCGTTGCGAAACACCACCGCACCGGGCGTGGTCGCTACGGTTCGGCCTACCTCAAAAGCGTCTTTGGTGGTCTGGCTGGGTAGCCCGCTGTTGTGCAACAGATCATCGGCCATGTGGCTCAGGCCCTTGATCAGGCTGGTACCACCCGAGTTGAACAGCTCTTTGACGGCCTGCGGGTTGAGCAGCGTATTGGAAGGGGCCAGCGCATCGTTGATCAGTGTGAACAGAAAGTGCGCGCGCGCCCGGTCTTCTGTGGACATATCGCTGTCATCGATCCACTGTCTGACCTGATGCTGGCAACTGAGATACACCTGCAGGCCCCGGCGATAAAGCGGGTTGAGGCTCCAGGTCGGGTCGGCGAAGCGGGGGTCTTTGGGGTTGTGCGGATAGGGTGTTTCGCCCAGCACCACCACTCGTCCCAACTGCTTGCCCAGCGCCAGCGCGTGGCGAGCGCTGCGAACCGGGTGCCGTAAACCCTGGGATGCGACGTTACGCAAGGTAGAAAACAGGTCTCGCCCGCGCAGGCCGGTGATGGCGCTCTGCGCGTTGATGAGATTTGTGGGTGCAGCGCTGGCAACCTTTGCCGATTTTTCTTGCATGAGGGCAACACTCCTTCGTCAGGCAACTCATGAGTTGACGCCAGTCCGCTTGCGAAGGGGCTGGCGTCGTTCTGCGCGGTCGAAACTCCAGTGTGTTGCGCAGTGGGTGACGCTGTTTCTCTCGGGCTGTTCACATTAACGGGCGTGCTGGCGCTATCAGCGCGTTCTGGGCGGCGTTGGCTGCGGGTGCATGACTGCGCGCTGCCGTTCCTGTTGCAGAAAACCCATGATGATCGGTGCCACGGCTTCGGCACGCGTGATCAGGAACAAATGCCCGTCATCGATGATGTGTAGCTGGGCATTGGGTATTCGCCAGGCCAACAGGCGCATATTCACCAGCGGAATCAGCGGGTCGTCATCACCGGCCAGAACCAGGGTCGGCTGGTGAACCTTGTGCAGCCAGTGAATGCTGGTCCAGCCCATGCCCGCGAACAATTGCCAGTAATAGCCCAGCTTGCCGGACGAGCGCACCTTGGCAGCATGATTGGCCGCCAGATTGGGGTCACGTCTAAACGCCCCGCCATAGATCTCCGGCGCGATACGGATCACATGCGACGGCTGAATGTAGCGACGCGGGCTGGCCATCAACCACAGCACCCGAGGCTTGCCCGGCACCATCGCCATGCCTGCCGACGTGGCGGCCAGCACCAGTTTCTTGCAGCGCTCCGGGTAGTCATGAGCGAACTGCTGGGCCAGCGCCCCGCCCCACGAAACACCGATCGCATTGACCTGCCCGTAGTTGAGGTAATCGAGCATGCGCGCTGCGAGCTTGGCCAGCCCCGGAAAGCGATAGGGCCGATTGGGTGTCGACGAACCACCGACCCCCGGCACATCGAACGCGATGACTTCCAGGTCCGGATCCAGTGCTTCGACAAACGGGAACACCAACTCCAGGTTGGCCCCGATGCCGTTGAATATCAGCAGTGGTGTCAGATGGCTCTTGCCTGGGCGCACGGCCGTACGAATTGTGTGTCCGTTCAGGTCTATGGAGCGAAAAACAAACGGTTGCGGCATGCGCTAAGCCCTGTTGATTTAACCGCCGGGAACGCACCCCGGTTTTTTCCAAGACTGATGGGTCTAACGCTCGTGAACATAGGTTCCAGGCGCTGCCTCGGCTGCCGGATAGGCTTTGTTGCCGAGCCCGGCAGGCGCCTTTTTCAACTTGCCCGAGCGCGTGGTCAGCCATTCTTGCCAGTGTAGCCACCAGGAATCGGTGTGCTTGGTCGCGTTTTCCTGCCAGGCCGCCGGGTCTGCTGGCAGCTCGTCGTGAGTCATGTAACGCGACTTGGGGTTGCCCGGCGGGTTGAGGATGCTCTGGATATGGCCGCTGCTGGACAGTACAAACTCGGTCTTGCCACCAAACAGCCGTGCTGATTTGTAGCATGAGGCCCACGGCGTGATGTGGTCATTGGTGCCAGCCAGGCAGAACACGTCGGCCGTTACCTGCTTGAGGTCGATCGGCGTGCCGCAGACTTCCAGCGCGTTGGCGCGGGTCAGCGGGTTGTTCTTGAACATTTCGATCAGGTCGCCGTGAAAGGCGGCGGGCAGGCGTGTGGTGTCGTTGTTCCAGAACAGAATGTCGAAGACGGGCGGCTCGTTGCCCAGCAGGTAATTGTTGACCCAGTAATTCCAGATCAGGTCGTTAGGGCGCATCCAGGCAAAAACCTTGGCCATGTCACGACCTTCCAGCACGCCCGCCTGATAGGAATGGCGCTTGGCGGTTTCCAAAGTCTGCTCGTCGACGAACAGCGCGACCTCGGTATCCAGCGTTGTATCGAGCACGCTGACCAGCAGGGTCATGGCGTTGACTTTCTTTTCGCCCAAGGCTGCGTAGTGGCCCAGCAGCGCCGTGCAGGTAATGCCGCCGGAGCAGGCACCCAGCATGTTGAGGTCTTTGCTGCCGGTGATCGCCAGCACCACATCGACCGCTTCCTTGAGCGCCTCGATATAGGTCGACAGCCCCCATTCGCGTTGCGCCTTGGTCGGGTTGCGCCAACTGATGATGAAGGTCTGCACGTTACTGCGCAGGCAGAAGCGCGCCAGGCTTTTTTCCGGGCTCAGGTCGAAGACATAGAATTTGTTGATCTGCGGTGGGATCACCAACAGCGGTCGCTCGTGAACCTGCTCGGTAATCGGTTTGTACTGGATCAGTTCCAGTACGTCATTGCGAAACACCACGGCCCCCTCAGTGGTGCCCAGGTTTTTGCCAACCTCAAACGCGTCCATGTTGACCTGGCTCGGCATTCCGCCGTTGTTCACCAGGTCCTTGGCCAAGTGCGACAGACCATCGAGCAGGCTTTTACCGCCGGTTTCAAAGAACCGTTTCACGGCGGCCGGGTTAGCGGCAGAGTTGGTCGGTGACATGGCCTCGGTCATGAGGTTGATCACAAAGTGCGCGCGACTGATGTCTTGCGGGGTGAGATCGCTGCCACCGATCCAGTCATGCAGTTCCTTGCGCCAGGCGAGGTAAGTCTGCAGGTAACGGCGATACAGCGGGTTCTGGCTCCAGGCCGGATCAGCGAAGCGGCGGTCATCCGGTGTTGGCTGCAAGGCAGATTTGCCGAAGATCACGTTGCCGAGTTCGACGCTCAGGTGTGCGACGTGCTTGATGCTGTGGATCGGTTGTTTGAAAGCCTGACGCAAAACCATCCGTGCAGTGCTCAGTAAATCCTTGCGCCGCAGGCCAACGACCGGGTTGAGGCCCAAGGTGTGCTCGGAAGCCTGGCGCTGCAGGTCATCGTCTTTCGCGTTACTCATCTACGACGCTCCATTGTCTTGATGCGAACACTGACATTCCTTGCCCGTGAACCAGTGACACAGGCGGTTAGCCAGCACTACTGCTCGTGTAACTCATGCCTTGCAGGCTGTTTCTCGCATCGACTTCGATGCAGGGAACTTGCCAAGGTTATTGGTTACGCGAGATTTCAAAAAATCGCAAGCAGCGTCAGCCACTCATTGGCCGCTGCACGGAACATTGAAACAAAAATGATTAGAAAGCGCGTCCTAAAACGGCGAGCGGTGAGGCTGCACGGTTTTGAATGTTCTGTGAGGATCGCGCGGGCGGGCGGGATCAGAGCATCAGCTTGATGACTTGCTCGGAGGGATCGCGGGATTTGCCGGCTTTTTTCAGCTCTTGCAGATAGTCCTCCCAGAGGGACTCCTGGCGTCTTGCCAGCTCGTACAGGTACTCCCAGGTGAACAGTCCTGAGTCGTGGCCATCATCAAAGGTCAATTTCAGTGCATATTGCCCAGCCGGCTCGACCTTGCTCAGACCGACGCCCAGTTTGCCGAATTGCAGGATCGGCCTGCCATGGCCCTGAACCTCGGCAGAAGGGGAATGCACGCGCAGAAATTCGGCGGGCAGATGATATTCCTCATCCGGCGCGTACTTCAGCGTCAGGGTTTTGGAAGCTTTGTGCAGCTGGATGGCGGTGGGGAGCATTGAAAGCAGCCTCAAGGAATAGCAGCTACAAGCTACAGGCAGAAGCAAAAAAGCTGCAAGAGGAGAACCTCTTGCAGCTTGTAGCTAACCGCTTGCAGCTTTAAAGGATATACCGCGAGAGGTCCTCGTTTTCGGCCAGATCGCCCAAGTGGCTGTTGACGTATTCTGCATCGATTTCAATCGGTGCTGCGTCAGGGCTGATAGCCAGATCGCCAGCGCTGAACGAGACTTCCTCAAGCAGACGCTCAAGCAGCGTGTGCAGGCGACGGGCACCGATGTTCTCGGTTTTCTCGTTGACCTGCCAGGCAATCTCGGCAAGACGCTTGATGCCTTCAGGCTTGAACTCGATCTTCAGGCCTTCGGTCTTGAGCAGCTCGCGATACTGTTCGGTCAACGACGCATGTGGCTCGCTGAGAATGCGTTCGAAGTCCTGCGGCGACAGCGCCTTGAGTTCAACGCGGATCGGCAGACGACCTTGCAGCTCGGGGACCAGATCACTTGGCTTGCTCAAATGGAACGCACCAGATGCAATGAACAGGATGTGGTCAGTCTTGACCATGCCCAGTTTGGTATTCACGGTGCAGCCTTCAATCAGCGGCAGCAGGTCGCGCTGTACGCCTTCGCGGGACACATCGACACCGCCCGAATTACCGCGCTTGGCAACCTTGTCGATCTCGTCGATGAACACAATGCCGTGTTGCTCGACGGCTTCCAGCGCCTTGGCCTTCAACTCTTCGTCATTGACCAGACGGCCCGCTTCTTCTTCGCGTACCAGCTTGAGCGCGTCCTTGACCTTGAGTTTGCGGCTCTTGGTCTTGCCTTTGCCCATGTTGGCAAACAGGCTCTGCAGCTGATTGGTCATTTCTTCCATGCCGGGTGGCGCGGAGATATCCACACCTACGGCTTCGTTGATCTCTATCTCGATTTCCTTGTCGTCCAGCTGGCCTTCGCGCAAACGCTTGCGGAACAGCTGACGGGTGTTGGAATCATTGCTTTGCGCAGGGTCTTCATTGAAACCGACACGCGCAGGCGGCAACAGGGCATCGAGAATACGGTCTTCGGCCGCGTCTTCGGCGCGATGACGGACCTTGATGATCTCCTGTTCACGCAGAAGCTTGATAGCCGCATCGGCCAGGTCGCGGATGATCGACTCGACATCACGACCTACATAGCCCACTTCGGTGAACTTGGTCGCTTCAACCTTGATGAACGGCGCATTGGCAAGCTTGGCCAGGCGACGGGCGATTTCGGTCTTGCCGACACCGGTCGGGCCGATCATCAGAATGTTCTTGGGCGTCACTTCAACGCGCAGCTCTTCAGGCAGCTGCATGCGGCGCCAGCGATTGCGCAGGGCAATGGCGACGGCGCGCTTGGCATCGTCCTGGCCGATGATATGGCGGTTAAGTTCGTGGACGATTTCGCGGGGAGTCATGGACATGGTAATTCACGGTCCTCTGGTACGGTCAAGCCGAAGGGGCCGCAGACTGTGCGGCCCGGCAAGGGCTTAGCCGACGAGGTCCTGCTCCTCAATGGTGATGTTGTGGTTGGTGAACACGCAAATGTCGCCAGCGATATGCAACGAGGTCTCGGCGATTTCGCGTGCCGACAGGTCGGTCTTGAGCAGCAGGGCGCGTGCGGCGGCCTGAGCAAATGCGCCGCCGGAGCCCATGGCGATCAGGCCGTCCTCGGGCTCGACCACATCGCCGTTGCCGGTGATGATCAGCGAGGCGTCCTTGTTGGCGACGGCCAGCATTGCTTCAAGACGGCTCAGCGAGCGATCGGTACGCCAGTCCTTGGCCAGCTCGACAGCTGCACGAACCAGATGGCCCTGGTGTTTTTCCAGCTGGGCTTCAAAGCGTTCGAACAGCGTGAATGCATCGGCGGTTGCGCCAGCGAACCCGGCGATTACTTCACCGTGATAAAGACGGCGCACCTTCTTGGCGTTGCCTTTCATGACGGTGTTGCCCAGAGAAACCTGGCCGTCGCCAGCCATGACGACTTTACCGTGGCGGCGCACTGAAACGATGGTGGTCAAGGTAGAGTCTCCACACTGCGGGGCGAAAATGCCCTGATGCAAACTCATATGGGGGTGTGGGTGAGTATTTCAACCTTGGGGGTAAATCGGGGGGAAATGATCGTATGATTCTTGTCCCAACCCTTTAAGCGGACCGGACGACGCTTCGTTTGTCCGCGATCTCCCTGCTTTTGTGGGAGCGGACTTGTCCGCGATGGGCTGCCTCGGCTGCGCCTGATAAACCGATGCGGCTGGTTTTGCTGCCGGTTCCCGGCAGATCGCGGACAAGTCCGCTCCTACGACGAGCGGGCAGAAGCTCCGTTCTTCGTACTCATCGAAACATCGCGATGAGCACGGAAACAGAGGGGCTTTGACTAACGGCTCTGACGCTGTTGCAACAACAGGTTACTAAATCCACCGCTTGCCAGTTGTTTCTGGGCGGTGGTCAGTTGTTCGCGGTTGCTGAACGGGCCGACCAGTACGCGGTACCAGGTTTCATCTTTCACAGTGCCTGACTCGACGGTAGACGCCTGGCCCAGCAGGATGATCTGCGCGCGGACTTTCTCGGCGTCAGCCTGTTTGCGGAACGAGCCCGCCTGCAGGAAGAACGTCGTGACTGCTGCCGGCTTGGTCGTGGCAACCGGTGGCGCTGGCGGAGGCGTCAAGCCGCTGAGGGCTGCCTGGGCACGTGCCGTGTCGATCTTGGCTGCCTGCTCCGGCGAAACCGGTGCTGTGGGTGCCACAGGCGGCGGGGTCTTCTCCGGCACGGCTTCGTTCGGCACGATCACTTCCGATTCCGGCAGCAATGTGTAGAAGTCGTACTTCGGCTTGACCGGAGCCGTCGGGCTCGGTGGTGTTTTATTCGCCTCGGCGATCTTCGCGGCCTTGGCGTCCGCCTTGACCCGCTTGACGTCTTCGCCGCCCGGTTCAAGCTTCATCAGAAAGACCACGAACGCGCCCACGGTCAAGCCAATCGCCAGCCACAACCATCCTGGAATCGGCTTCTTCGCGGGTGCCTGATAACGGCTGGCGCCCCGCTTGGGTGCCGGTTTCTTCTTCGCAACTGCCAACTTACATACGCTCCAGAGTTTCCAGACCCAACAGGTCCAGGCCTTGCTTGAGGGTGCGGCCGGTCAGGGCAGCCAGACGCAGACGGCTTTGCTGCTGATCGGGATTTTCCGCACCAAGGATCGGGCAGTTTTCGTAAAAGCTCGAAAACAGACCCGCAAGGTCATACAGGTAAGCACAAAGTACGTGCGGTGTGCCTTTTTCTGCGACGTTATTCAGTGTTTCAGTGAACTGCGCCAGACGTGCAGCCAGTTCCTGCTCTTGCGGTGCTGCCAGGACAATCTGCCCCTTGCTGGCGTCGAACGGCGTGCCCAGCTTGCGGAATACACCGGCCACACGGGTGTAGGCGTATAGCAGATAAGGCGCGGTATTGCCTTCGAAGCTCAGCATCTGATCGAAGTTGAAGCTGTAATCACTGGCGCGGTGCTTGGACAGGTCAGCGTATTTCACCGCGCTGATGCCCACGGCTTTGGCAATGCTGCGCAGCTCGGCCTCGGCGACTTCCGGGTTCTTTTCCTTCACCAGCGTGTAGGCACGTTCTTCGGCTTCATCGAGCAGGTCGATGAGTTTGACCGTGCCGCCGTCGCGGGTCTTGAACGGGCGGCCATCGGCGCCGTTCATGGTGCCGAAACCCGTGTGTTCCAGCTGCATGCCGTCGTGGACGAAACCGGCGCGGCGAGCGACTTCGAACACCTGCTGGAAGTGCAGGGCCTGACGCTGGTCGACGAAATACAGCACGCGGTCGGCCTTGAGCACCTTACTGCGGTAGCGGATGGCGGCCAGATCGGTGGTGGCGTACAGGTAGCCGCCACCGGCCTTCTGCACGATCACCGGCAGAGGCGTGTCATCGGCGGTACGGAATTCTTCGAGGAACACACATTGCGCGCCGTTGCTCTCGACCAGCAGGCCAGTGGCTTTCAGATCGTTGACCACGTTGGCCAGGTCATCGTTGTAGGCACTTTCGCCCATCACATCTGCCGGGGTCAGCTTGACGTTGAGGCGCTCGTAGGTTTCCTGGCAGTGCGACAGCGAGATGTCCTTGAAGCGTGTCCACAGGGCCAGACACTCGGCATCGCCTGCCTGCAACTTGACCACCAGGCCTCGCGCCCGCTCGGCGAACTCTTCGGATTCGTCAAAGCGCTGCTTGGCGGCGCGGTAGAAGTTTTCCAGGTCGGACAGCTCGTCGCTGGTCGCCGGTTTTTCCTGTAGATAGGCCAGCAGCATGCCGAACTGGGTGCCCCAGTCGCCCACATGGTTCTGGCGAATGACTGTGTCGCCTAAAAACGTCAGAACGTTCGCCACGCCGTCGCCAATAATGGTCGAGCGCAAATGGCCAACGTGCATTTCCTTGGCCAGATTCGGTGCCGACAGATCGACGACCACGCGCTGTACAGCGCCCGCCTTGCGGACTGACAGGTGCGCGTCGGCCAGTGCAGCGTCGAGGCGTGCGGCCAGCGCCGCAGTGTTCTGGAAGAAGTTCAGAAAGCCCGGGCCGGCAATTTCGACCTTGCTGACCTGCTCGTCGGCAGGCAGGGCGGCGATCAGCTTTTCAGCCAGGTCCCGCGGCTTCATCCCGGCAGGCTTGGCGAGCATCATCGCGATATTGCTGGCGAAGTCGCCGTGCGTCTTGTCGCGGGCGTTTTCCACCTGAATCGCCGGCGTCAGCCCTTCTGGCAAGACGCCCTCGGTGACGAGACGGGTCAGGGCTTGTTGAATCAGCTGGCGAATGGTGTCTTTCATTGTGCTCTCTTCGACCGCAAGCGCGGTGGCGCTTCGATGCGCGGGTGGAAAAACTCTGCATTATCCGTTGCTCAAGCCTGCTTGCCAACGGCGTGGCTTAATAAAGATCCACCGGATCCACATCCAGCGACCATCTGACCTGTCGTCCGCTGGGCATTTGCTCCAGCGCGAGCAACCAAGTGGCAAGCAATTTGTGCAGTGGCGCGCGTGCGCTGGACTGCACCAGCAGTTGCGCACGATAACGCCCGGCGCGGCGTTCCATCGGTGCCGGAACCGGGCCCAGCAGCTCGATGCCGCCCAGGCCCATTTGCGCAGCCAGTTGCTCGGCGTCACTGCAGGCTTGATCGAGAAAGGCCTCGGCCTGTCCCGGCTTGTGCGCTTCGGCGCGCAGCAGTGCGAGGTGTGAAAACGGCGGCAAGCCAGCCGAACGGCGCTCGCTCAAGGCCTGTTCGGCAAAGGCGAAATAACCCTGCTCGGTCAGCTGGATCAGCAGTGGATGGTCGGCCAGGTGGGTCTGGATGATCACCTTGCCCGGCTCTTCCGCGCGGCCGGCACGACCTGCAACCTGCACGATCAACTGCGCCATGCGCTCGCTGGCCCGGAAGTCACCGGAAAACAGCCCGCCGTCGGCATCCAGAATCGACACCAGCGTTACCCGTGGGAAGTGATGCCCTTTGGCGAGCATTTGCGTACCCACCAGAATGCAGGGCTGGCCGCGCTGGATGGTCGCGAATAACTGATTCATGGCGTCCTTGCGCGAGGTGCTGTCGCGATCCACGCGCAGCACGGGAAAGTCCGGAAACAGGATCGCCAGGCGCTCTTCGGCACGTTCGGTGCCCGCGCCTACCGGGCGCAAATCCACCTTGCCGCAGGACGGACACTGGCGCGGTACACGTTCGACATACCCGCAGTGATGGCAGCGTAGCTCGCCCGAGCGCTGGTGCACGGTCATGCGCGCATCACAGCGCTGGCAGCCAGACATCCAGCCGCAGTCGTGGCACAACAAGGTGGGTGCGAAGCCGCGACGGTTGAGGAAGACCAGCACCTGCTGACCTGCCGCAAGCGTCTGGCCGATAGCCTGCTGCATCGGCCCGGAAATGCCGCTGTCCAGTGGCCTGCTTTTGACGTCCAGGCGCATGAAACGCGGCTGTTGCGCACCGCCTGCACGCTGGTTCAGGCGTAACAGGCCGTAGCGGCCGGTGTAGGCGTTGTGCAGGCTTTCCAGGGACGGGGTGGCCGAGCCCAGGACAATCGGAATGTTTTCCTGACGCGCCCGCACCAGGGCCAGATCACGGGCGTGATAGCGCAGACCTTCCTGCTGTTTATAGGAGCCGTCGTGTTCTTCGTCGATGATGATCAGGCCGGGGTTCTTCATCGGCGTGAACAGTGCCGAGCGCGTGCCGATAATAATGTCGGCTTCGCCATCGCGAGCCGCCAGCCAGGCATCCAGTCGTTCGCGGTCGTTGACTGCCGAATGCAGCAGCGCGATGCGGGCATTGAAGCGCTGTTCGAAACGCGCCAGGGTTTGTGGCCCCAGGTTGATTTCCGGAATCAGCACCAGCGCCTGTTTGCCGGCCTCAAGCGTTTCGCGGATCAGTTGCAGATAGACTTCAGTCTTGCCACTGCCAGTGACGCCAGCCAGCAAAAACGCATGAAAGCTGTCGAACCCGGCACGGATGGCTTCGTAGGCAGCGCGTTGCTCGGTGTTGAGCGGCAATTCAGGCTGGGCCAGCCAGTGTTCATGGCGTGCGCTGGGTGCGTGGCTGCGAACCTCGACATACACCAGCTCCTTGGCCAGCAGCAGGTTGAGGCTGTCTTTATTAAGCATCAGCTTGCTCAGCAACTGATGCGCCACGCCATGCGGGTGCTGGGCGAGGGTGGTCAGCGCTTCGCGTTGCCTGGGCGCTCGCGCGATGCGCGGGTCGCCGACGCTGGCGCCCGGTGCAACGTGCCAGAAGCGTTCCTGGCGACTTTCGGCCAGTTCGCCCTGACGCAACAGCACCGGCAAGGCCCAGCTCAGCGTGTCGCCCAGGCTGTGCTGATAATACTGCGAGGTCCACAGGCACAGCTTGAACAGCGCGGGCGGCAATGGCGCTTCGCTGTCGAGCAGGGCGATGGCCGGTTTGAGCTTGTCGGCAGGCACTTCGCTGTGATCGACCACTTCCACCAGAATGCCGATCATTTCCCGTCGCCCGAATGGCACCCGCAGACGCATGCCAGGCTGCAAGGCGCTACGCGACACGCCCGCAGGAGCGCTGTAGTCGAACAGGCGGCGAAGCGGCGAGGGCAGGGCAAGGCGCAGGATGGCGTCGGGCACGCGGTGTTTCCCTGTGATGGTGAGTGATGACGGAGGCGCGATCTTAGCAGACGACCGGTGTGAAGGTTCGCTTGCGTCGTTGCAATTGTCTGGTACTATCCGCAGCCTATTTCCGTGCGGTATTCAACAATAGTGTTGGATGGCGGCGCGTTAGACCGAGGAAGTACCGATGAAAGCTGATATCCATCCAGTTTACGAAGCCATTGACGCTACCTGCAGCTGCGGCAATGTCATCAAGACCCGTTCCACCCTGGCCGCTCCGCTGAGCCTGGACGTGTGCAACGAGTGCCACCCGTTCTACACCGGCAAGCAGAAGACGCTTGACGTTGGCGGCCGTGTCGACAAGTTCAAATCCCGTTTCGGTGCGTTCGGCGCTACCAAAGCGAAGTAAGACTGGCTGCCCCATGGGCATCTCCAGGCTGCTTGAAAAGGCGCTCCTTGTGGGCGTCTTTTTTATGCCCGCGATTTGGGTGTCCGGCGCGCAGGCCTTCTGCCCGGCACCTGCTTCGTTGCTGGTTGCACAGGTGCAGCGCGTGGTCGATGGCGACACGTTGCGTCTGAGTGATGGCCGCAGCGTGCGGATGATTGGGCTCAACACGCCTGAAACCGGCAGGAAAGGCCGGTCTGCCGAACCGTTTGCCGAGGCTGCCAAAAAGCGCTTGCAGGCGCTGGTGAATGAAAGCGGCGGCAAGGTTGGTGTGCGTATCGGTCAGCAGGGCAAGGATCATTACGGCCGCACGCTGGCCAACGTCTATGACCGTAAAGGCGCCAACCTCGAGGCGCAGTTGCTCAGCGAAGGGCTGGGGTATCTGGTGGCCGTTGCGCCCAACGTTGCGCTGGTCGATTGCCAGCAAGTTGCCGAACGTGCGGCGCGGCAGGCGCAATTGGGTGTGTGGCGCGACTCGCCGGTTCAGCCCTCGACCAGGCTGAGCAAAAGCGGCTTTGCGATTGTGTCCGGTCAGGTCAAGAGCGTGCAGCGCAATCGCGGCGGTATCTGGATCGAGTTGCAAGGCTCGCTGGTCCTGCGTGTTGCCCCGGCTAACGTGAACTCATTCGACACGGCAATGCTGGAGCGCCTCAAGGGCCGGCAGGTCGAGGCGCGCGGCTGGGTGGTCGATCGGTCCCGGCGCGGTGCTCTGAAATCAGGGCAGGCACGCTGGCTGCTGCCACTGACCCACCCCGCGATGCTGAGCCCGTCAGGTCGATAGATACTGCCTTTTGGCCAGTTGTCTGGTGATGGGTGGCCGGTTGTTCACGTTTCAGGCATCTAAGCGTAAAGTCTAATCCTGTGCCTATTGACAGCAGTGACTGGTCAGTCTTGTTAAGACTATGCATCTTGCGTATCCTCGGCGGTCCGTCTGTCCCACAGTAAAAAAAGCGGAATCCAATACATGTCAGATTTGAAAACTGCCGCGCTCGAATACCATGCCAATCCTCGTCCGGGGAAGCTGAGCGTCGAACTCACCAAGCCGACTGCAACCGCTCGTGACCTGGCTCTGGCCTACAGCCCTGGCGTTGCTGAACCCGTGCGTGAAATTGCCCGTGACCCCGAGCTGGCTTACAAGTACACCGGCAAAGGCAACCTGGTAGCAGTTATTTCCGATGGCACCGCTATTCTCGGCCTCGGCGATCTGGGCCCATTGGCCTCCAAGCCGGTCATGGAAGGTAAAGGGGTTCTGTTCAAGCGTTTCGCCGGTATCGACGTTTTCGATATCGAAGTCGATTCCGAAAGCCCGCAGGCGTTCATCGACACCGTAAAGCGTATCTCCATCACCTTCGGTGGTATCAATCTGGAAGACATCAAGGCACCTGAGTGCTTTGAAATCGAGAAGGCACTGATCGAACAGTGCGACATCCCGGTTTTCCACGATGACCAGCACGGCACCGCTATCGTGACTGCTGCCGGCATGATCAACGCACTGGAAATTGTCGGTAAAACCCTCGATTCCGCGAGGATCGTCTGCCTGGGCGCTGGCGCTGCAGCCATCTCCTGCATGAAGCTGCTGGTGAGCATGGGCGCGAAGATCGAAAACATCTTCATGGTCGACCGTACCGGCGTCATTCACTCTGGCCGTACCGACCTGAACCAGTACAAGGCTGTGTTCGCTCACGCGACCGAGAAACGCTCGCTGACCGATGCGCTGGATGGCGCTGACGTATTCGTGGGCCTGTCAGGTCCTAATCTGTTGAGCGCTGAAAACCTCAAGCTGATGGCCAAGGACCCGATCGTGTTCGCCTGCTCGAACCCGGACCCGGAGATCTCCCCGGAGCTGGCTCACGCCACCCGTAGCGATGTGATCATGGCGACCGGCCGTTCGGATTACCCGAACCAGGTCAACAACGTTCTGGGCTTCCCGTTCATCTTCCGCGGTGCTCTGGACGTTCGCGCCAAGCGTATCAACGAAGAAATGAAGATCGCTGCAGCCAACGCCCTGCGCGAACTGGCCAAACTGCCTGTTCCTCAGGAAGTCAGCGATGCCTACGGCGGCATCAAACTGGAATTCGGTCGTGAGTACATCATCCCGAAACCAATGGACACCCGCCTGCTGGGCTTGATCGCCGATGCAGTTGCCAAGGCAGCCATCGAGAGCGGTGTTGCCACCCTGCCGTATCCGAAGCACTACCCGCTGACCAGCGTGGACGATGTGTTCAAGGGCTGATCCTTGATGCAATAAAAAACCCCTGCAGCGATGCAGGGGTTTTTTTATGCCTGGAATTGAGATTATCGTTCCTCACGCGCCGGCGTGTGAATGCCCTGGGTGACGCTCTGCATCACAAATCTGCGCAGCGCCGCTGAATCAAAAGAGGACGCGGAGCGTCGCACGATAGTTGGGATTAACAGGATAGTTGGGATCATCGTTCCTCACGCTCCCGCGTGGGAATGCCTTGGGTGACGCTCCGCGTCACACATCTGCGCAGCGCCGCTGAATCAAAAGAGGACGCGGAGCGTCCAGAACGGCATGCGACGCGGAGCGTCGCACGATAGTTGGGGTTAACGGGATAGTTGGGATCATCGTTCCTCACGCTCCCGCGTGGGAATGCCTTGGGTGACGCTGCGCGTCACAAATCTGCGCCGCGCCGCTGAATCAAGAGCGGACGCGGAGCGTCCAGAACGGCATGCGACGCAGAGCGTCGCACGATAGTTGGGATTAACAGGATAGTTGGGATCATCGTTCCTCACGCTCCTGGTATGACCCCCGAAGGTTGGACGCAACCTTTGGAGGCGTCATGGGTAAATATACAGTGCAGGCAAAACTCGCAGCCGTGAAAGAATATTGTG
>NZ_LKBW01000030.1 GCF_002699855.1 Pseudomonas amygdali | reverse complement strand
GAGCTGGTAAAACAAGGGCCTGCCTGACGGCAGGCCCTAACCAGCCCGAACACAAAAAAACTGATACTCCCCAAAAACTACGTGCTGCCCATCAACCAGGACTGATCACCCCCTCGCCAGCACGCGGCAGCAAAGCCGCGTCAGCAAAGCCGCGTCAGCGCAACATACCGCTCCAGTCGTCACACATCAAAAACCCAGCGTTTATTCCCAAACCCCTTCTGCGCATTCTGCTCCTATAATGCCGCGCATACTGAACAGTCGTTTCTTCCGCATGCGACCCCGTACAGGGTTCTCGCCTCAGGTGCCTTAATGGATTTCAACCCGCTTGACCTTATTCTGCATCTCGACGTCTACCTTGACCTGTTGGTGACCAACTACGGTACGTGGGTCTACGCGATTCTGTTTCTGGTGATTTTCTGCGAAACCGGGCTGGTGATCATGCCCTTCCTGCCAGGCGACTCGCTGCTGTTCATCGCCGGAGCCGTGGCTGCCGGCGGCGGCATGGACCCGGTCCTGCTGGCCGGGCTGCTGATGCTGGCGGCGATTCTGGGCGACAGTACCAACTACGTCATTGGCCGCACTGCGGGCGAAAAACTGTTCAGCAACCCCAAATCGCGCATCTTCCGCCGCGACTACCTGCTGCGCACCCAGGACTTCTATGAGCGCCACGGCGGCAAAACCGTAACACTCGCGCGTTTCCTGCCGATCATCCGCACGTTCGCTCCATTCGTGGCCGGTGTGGGCAAAATGTCCTATCCGCGCTTCGTGGGTTTCAGCGTATTGGGCTCAGTGCTGTGGGTCGGCAGCTTGGTGACACTGGGCTTCTTCTTCGGCAACGTGCCGTTCATCAAGCACAACCTGACCTTGCTGGTGCTGGCAATCATCCTGCTGTCGCTGGTGCCGATGATCATTGGTGTGGTTCGCAGCCGTAGCGCGCCTCCGGCAGACGCACGCTGAATCATGTGGTCGTTCAGCAACTGGCGCAGGCAGCGCACGCTCGCCAGACACCCGGTTGCTGACGAGCTGTGGCAGAAGGTGCGTGGACGTCTGCCGATCCTCGATGGGCTGAGCAGCGGGCAGCATGCGCAATTGCGTGACGCCTGCGTACTGTTTCTAAATGACAAACACCTCAGTGCACTGCCGGGCGTTGATCTGGATGACGAGCAGCGATTGTTTCTCGCCGCCCAGGCGCAACTGCCTCTGCTGAATCTGGGCGAACTGAACTGGTATCAGGGCTTTCACGAGATCGTGCTGTACCCCGACGACTTCGTCAGCCCGCAGCGCCATCGCGATGCCAGTGGCGTGGAGCACGAGTGGGATGGCGAACACAGCGGCGAAGCCTGGCTGCAGGGCCCGGTGATTCTGGCCTGGCCGGGCGTGTTGAGCAGCGGCGACTGGGATGGCTACAACCTGGTGATCCATGAACTGGCGCACAAGCTCGACATGCTCAACGGCGACGCCAATGGGCTGCCGCCGCTGCACAGCGATATGCAGGTGACCGAATGGGCTCGCGTCATGCAAAGCGCGTTCGATGATCTCAACCGGCAACTGGACCACAACCCCGACGCCGAGCCCGCCATCGATCCCTATGCCGCAGAAGACCCTGCCGAGTTTTTCGCCGTGACCAGCGAATACTTCTTCAGCGCACCCGACCTGCTGCACGACAGTTACCCGGCAGTCTACGAACAACTGAAGGCGTTTTACCGGCAAGACACTCTCGCCAGACTGAACCTGCTGCGTCAGCAGGACCCGGCTTACCGGGACAACTGACAGCCGCCAAGGCCATGCGTGGCAACCAAAACAGAATATGCCTATAATCCTGACCACTTTTTGGCGGTTCGCGCCAAAATCTGTCTGGTCAACTATGGGGGCAATGCCCAATGAGCTACAGCAAGATTCCGGCAGGCAAAGACCTTCCGAACGACATCTACGTCGCGATCGAAATCCCGGCCAACCATGCGCCGATCAAGTACGAAATCGACAAAGAAACCGATTGCCTGTTCGTTGACCGTTTCATGGCCACCCCGATGTTCTACCCGGCCAACTACGGTTTCATCCCTAACACGCTGGCTGACGACGGCGACCCGCTGGACGCGCTGGTGGTGACGCCTTACCCGGTGTCCCTAGGTTCGGTCATCCGTGCCCGCCCGGTCGGCATTCTGCACATGACTGACGACGGCGGTGGCGATGCCAAGGTTATCGCAGTGCCACACGACAAGCTGTCCCAGCTGTATGTCGACGTCAAAGAGTACACAGACCTGCCAGCCCTGCTGCTTGAACAGATCAAGCACTTCTTCGAGAACTACAAGGATCTCGAAAAAGGCAAATGGGTAAAAATCGAAGGTTGGGGCAATGCTGACGCTGCCCGCGCCGAGATCACCAAATCGGTTGCAGCGTTCAAAGGCTGATCACTGATCTGGCGTTTCAGGGCACGCCACACACGTGCCCTGAAACACGCTTGACCCCTTCCCTGCCGCTGCTCCCCGCTAATACCGTTCCTTGAAACACACCTATCCATTTTTTTTGCAGCGCACACGTTTAAAAATGCGTTCGACTTTTAGGCGCTCGATAAACAGTTCGTTAACTCCCGTATAGCAAGGGTAAACGCCCGATACGTCGTTTAGCCAAAAAAGCGCTATTACGGAATCTGCCTACACGATGTTCATTCCATCCGTAGTCCGAATAGCCGCCACCCCCTTGGGATAACGTCGATCTCAACACCTCGTTCATTTAAACGCCCAAGCGACGTCCGTAGACTTCGCCCTATGAATACATCAGGCGATCGACTCCGCATCCTCCTTCGGGAGTGCCATCTCACAGCGACTGACTTTGCGGCCAACCGCAAAATCACGCCGCAACACGTCAATAACTGGTTCAAGCGTGGCGTGCCCATGGCGCGGATCGATGAGGTGGCTGAACTGTTAACCGTAAACGCACGCTGGCTGCGCACGGGCGACGGGCCCAAACATCCCAATGAATCGGCCAATGAAAACACTGGTGAAGACACACGCATGGTCATCCAGCAGACCAGAAACGTCCTGCGCGGCGATGTGGAAATTCAGATCTACACGGAGGTTGAATCCACTCATGGCGTCGGCAAAACCGTCCTTTCCGAAGCCCCTGGGCAAAAAATCCGCCTGCCCGTGCAAGTTCTGCAAACCATGGGCATCGACCCAAAAAACTGCATGTGTGTCGCCATGGTCGGCAACAGCATGGCCGACAAGATCCAGGACGGCTCGATTCTCGGCGTCGACCGCGAACTGACCCAGGTCATCGACGGCGAAATCTACGCCCTCGAGCACGGCGGCATCCTGCGCGTGCGCTACCTCTACCGCATGCCCAATGGCGGTCTGCGCCTGCGCAGCCATAACGACGCCGAATACCCGGACGAACTGTTCAGTGCCGAAGACATCGACCGGGAGAAAATACGGATTCTGGGCTGGATATTCTGGTGGTCGACACTCAACAGTCGGCGCAATGCGATGCTGCTGTTGTGAGGCGTTTGGGGTTGAAAGGCATTCGGGCTGGGCATTGGCGGAGAATTTCAGTATTCTGTGCGCCATCCAGAGCACCTGACGCAGTCATGCGATGCGGTGTTTGAATGGGGCATGTGATCCGTTTGCCCTGTTGCCTATTCGCGCTTCTTCAAGAGGCGCATCTGTTGAAGGCGATTGCGGTCTATCAAAAATAGATCGGAACCGCCTACGAGAAGCCGGACACAAGCCGGCTTTTTAATGCCTCCCGCGTTCTTCTCGCGGCTGGGCAGTGGATATCATCTACTTGAGAAGCTTCCCGCCAAATCAGCCGTTGACGGTACTTTGCTGGTTGTCCCGGTCGAAACCCACTTTAGGATAATCCCAAGTCAGGTTTATTCAGGTAAC
The DNA here is from genome assembly GCF_002699855.1 of Pseudomonas amygdali. Taxonomy (GTDB): domain Bacteria; phylum Pseudomonadota; class Gammaproteobacteria; order Pseudomonadales; family Pseudomonadaceae; genus Aquipseudomonas; species Aquipseudomonas amygdali. The sequence goes on along the minus strand of NZ_LKBW01000030.1, from coordinate 11,939 downwards.
CGGACTATTAGAGGGTTTGCCACGTGAAAACCATCCATAACGCCCGCTACCAAGCGTTGCTTGATCTTTTGCTGGAAGCGCGCAGCGCAGCCGGTATGACGCAAAAAGAATTGGCCGTCAGGCTAGGGCGGCCGCAGTCATTTGTCTCAAAGACGGAGAACGCCGAGCGCAGGCTCGATGTCATTGAGTTCATGGATGTCTGTCGGGGGATCGGGACTGACCCGTATGCGCTGCTCAGCAAGCTGGACTCTATGGCTCGCCTATAATCGACAATCGCGAAGCTTTGCTGGATGAGCGCTTGCGTGAAAAATGACTCATAGCGATTCAATGCAGTGCGTTTTGGTCAGATATAGGACGATCACGGACACACATCTACGCCCCGCCCTCTCCACAGCTTCCAGACCTGTTCCCAACCGTCTTCGTGACTCGGCCCCGAGACGACAATCAGTTGGATGCACGCACCGTTGCCCAGTTGCCTGCTGTAACCCTTTGCCAGTTCAGTCGGGATCATTTCGTCACGCGTGCCCGACAAGTGACGCTGAGGTATCAATGCCAGGCGCTGAATGTAATCGAGTGGGTCCAACGATCCATTGAGAGGCGAAAGTCCTTTTAGTGCTGTCCACTGATTCGGGGCCAGATTGCCAGCGATGGTCTGGATCCGGGTGATGTCGTTTCGTTGTCCAGCCAGTAGCAACGCGAGGGTTGCGCCGCCTGAATAACCAATCAGCTCGAACTCGTTATTACCGTAACGTTGTTTCATATGGTCCAGCGCACTGCTGAGGCTGGTGACCACTGCTTGGGAGAAACGGCGATTGGTCCAGAGGGCAGCGTTGCAGGCCGGGGCCGTGATGAATTGGCAAGGTCGTGCCAGATAGGCGCTGGGCGTCGGGTCGTTGACTGCCAGCTGCGGCACGAGGTGCTTACGTGGGCTCGGGTCGAGTCTGGGTTGAGTGGCGGTGGCCCAGGCATGACCGTCGCCTTCCAGATAGACCCGCAGACGGTTCGCTCTGAAGGTCTCTGGCGGTAACAGCGCCGCAAGTGGAAAGGGCTGTGCCGACAGAATCTGCATCTGTCGGCCATGCTGGTTGGCCAATTGCTGTAGATCAGCGCGCGGAGACTGACAACCGGCGATGGCTCCGCTCAACAGCAGCGCCATCACGACTGCAAGGGTACCGCCCAAGCGTTTTCGACCGAGGCGGTAACTCCACATCAAAAGTCGTAACGCACTTTTGCAGAGAACACATCGGCATCGAAGCCTGATTTACCGATGTAGTCATAGTTGACGCCCAGTGTGACGGCACCCAGTTTGTAATCGGCACCCACACCCGCTTCGTAACTGTCACGCACAGCCTTGGCACCGCTGGTTACAAACGGTGTACTGCCGAGCAAAAAGGTGGACGTGCTCTGCGCTTCGTCGGCGGCGAAGTCGTGGTAGGCCATCAGTTTGGCTTGTGGCTCCAGTGTTCCGGCGCCCAAGAGGAAGCTGCCAGCCACGCGCATGCCTGCGCCCAGCTCAATGGTTTCATAACGCTGGTCTTCAACCTTTAACGCAGCCGACGAGCCTTTCTCACGATAGCCGTCGATGTTCACTTGGCTGTAACGCGCCGCCAGGCGTGGTTCGACCAATACTTGCGGGTTGACGTGATAGGTGTAGCCACCCACCAGATTCAGGCCCAGCAGGTCACTGTCGTAATCTGCCTTGGCACGCGTACCTGCAATGCTGCGTTTGCCCTGGTTGTCGTTGAGGCCGTAAGTCAGGCTTGTATCGACAAAGTAATTGCCTTGTTCGAAGCCGCTGTACAGCGTGAATGCATGGCTATCGACTTCGGTCTTGTTGCCACTTTTGCCATTCACGTCGGTATTGATGAAGCTGTACGCCAACCCCAGCGTCAGGTTGTCGTTGAGCTTGCCGTCAGCGCCCACCGCGACTCCGCTGCTGTACGCGTTATAGCCAGCAATTCCGTCACGCTGGCCTTGAGTGGCATCGCTGTAGAGCGACTGGACCCAAACCCCGGCATTCTTGAAACCTTCGCCAGAAGACGCGCCGCGTATCGAGCTGGTGCGGCTGCCCGTTACGTTGCTGATCAGACCCTGGCTGGTAGTAGCGGCGCTTCTGGCCCCGCCGTTGACCTCCGGCGACAGCTGCGAGGCCAGCTTGGCAAGCTGCCCTCCGTCAGCGTTCAGCAAAAGCTGTTTGAACGCATCGCTGTCGTTCAGCTTGCTGATAATGCTGTCGCCGGTCAGGTTGACCAGTGTGGTCTGTTCATTAACTGAGCCGCCGTTGTTGGTAACTACCTGAGCGACCTCTTCCTTGCCCTTGGCGGTGACCACAGCCACAACGTCTTTGCCGTCAACGGTATAGCTGTCGATTTTAAGTAGCGCCGAGGTACTGACTACATCCAGTTTGCCAGCAGGGTCGACCGCGCGCCCATCCTTGGTCAGCAGTTCGATCTTACCTGATTCGATGAGCGTGTAAGCAGTGCCGTTGGCATTGAAGTCGTCACCCTTGGCCGCGAGCTTTACTTGCGCTCCCGGTTCGAACTGAGTAGTGCCGGTAACTTTCAGCACCGCGGTTTTAGTATCAGTGGCCTTACTCAGATTCAGGCCGAGTGCCGAATTGCCGTCGACATACAGATCGCCGCCAATGCTGCTGTGTGCGGACTCGAAAGTCATGGTAGTAGGACTGTCGGAGGTGCCACCAACATAAACCGATCCGCCGCTCTTGAGGCGAATGTTGTAGCCATCTTTACGGCTGTCAGTACCTGTGAAGGAAGTATCCCCCTCCAGCTCGATATTGCTTACGTCGATCAGGTTACCGACAACGACGCTGCCCTTTCTCAGGATCAGCTCGATCGGACGATTGCTTCCAGAAGCGTCGATAGCCCTGTCAGCGGAAATGATCGAACCTTCGTTATAGATATTGAAGTCGCCCCGTTCGATGTACCAAGGCTGAGCGCCGATCATAGAGAATTTAGTAGTGCCCATCACGATAGCAGCGCTCTCGCCGCGGATCGTCCCGGTGTTGGTTATGTCCGCACTATTGCCTATCATAGTGGCCCCGTCGATTCGAAGACCTTGAGACCCGGCGCCGCTAGCGGAGAGGCTGCCATGGTTTTCGAAGAATTTCAGGCTCGTGGCGACGTCCAGGGCCGTCGCGCCTTGACCGGAAACTTCAACCAGACCGTGGTTGATGACGTTGCCGTTGATCCTACCGCCCTCCAGGCTGATGCCTTTGGCTCCTTCACCACTAGCAAAGGTGCCGGAGCCACTGATGTTCCCGTTGAGGATAAGGTTCTTTTCAACGGTCGAACCACTTAGCTGAATCGCATCTTTAACCGCACTCCCCGAATAGGCACCGTTGATCTCAAGATTGCCGGTATGGGTCTGACGCTCGCTTTTGTAGCCAGCGTTGGTCAGTTGGACTGTTTCAGCAAAAGCCGGAACGGCAGTTGCAGCCACAGCCATGGCGAGAAGGGTCTTGCGAAACATCACAGAGTTCAAGATTCATTCCTTATGTTGGGGGCGCTGCCATGCTTGTCGAGAACCTGTCGCAGCGAAAAGTGGCCACTGGCCACACAGAAGAGCGCGGCGAGAATAAAGTAACCGACTTGAAATAACATCAACTATTATCGGCGCAATCGCACTTCGCTAAAGTCGAGCAAGTGCTCAGGGTCGGGATGACTAGATCCGATATGACTCTGCATGCGCTACCTTCCTGAGCGTGCGCCAGTACGAGCGAACGCGCTTGGCAAAGGTCGGCGAACTGCTGAACAATACGATGGTCGCAAAGGACACCCACCAGCCGGGGCGCAGGCAGGTCAGCAGGTACTGATTGAGCCAGATGCGCGCGATTCTCAGCCTGTAGCGCTTCGGATCAATACCCCGCAATTGCTCTATCGCAGAAGCTTTGTAGAGTGTGCTCAATACGCGGCGGCTGGTTAGAAAGCGTTCCGGGAAGTCTACGCCAGCCTCGGAGTGATTCAGGACTCTGAAGTTGCGCCTCAAGACGTTGTCCCATAACTTCAGATTGCTCAGCCCTACCTCGCAGGGACGTCCAAGCCGCGCGTCAATGCCCTTCCTGCGCATGACACCCAGCATCAGCGCCTGCTCGGTCACCATGCGCGCAGACGTGTAGCCAATGAAGTTGCCAAACGGGTTGCGAGACGGCTTGTCATTGAAAAGCGCGCTCCTTTCAAACAGTGGTTGCTCCCACATGGCGAGCATCGCATCGCGTGTGCCGAACTGAACAAGGTCCGATATGTGGAACAACATCGGTAACCGTTCAGGGTCACGAATGTAGAGCGTCGTGGTGGTAATGGGCGTCTCGAACAAGCGCGTTTCGCCAGGGTTGGCATCATCTGGCTGGCCTATGACAGCCAGTGCAGGGCTGGTCAGGTTGTGGTCGGCGCGCGTCTTCATGACATACGGTCTTGAGGCGGCCTGAATACCGCACAACGTCGATCGCAGCATGCGATTGATGTTGATCTGATTACCGGCATCGTCGACGAAGGCACCCGGATCATCCGACATGATGAGCTGATCCGCTTCAACCGCAGAAGTATCTTCATGACACCAGGTAGAGACGATAACTTCGGCATGTGGCAGGTGTGTCCTGACCGATGCGATACAGGCGAAGATATTCCGCTGGGGGCTCAGGTTGCGATAAAGAGGCCCCTGGATAACCACGCTGATTTTTCTGGAATCAACGGCCACAAGATGAGGCATATTTTTAACCTTAATGGAAGATGACGACGAGAACAGATCAGTCAGATAAATCTCGCAGCACGCCGAAAGACGCGCAAAAAAAGACGATGCATGCGACGCAGGACTCCAGCCAGCATTGGCAGGCTGATCAGCACCGTCTCAAGACGAGTGACCATGAATAACCTCCCGATTTGAGCCGAACGAGCTGCAGCTGTTGTGCTTGAAGGCAGGTTATTGAACGAGGCATTGAGGGTTCGCGAATAGATACCCAGGTGCATGGCAGGCACCATGATCACGATGTTTAGGTTTCGAAGCCTTGGGCTCAAATAGTTGTAGCGAGCCATTTTCTGAATGAAGTCCATGCAGGTAGCCGAGTCATGCTGACCAAAATCAATCAGTACCCATACGCTCTCGACCTTATCCATATGACGCGCAACGCTGTTCGCCACGATGCCGCTCAGGCCATTTTCGTGAAGGAAGTCTTCCAGACTGAACTGGACGTGGTCCGTCGGTAGATCGCTGATGGGCAGTTCGGTCAGGTTGTAGCGGTCATCGATGACAAGCACCGGGATTGTCTTTCTATACGCGTGCTGGATGTGGGACAGCTGACAGATCAGGTCATGACTGGCCGGCCTGGGGCTCAAATGAGACACGACGAATATCTTCATTTTGAACCTCTGGCATAGGACTCGAAGGGAGTGGAGTTATAGATAGCCTTCACCGCAGCCCACACGCTTTCAAAATAGAAGATTTTCCCGTTGTTTCTGCAAGCACGAACCGCCGAAATCAAAATACCCGGGAGCGACAGGAGGAGGTGATGAAAGTAATCATCCTGCTGACGAACAAACCATGTCTGCGTACTGCGTTGACGCAACATATTGCGCACTTCACAGCTCTGGGTGATCAGCGTCTTTTTGGCCAGCACAGGGTCTGCAAGGAAGCGATTGACCAGAAACTCTTGCCGCGTACTTGGGAGCTGGTCAAACAACACCAGCCTCTCAAAGTCGCTGATAAATTCTCTGACCGTTCCAATATCGTTTTTGAACGTGGACTGCTGAACGACATGATTGATCAGCTCGATCCAGGCTCGAACACTTATATGACAAACCCCGGTCGGTATACTCACTGCTGCCCGGCTGACGAGGTACTTACTTGCGAACTGGTGCAGCCTGGCGAGAGCCGTTTTGCTGGAGATGTTGATCAGAGGCTTCTTGTTCAGAACCGAGAAGTAACGCGGGCCTATGCGTCCGAGTTTGCCACTTGCTGATTGCACCAAAGTCTCTGATCCCAATAGCGCACGGGAGGTGATTGATTGCGTAATGCCGAATGGATTGACCCTGCAAGGTACGCCAGCTTTTGACAGGCGCATACCGTGTTCAATGTCTTCAAATTCAACCCAATACAAAGACTCGTCCAACGGGAAGGCATTCCACACTTCCTTCCTGCAGATGTAGAGACTGCCGGTCGCGTAGCAGGAGTCGCTGTTGTAACGCATGGCACTGGCATAACTGAAACCGGTCCGCTCGATCTCTGGAAAAATCGACGGGGCGATACTCGCTGCATCGCTGCAGTTTCGGCTCACCCCCTGAAGACCGTTGGCTATCGCGCCCAAAGCCATGCCGTAATCCGAATAGCGGCGAGGGTGCATACTGAGCCGATTGTCGAAAAACATGCTTTGCAGTGTCATCAACGGATAGCGCGGACCAAAGCGACGTACGATTTCTCCAAAATTCCTGGGCAGAAATACGCGGTCATGCAGGATCACGAGATTGCTGAATCCGGCCTCCAGAGCGAGACGATTTTTCTTCTTGCAGATCTGCACTGGCGGAGCGGTAATGTCCTGCCCCACGATGCGGACCTTGTCGAAATAGGCGAAGTTGCTTCCCGGTGTGCCACACAGAAGTATCTCCTTGCGCGGGACGTCAATTTCCAGAATACGCTTCACTACCGCATTCAGGACCGTGGCGTCTCCTGGCCCTACAGGAAGGCAAAAGCTCCAGCCATCAAGATCGTCATCGGATTCCGCCGCCAGCCTTGCTACCTTTTTGTAGGTGACAGAGGTGGCCGAGCGTTCGATTACCTTGAGTGATCCGGCAAAATACTCACGGTCCAGATAGCACTCAAACTCAGTGTCTTCGATAACTGTAATCTTCTCGCCAACATTCAGAAAATGGGCACCGTCCCACAGCAGCAGTGGCGCCAGCGGTGAATCACTCTGGACACCATAAAAGCAGTAACTACCCGAGTCGTACATGGATAACGGACGCAGTGCGGCATGCAGGTTTTTGATTACCCGCTCCGGCTTGCGAAACGGATGGGCGCGGAACGAAACAAAACCCGAACATTCATGGGGCAGCAGCAGGCCAACCGGGAGCTTATGCAGGCTGTCCGCCGCCAGGTAACCAAGGCTTGGATGGTGCTGGAGATGGGTCGTTTTCATGGCTCAGACGACGTACTTGTCGGCAAGCGCGCCGGGCACCTTAACGACAACGGTGGTTGCATCAGTGAGCGCTTCGAACGCAGTGATGTCGCCCGGCTCCAGAACGATGATGTCGCCTGCATGCCAGACCTGATCGCGCATGTTGACGGACCCGGAAATGAGCACGGTTATCTCTGTGGCAACCTTATGATAATGGGCAGCTTCCTTTTCGCCTGCCTGGTAAATCTTGACCCCGACCTCACAGGACTCGGTATTGAAAGCAGCAGGCTCGAAGCCGCCCACAAACCAGCCTTTGACCATGTCTTGCAGTCTTACCGTTTTCATCGCATTTCTCCTGCTTCGAAAGCGTGAAGCTGACTATTGGTTTTCAGTGGCCGGTACTGACTGGGTTCGATTCGGTAGGCACCGATCCTTTTCTGTAACAGCACCAGCTCATTGAGGGCGGGTGCTATGTAGAAGTTGTCATTGACCCTGGCATCCTTGCGAATCATCTCTTTCGCCGCCGCCACGAACAGCGAGCCGGATTTGAACCAGTACACACCTGCAATGGCGTGGGGACTGATCGGATTTTTTTCGGCAGCTTCAATGACCCGGCAGTTGCTATCCAGACGTGCGAATGAATAGCGAGGGTGCAGTGAATTGAAGATAACCACGCCGGCATCTTCATCGTTGTTCCGAAACGCACGCACGGCGTCACGCAGCTCTATATCCAGAAAATCACTGACACTGAGAATCAACAACTCATCATCGTTGTCGATTTGCCCGCTCGCCAGAAGTGCCGTGCAGGCGGCACCCTGGGTGATTTTGTTAATGGGCAGAACACTGGCCGCAGGGTGCATTTGCTGGACCATGTTGCGAAGGTGCAGCCGAGTGACATCGTCATTCGAGAATGTGCAGATGATCCTGCGCGGCTCAAGCGCAGCACAGTTGTCGATCAGCGTATGGATCAGTGGCTTGCCATTGCATTCGCACAGATATTCGGGGTACTCGCCGTCGTCGAGCGACGTCTCTCCCTTCTTTCCCGACAGAAGAATGATGTTCAATGCGCTCACAGGCTAGCCACCTTGTCGACGTTGATCTCATCGACCTTGCCGAGGATGTTATTGAGGTTTACATCGCAGGTTACAGCCACGACCAGAACATGGGCACCGGAATCTCTGGCGGCTTTGATACCATTTTCGTTGTCTTCGACGATCAGACACTCTTCGGGCATCAGGCCCAGTTGCCTGATGGCTTTGGTGTAGATATCGGGAGCTGGCTTGGCATGTTTGACATCCTCGTTGGAGAGCTGCAAATCGAGGTATCGCTCCAGGTCTGCCCTGTTCATCATGACCTCCACGGTGTTGCGAATGGAGTTGGATGCAACCGCCAGCTTGTAGCCCATTGTTTTCAACGATGACAACGCGTACTGATGCACAAACGTCGGTTTGCACTGGGCGTACACGATTTCCATGGTGTACTGCTGCTTCATTTCGTTGATGAATGCGTGCAACGCAACCGGCAGGTCGCGCTCTACGCTCAGCATGTCGAGTTTGCGCGAGGTGGGCAGACCGTCGTAGGCGGTGAGGTGTTCATGGCGACTGATGTTGTAACCGAACAGGCTGAGGGCTTTGTTCAGTGCATCGTAATGCCATTCCTTGGCTTCAATGAGGACGCCATCCATATCGAATATCACTGCCTTGATCATGATTGCCTCACTTGAAGAAAGTGGCTGCGTCTGCGGGAATATCAGTGCAAATCGTTAAACCGTCGTGCGCGTCGAGTTCAAGCAATTGCTGCCACAGGCCGCGATGGTCACGCCCGTGCAACTCGGGAGATACCACACACACCTGCTTCCCCTGAGATAGAAGATCGCCAATAACCTGACTGGAAAACCATTCCCCCTCAAAACCGTCAAGCCAGACACCTGCTGCCTTTTCGATCCAGGCTGGGGACGGTTCAACTTCGCTGAGCCGGGTGTAAGTAATAACGTTCGCGTGAAAGTAACTGCGCATGTCCGGTACCGCCATATCGAAGGCAAACCAGTTGGTATGACCATATCGAGCGAAGGTTTTGGCGAGCGCCTGCGCCATTCCATCAGCTTTGATGTTGATGGCCAGTGGCAAGTTACGACCTGCCATGATGGCGAGCAGCTCCTCAAGCGTCAGTTCGCCACCAACGGGCATGTCGTGAGAAATAACCAGTTGACCCGCCACGTCGCGGACATCGGTTTCTGTGCCGAAACCAAGATCGAATGATCGGTGGAATGCTTCGGGCAAATTACGCTGCGGCTCTTGCAGCCAATAGCCGCGATGGCTGATGATCTGCATGTCAGGCCTGCCTTCCCGAGGCTGCCTGCCTGCTTAGCGGCAACGACAGGAATTGGTTCAGGTCTGCCGGTATACCCAGTCCGTACATGCCATGACCCTCTGCGCCAATACTGTAATGAATCACTTTGGCGCCGCGTCCGATGATCTCGTTGTACGCCGGGGCAACATAGAACTCGCCATTGACGCGAAGATCTTTCATGACCATTGTCTCGATGGCCGATATCAACTGACCTGCATTGCGAAAGTTGTAGATGCCGACAGTGGCTTCATCAGAGATGACCTCTTTTTCCACTACGCGGGTGATGAGGCCTTCTGCGCTGAAGCCCACAAACGACCACTTCGGATCGCTGGCTTTCATCGTCATGATCAAGCCCGCTGCGTCACTCTCGTTAATTGCCTGCAGATAAGCGTTTATGTCCACATCGACATACTGGTCGCTGTTGGCATTCATCACTTGCTGGCTATAGTCGAGCAGGTGCCTGGCGGCATAAACGGAGCACGCGGCGCCCCCCGTCAGCCCACCAAGCTCGACGATGTCGCATCCAGGTGCCCAGGCATTCAGCTTTTCCCTCAGCGAATAGGTTGCGACCTGATCCGCCTGACAGATGAAGATGAATCGGTGCGGACAATTCGGCGTCAGGTTGTCAATCACGACCTTGATCATCGGTACGCCATGTACAGGGATCAACGGCTTGGGATCGGTGTAGCCCGCGACCGCAAAGCGACTCCCGGCACCCGCCATCGGAACGATAATTTGCAGCATGAAAATCCCTTTTGAATGGGTGATTTGAAGTTGACGAAGCGGCATTGACTGCAATGAATCAATAACAACCGTGTTCAATCATCCGGCCACGCTCAAGCGTCAAATAGCGCTGACAAAACTCTTTACCCTCTTCTACCGCGTGGGTAACAAGAATCAGGGCCATGCCGTCATCCTGCAAAGTGCGAATTCGCTCGTGGCATTTGCGCTTGAACTCTTCATCCCCCACAGCGAGCACTTCGTCAGCCAGCAAAACCTGTGGCTCAACATGAACCGCCACCGAAAAACCCAGCCTCATATACATACCCGACGAATAGTTCTTGACCGGGGTATCAATGAAGTTTCCCAGCCCGGAAAAATCCACGATCTCGTTGAAACGCGAACGCACTTCCCTGTTACTTAACCCGAACAGGCTGGCGTTGAGATAGATATTCTCCTCCCCTGTCAGATCAGGGTGAAAGCCCACACCGATTTCTATTAAAGGGGCTACACGACCCACCGTAGTCAAACGTCCGCTGGTGGGAACAAGGATGCGTGAAACCAGCTGTAAGAGCGTGCTTTTACCTGAACCGTTATGTCCCACAAGTGCAAGCGACTCCCCTTTATGCAAGGTGAACGACACGTCGCTGACTGCCATGAACGTTTCGGCATGCTCACGGTATCGAGCATCGAACAGGCCTAGAAACTTGCTTTTCAAACCGCCCCTGTTGTGGCGAAGAGTGAACTGCTTGGTAAGGTTTTCCGCCTTGATGACGACGCGGCTCATAAATACTCCACCACGTCGTCGACCTTTCTGAATATCAGCAGGCCGATGAGCAACGAGGCGGCCCCCATCAACACGCAAAGCAGCAGATCACGGGTGTCTGGAACCACACCAGCATGCAAAATGCTGCTGAAACTATCGAAATAAAGAGCTACCGGGTTGTAGGCCGCTATGCTGGCGACACCCTCGGGCAGCGCGGAGGTGACCCACACAATTGGCGTCAACCAGAACAGCAAGGGCAAAAACACATCGATGAAGTGTTTTGCATCCCTCACAGTTACCTGAATGACGCTAAGCGCCAGACCGAACCCCATAATCAGCGCCATGAACGCAATCAGTACAATGGGATAAAAAAACAGAGCGCGTGAAAACACGCCACCCAGCATGGGAAATAACGATGCATACACGATCATGCAGCCCGCCCAGAACACAGCAATCGACAATGCTCCGGAGAGGGGTAGCAATATACGCAGGAACCGTAACTTTCGAATGAGATTGCCGTTATTGATGAGCCATTCCCCGCTCTGTGAAACTATTTGCGCCAAAAGCATCCAGTGGACAACACCCGTTACCAGATGAAGTGCAAAACGGTCCTGACTGCTGGGCAGGATATAGGTAAAAACCGTGTAATACGTAAGTGTAACAACCAGCGGATTTCCCAATGACCAAACGAAGCCTAGCGTCGCACCCATGTAACGGATTTTAATTTCCTTGGACACGAGATTGATGATCAGGTCACGCCATTTTATAAAGCTTGTGCTGCGAGATGACGACATACGGTATCCAGCTATTGACAGGTAGATCAGAGAACGATTTTGACAATCAAGATCATAAATGGATAACCTTATGGCCTCATGCTGCGGGCACATGTTCTCTTCTTTCATAGAGTTACAGCTATAGGACGACGCCTTAGGAATGGTCTGAAGTAGGCCGCTATTTTTAGACTGCTGAGCCATAGCCGCT
>NZ_LKBW01000029.1 GCF_002699855.1 Pseudomonas amygdali | reverse complement strand
GCGGCTATGGCTCAGCAGTCTAAAAATAGCGGCCTACTTCAGACCATTCACAGGTAGTCCATGTTTTCATGTACTACTTAAATTACACATGCGGATAATGAGTACAGCCAGGCCGAGAACAAAACAATAAACAAGGTATTACATGGAGGTTCGTACCGTGAAAGCCCAACTTGACTGCCCACCGTTGAAGATAAACGGGGCCCCTGCCCCTCTCCGTCAACTGATCGAAGACTTTGAAAACGATCTGCACCACATTGGCGATTTCACTTATGCCTACTTTTCCACGCCCAAGACGCGTAATGTCAAACCCGTCATTTTGTCCAATTACCCCGACTCCTGGCTGAAATCTTATGTAGCCTCAAACTATCACCTCATTGACCCCATCATCAAACATGCCTGGCATAGCATTACGCCATTCTTCTGGAGAGAGGCCCGCAATGCTGTTCAGGGCGTCGAAACCGACGATTTCCTGAAGCGGTCAGCCAAATATCAGCTCTCCTCGGGGGCCACTTTCACCCTGCACGATGCCAGCGGGCTTTTTGCCGCACTGAGTCTTTGCAATGCCCGGCAGCAGAATGATTTCGATCAGCGAATCCGCGAAAAGGCCGCCGATATCCAGATGAGTCTCATCCGCTTCCATGACCGTTTGATCAAGACCCGAGCGCCCCATGAACTCTTTCCGCAGCCCACCCAGTGCAAGTTGTCCACCCGCGAGACAGGTGTGTTGAAATGGGTGGCGATGGGCAAGTCGTACAGCGAAATCGCTGAAATATTTTCCATCTCGGAACGCACTGTGAAGTTTCACATGTCCAATGTCTCAAGCAAGCTCGAAGTGCGCACTGCCAAGCAGGCGGTCTACAAAGCCATCAACATGGGCATGGTCTGATTCAGGCAGCGCTGTGCATGCAGGCTTGCGGTGCGGAGCCTGATACGCCAAGCGCTATCGGCCAACGCAGCATGTCATCCGTGACAGGCTGTCTGAGGGCAATATTCTCGAGCAGCCGCTGATGGTTGTCGGCCGTCACCGGCATCTCGAGCAACAGCACTGTCTCGCCTGGCGATGCTTCACCGGTCGACAGCACACGGTGCTCCCATCCAGACTTGCGCACGATCCGCGCCATTGCCTTGCTGACCACCGTGATGATCGATTGCAAACCGGACAACGCAGCATGGTTGTGCATGGAGAACAGCAGCATTTCGGTCAGTGGTGCGTGCAGAATACCCAACGAGCGTGCCCGAGCCGTGTCGACAAAGAACCTGCTCGACTCCGCCATGGCGGCATTTTTGGGCGCAGCGCAGTCAAAAAAACTGCGGAATGGGCCTTCCAGCATGTAGGGATCACAGGTGTTGATCAGCCTTAGCCCGGCCAGCGGAACCCCCTTCCAGCTTCCGACAAGGTAAGTGGTAGCGGCATTGTCGTATTCATCAAATTCAAATGCGTGACTCACACGAACTTTCCATTCAAGACGATCTGAAAAAATCTTCTTGCGCATGGAATACAGTGTTTCCAGCAACGTAACGGGCATCGTCGTGTAACTGGCTAACTGAAACTCAAACCCGCTCGAAATTATAAACTCCACTCCGCACAACCAGTGTCAAGCATCGCGTATTTCAAAGGGTAAATCTACTGTACCTAAGAACAGGTCAATACCTTGAAATATAACCTTCTGTTATTTGCACTTAGGTACAGTGTTATTTCAGCCAAAAATAAGGAAATCTGCTTCGGCGCTCTGGATATCCAGGACGGCTGCACCCCAAACAATAATGACTCCATAGGGATAATGGTATGAACAGTCTATATGCCGGTATCGACACCTTGAACGCGGTTCCAGTTCTGGACGATATTACCCAACACGAAATCTCTGCCCTGAAAACCCGTTTCAACCTGGCCGATGCACACACTCATCAGGATCAGAGCGACACTCAGCGCATGATCGTCGCCAGCCTGCCCGAGCTGTGGTATCAGGCGCAGAACCAGACCCAATACCAGAGTGAGCAGGCCTTCATTCATGCCTTTTTCACCTTCCATGGTCAGCACCATGCGCTGAAACGCCACGACGAAATCTATCTCGTCTACGCAGCGTCCATCGCCATGCACATTACCGCGACCTACCTGCGCAAACAGAACATGAGTGTCGGGCTGATCGAGCCTTGCTTCGACAACCTGCACGCTCTCTTGAAACACATGGAAGTGCCTATGTCGGCACTCGATGAAAGCCTGTTCACCTCATCGACCGAGGTGTACGCAAACTTGCAGAAAGCGGCCATCTGGCTGGATGCGATCTTTCTGGTCGACCCCAATAACCCGACCGGTTCCAGCCTGTTTGCCGACGGACCGGATACGTTCGTCGAAGTGGCCAGATACTGCCGCGATTACAACAAACTGCTGATACTCGATTTCTGTTTCGCCTCGTTCTTCAAGGCGGCCGGTCGGGAACGCGTGGACGCCTACGCGATTCTCGACGATATCGGCACGCAATACCTGGTCATGGAAGACACTGGCAAGACCTGGCCGCTACAAGACACCAAATGCGCCACCCTCATGGCCAGCCAGGACATCAACGCCGATATCTATAGCATCGTCACCAGCGTCCTTTTGAACGTCTCGCCATTCATCCTCAATGTGGTTACCCGCTACATCGAGGACAGCAACGACGATGACTTCAACTCCGTGCGCTCGGTGCTGGACGTCAACCGCCGCATGGCCCGGGCGAGTCTTGAAGGCAGGGTTTTGAAGTATGTGGAGCCAATGATCGACACCAGCGTGGCGTGGTTCGAGATTCTGCCCACTGGCATTAACGCCGATGAGTTGCAGGCTTATCTGTTGCAATGGGACGTGTACGTACTGCCGGGCAAATATTTCTACTGGAGCCAGCCCGAAAAAGGCCAGCGTTACATACGTCTGGCGCTGGCACGCAAGCCGGAAGAATTTGCGGCCGCCGTTCAGGTCATCGCAAGGGCCCTGGAGAACTTCCATGTCTGACTTCGACCTGCCAATGATCGACGCAACAGTGTTCATGGGCATGCACCACGCCGATCCCGGCGTGCGTGAAAAATCCCTGGGTTTGTTTTCCCGGTTCTATAAAAGCAGTGTGCAGATGAATTTCGCCCAGATAGGCATTTGCGACGCCATTATCTGGAAGAAAAGCCGCGCCTTGCAGGACGTGTACTACCCGTTCATGGATGTACTGCACACTGACATGGCCATCCAGCGCCAGGGTTGTAGCGAACACATACTCCAGCGCGCCGCGACGGACACACTGCTCAAAGGCCTGCCCGTCGAAAAGAAACTGCTGGCGGCGCAGGTACTGGAGCAGGAAATCCCGTTTTATACCCATGATCCAGAGCTGCTGCGCCTGCACGTCCTGCAGCCTTTCCTGCAGCCGTTCGAAAGCCCCGTCAGACAGCCTGCGTTCCCGGAGATGTTGCAACGTCTCTATGACCAGTCGAGTGCCATGGTGATCCGCAACGAGGACTTTGAACATGTCTGGTAAAACCATTATGGTGCCGCTGGTAACGCCCCTGAACGAACAGGCGCAGGTCTACGAAACCAGTCTTGAACGTCTTTTGAGCAGCCTCGCAGCCCACGTCGACGGCTACATTCCATGCCTGACCTCCGGAGAAGGCTGGCGGCTGTCGCGCCAGCAGTGGCTAAAGATGCTGGAGCTGACCCTACGCCATGCGGGCGACAAGCTGGTCATCGCCGGGATTGAGCGCAGTTCGACGCAGGAGGTACTGGACTTTGCCCTGATGGCTCAGGATGCCGGCGCGCAAGCGGTGATGTTCACCTCGCCGTTTACACCCGGTATCAGTCAGCAGGTGATCATCGATCATTACCAGACCATTCATGACGCGACCCGTCTGGATATCTTCATGTACAACGAGGCCGCCCTGTCAGGCAACGAGAAGACCTTCACCACCCTCGAGGCCATCGCGCAGTTACCCAGGGTGATTGGCCTCAAGGACTCGCCATCCATGTCTCGCTCGCAGGATCAGGTGGATGCCATTCGGCAACAGGGCGTCGACTACTTTATCGGTTGGGAAATGCAGCTGGCTGGCGAACTGGAGTCAGACGGCAATGTGGTGTCCCTCGCCAACCTGGAACCGCGGCTCTGTCGGCAAGCGGCTGCCCGCCAACAACCAGCGCTCAGTCAGGAAATCGCGACGCTCAATGAACGGTATCTGCTGAGTGCGTCCGACTGGTACGCCCAGGTCAAGCGCGAGCTTAAAGCCCGTGGCGTGATCGATAGCGACCGGGTTATGACCGAGGAGGCTGCTTCAATGGAAAACATGCACAAGCAACTGTTTCTGGCCAATCGTGCACTTATCGAAAAACTCGTGCCTATCCCACAGGAACTCCTGGCATTCGAACAGCGCTGGATCGACGACGCCATCGAACGCAGCATGACTGCGGATGTTCCAGGTGATCTTGCTGGTCTGCGCAGAATGCTGGCCGAACTGGTCGAACTGGAGAGCAGCGAAGTGCCGCCCAGCGCGCACTATGTCGGCAGCGACATGACGCTCGACGAGTTCCGGATTCTGGTTCAGGAGTTTGCGCTGGATGGTCTGACCGAAGCGCAGGTTTTCTATCATCTGATGCCCAGGCTCAGCCTGCCCGCGCAAATGCCCATGCTGCGCATGATGATCGACGAGTTTGGCTCGGGAAACCTCAAGCGCTCGCATACCACGCTGTATCAGGACCTGCTGCGCGAACTGGACATGCCGCTGGACCTGCAATTCTATGTGGAGGCCAACTCCAGTGCCGGTTTCACCTTTCCCAACATGTTCTGCTGGCTGGCCATGCGCGCGGATGATCCATCATGGTTTGCCGGGGTCATTACCTACTTCGAGACCGTGGTGCCGTTCTTTTTCGAGTGTTACACCCAGCTCTGCGAGCGATTGCAGATCCAGGCTCATACCTACTACTCCGAACACGTTCATATCGACGTTTTCCATGCCATCGAGGGGCAGCGCCTGCTCAAGGCCATGGACGTCAGCGGTGATCTGGACCCGGTGAAAGCCTGGCGAGGCATCTGCATGGGGCGCGAGATCACCAATCTGGCATTCGACCTGGCCGTAGAGAAAGCTCGTCGAGTCAAGCACTTCAACAAGGAGGCCAACCTTGAACGAGCCTGCTGAGTTTCGTCGTCCCGACACGTTCACCGTGCATATCGGCCAGGAGCAATACCTGGTACCGAGTAGTTGCCCGCATCGTGAGGGGTGGCTGGAGCATGGAGTGGTCAACGAGAAACGCCGATCCATTACCTGTCCCCTGCACTTCTCGGTGTTCAGCCTCGAAACCGGAGAGCAATTGAGCGGCCCGCCTTGTGGCAACCTGCAGGTTCGGCGACTGAGGTAGAAGCGCGTCCCACGGCAGGATTCGCTCCTGCCGTGGAGGCGTCATGTGAGGCGCAGGAACCTTTTCAATTCCGCACCTTGGGCAATCGCATCGTGTCGGCCCAATTCGATCAGTTCGCTGCAATAACCCGATTCGAACAACAGATAGCTCAGGACACTGGCGCCACTGCTTTTGGTCGCGCCCGGCCCGCGCAGGAACGTGCGCAATGCAGGCGGAAGTTCACGGCGGTGCCGGGCAGCGATTTCGTCCAGCGGGCGGCTTGGGGAAATCACCAGCACTTCCACCGGCTCCATACCCGGCTGCCTGATCTGATCGCAAGGCAGCAACGCGCTGGCCATGTTCAAGCGCTCAAGCAACTCGATATCGCTTTCCAGATTATCGATGAAGGTGCTGTTGAGCATGTGGCCGCTGATCTGCGCCAGACTTGGCTGTATGCCGATTGGCGCACGCGGTGCCGGCCTTTCGGTTTTCAGCCCGCGCGGATTGCCACTCACGCCTACGACCAGAACACGATTGGCACCCAGGTGCAGTGCCGGACTGATCGGTGCCGACTGACGCACGGCGCCGTCACCAAAGTATTCCTGATCCAGCATTACGGGGGCGAACAGCAAGGGAATGGCTGAACTGGCAAGCAGGTGATCCACGGTCAGTTGAGTCGGGCGGCCGATACGTCGATGACGCAGCCAGGGCTCGATGGTGCCGCGGCCCTGATAGAACGTGACTGCCTGCCCTGATTCATAGCCAAAGGCTGTTAACGCCACGGCGCGCAGGTGATGGGCATCGATGGCGGCCTCGATCCCGGACAGGTCCAGCCGCTCGTTGAGCAATTCACGCAGAGGCGAGCTGTTGAGTAAGGCAACCGGGATATTTCGCCCGAAGCCCATCAGGCTGCGGCCAAAAAAACGGCTGGCCTGATGAATCACACCAGACCAGTCGCTGCGCAGCACCTGATGGCTGCGGAACGACTGCCAGAACTCGGTCAACTGGTGAATGGCAATGCGAAAGTGCAGCGCGCCGCTGGCCAGTTTCACCGCGTTGATTGCCCCGGCTGACGTACCGACAATGACCGGAAAGGGATTGGGAGAACCGGGCGGCAGCAAGTCGGCAATGCCTGCAAGTACGCCAACCTGATACGCAGCACGCGCACCGCCACCTGACAAAATAAGCCCGGTCACGGGCTCGACTTCGGTTACAGCCTGGGTCACTACTGCGGTATCTGGCATCTACAACTGGCCTCGATGGTCAACGACGCTTTTTTATCTACGTTTGTTATATAGCTTCGGTTCGCCAGCCGGTCGACTCTTGAAGCGCCGATGCGCCCAAAGATACTGTTCCGGGCATTCAGTGATAGCACTTTCTACCCATTGATTGATACGCAAGCAATCGGCTTCGTCGCTTTCACCCGGAAAATCCTGCAGCGGTGGGTGAATCACCAGCCTGTAACCGCTGCCGTCAGCCAGACGCTGCTGAGTGAACGGCACCACTTGAGCACGGCCCAGACGCGCAAATTTGCTGGTAGCGGTCACGGTCGCGGCCTGAATGCCGAACAGCGGCACAAAGATGCTCTGTTTAGCGCCATAGTCCTGATCCGGTGCATACCAGATGGCCCGGCCGGCACGCAGCAACTTGAGCATGCCGCGCACGTCATCGCGCTCGACAGCCAGCGAATCAAGGTTGTGCCGCTCGCGTCCGCGACGCTGGACGAAATCGAACAGTGGGCTCTTGTGTTCGCGGTACATGCCGTCGATGGTGTGTTGCTGGCCCAGCAGTGCCGCACCGATCTCCAGCGTGGTGAAGTGCAGCGCCATCAGAATCACGCCCTCGCCTTTCTCCTGAGCATTCTGCAGGTGCTCGAGCCCTTCGATATGGGCAAGTCTGGCCAGACGTTTTTTCGACCACCACCAGCTCATGGCCATCTCGAAGAAGGCGATCCCGGTGGAGGCGAAGTTTTCCTTGAGCAGACGCTTGCGCTCGGCGGCGGACAAATGAGGAAAACACAGCTCAAGATTGCGTGACGCGATATTTTTTCGATCAGTGGCCACTCGGTACATGACCGCACCCAATGCCCGACCGATGGCCAGCAGGGCGCGAAACGGCAACTGGACAACCAGCCATAAAAGCCCCAGCCCCAGCCACAACGGCCAGAAACGGGGGTGAAGGAAACTGGCTTTAAAGCGCGGGCGATCCATTTGGGCTTCCGTCAGAACAAAGGCCGCGCATTCTACAACGGTTCTACCTGCTTGCGGCTCGCGGGCGTTCTCGCTATAAGTCTCGGCACTTTTAGCGACAAGCTGTTGTGTATATCAACCATGAGCCAGATTGAATCGCAAAACCCGGAACCTGTATTTCAGCTCAAGGGCAGCATGCTCGCCATCACTGTGATGGAGCTGGCCCGGACCAACCTTGAAGCGCTCGACAGGCAACTGGCGGCGAAAGTGGCACAAGCCCCCAACTTCTTCAGCAATACGCCGTTGATCCTGGCTCTGGACAAACTCGCGCCGAACGAAGGCCCGGTGGATCTCCCCGGGCTGGTGCGTATCTGTCGCCAGCACGGTCTGCGCACCCTGGCGATCCGTGCCAACCGCATCGAAGACATCGCTGCAGCCATTGCCGTTGATCTTCCGGTGCTGCCGCCGTCCGGCGCACGTGAGCGCGTAATCGACCCGATTGAAGTCGAAGCGCCGAAAAAGATCCCGGAAAAACCACCCGAACCGCTCATCAAGCCGACCCGCGTGATAACCGCTCCGGTGCGCGGCGGTCAGCAGATTTATGCCCAGGGCGGCGATCTGGTTGTGGTTGCGCCGGTCAGTCCCGGTGCGGAACTTCTGGCCGATGGAAACATCCATGTGTACGGCCCAATGCGCGGCAGGGCACTGGCGGGAATAAAAGGCGACACGAAAGCACGAATCTTCTGTCAGCAGTTGAGTGCAGAGCTGATTTCGATTGCCGGGCAATACAAGGTTTCCGAGGACTTGCGCAGGGACCCTCTATGGGGCTCGCCGGTCCAGGTCAGCCTGTCAGGTGATGTGTTGAACATCATTCGTCTTTAACGGATACTGCCGCAATTTTCAAAGTATCTCTGATTCGTCGCGAAACCGTCGTGAAGGCGGCAGGAAGTTCTGACAAGCACTGCTTTTCAGCGGGTATATGAGTTGAAAGTAATAGCTTAACGCTACCTTTCCGGAATCAGCCCCCAGAATTGACACAATGCTTCGACGGGCGCGGCGCCAGGAGATGCTCTTCAGGGACTTAATGTCCTTTTCCTCTAGGGGTGATACACCTTGGCCAAGATTCTCGTTGTTACATCCGGCAAGGGTGGTGTGGGCAAGACCACCACCAGCGCCGCTATCGGTACCGGTCTCGCATTGCGTGGTCACAAGACAGTCATCGTCGACTTCGACGTCGGCCTGCGTAACCTCGACCTGATCATGGGTTGCGAGCGTCGGGTCGTGTATGACTTCGTCAACGTGGTCAATGGCGAAGCCAACCTGCAACAGGCGCTGATCAAGGACAAGAAGATCGAAGGCCTGTACGTGCTGGCTGCCAGCCAGACCCGTGACAAGGAAGCACTGACCAAGGAGGGCGTTGAAAAAGTCCTCATGGAGCTGAAGGAGTCGTTCGAATACATCGTCTGCGATTCGCCGGCAGGTATCGAGACCGGTGCTCACCTGGCCATGTATTTCGCCGATGAAGCGATCGTCGTGACCAACCCCGAAGTATCCTCTGTACGTGACTCCGACCGTATGCTGGGCCTGCTGGCCAGCAAATCACGTCGTGCCGAACGCGGCGAAGACCCGATCAAGGAACACCTGCTGCTGACTCGCTACAACCCTGAGCGTGTCAGCAAGGGCGAAATGCTTGGTGTGGAAGACGTCAAGGAAATCCTTGCTGTTACCCTGCTCGGCGTGATCCCCGAATCCCAGGCTGTCCTGAAAGCCTCCAACCAGGGCGTGCCGGTCATCCTCGATGACCAGAGCGATGCTGGCCAGGCCTACAGCGATGCCGTTGACCGCCTGCTGGGCAAAGACCGGGAACATCGCTTCCTGGATGTGCAGAAGAAAGGATTCTTTGAACGTCTGTTCGGGGGTAATTAATGAATATTTTTGACTTCTTTCGTGACCGCAAAAAAGAAAGCACGGCCTCGGTAGCGAAAGAGCGTCTGCAGATCATCGTTGCGCACGAACGCGGCCAGCGCAGTACCCCGGACTACCTTCCTGCACTTCAGAAAGAGCTGGTGGAAGTGATCCGTAAATACGTCAATATCGAGTCCGATCAAGTTCAGGTTGCTTTGGAAAGCCAAGGCAGCTGCTCGATTCTGGAACTCAATATCACCCTGCCAGATCGCTGATCAGGCAGTCGCTTGCGGCGGTATCGGCGCACTTCTCAGGAAGCTGCGCCCTTACCGCCGTTGGCGTTTCTAGCGTTTCGAGGCCGTTGCATGCCGTTGTCGAACATCCGCATCATTTATCAGGACGCAGCCGTTCTGGTAATCGATAAGCCTACCCTGCTGCTTTCCGTCCCCGGCCGCGCCGATGACAACAAGGATTGCCTGATTACCCGCCTGCAGGAAAACGGCTTCCCCGAAGCCCGCATCGTCCATCGTCTGGACTGGGAAACGTCGGGCATCATCCTGCTGGCCCGCGATGCCGACACGCACCGCGAGCTGTCGCGTCAGTTTCATGATCGCGAAACCGAAAAAGCCTACACCGCACTGTGCTGGGGCCAGCCGTCGCTGGACAGCGGCAGTATCGACCTGCCGCTACGCTACGACCAGCCTACCAAGCCCCGGCATGTGGTGGATCACCAGGGTGGCAAACACGCGCTGACATTCTGGAAAGTCGTCGAACGTCACGACACCTACTGTCGGGTCGAACTTACCCCTATTACCGGCCGCTCGCACCAACTGCGGGTGCACATGCTGTCGATCGGTCATCCGCTGTTGGGCGATGGTCTGTATGCCCACCCCGAAGCGCTGGCGGCGTACCCGCGCCTGTGCCTGCATGCCAGCATGTTGAGCTTTACCCATCCGGGCACCGGCGAGCGGTTGACCTTTGAGTGCCCCGCGCCTTTCTGATCTGAATGACACGCTGGCTATCGTGCAGATGCTGAGCGTCATACAGCTGCTCTGACTATCGTTCCCACGCTCCGCGTGGCAATGCCGTTCGTGACGCTCCGCGTCACACAGCGGTTCTGCGACTTCAGGTGGATTTAGGGTCGACTCAGGTCACCTTTTCGCCCCTCGGCGAGTTACTTTGATGGGGCCAAAGTAACCAAAGCCCCCCGCTCCTGTTTCCGGCCCGACTTCGTCGGGTTCCTTCGCCCTGTCACTGATCCGGGGGGTCGCCGCAACGGGCCATCCATGGCCCGGTGCGGCTAGCCTGGCGTCCTGCCAGGCTACCCCCGGATCAGCGCCAGGACTCAGCCGTCACTAACGTCGCACTCTGCGTCGTCAGTGCCACCGCGGTTGAAAAGCGCTTTTACTCTCGGCGCTGTGCGTCAGCTTAGACTATCGTGCCTGCGCTCCGCGTAGGCATGCAGTTCGTTACGCTTCGCGTCACACAGCGGTTCTGCGACTTCAGGTGGATTGGCGTTCGGCTCAAGTTACCTTTTTGCCTCTCGGCGACGCACTTTGAGGGACCAAAGCGAGCAAGGCCCTTGGCTCAGGTTTCCGGCTCAACTTCGTCAGGCCCTTCGCGGTCGAAAAGCGTTTCTGTGGCAGCGGCAACGACTGAGCCAATGGGGTAAACTCGCGCCATTGCTGTCTGGAGCTATTTATGCGCGCAGAGTTGAACAACGGCCTCATCGATTTTCTGAAGGCTTCTCCCACCCCGTTCCACGCCACCGCCACCCTCGTGCAACACTTCGAAGCTGCGGGTTTTCAGCGGCTGGATGAACGTGATACCTGGGCAATAGAAACTGGAGGTCGTTACTTCGTCACCCGTAATGACTCCTCTATCGTCGCCTTCCGCATGGGCCGTCAGTCGCCACTCACCGGCGGGATTCGCATGGTTGGCGCACACACGGACAGCCCGTGCCTGCGGGTCAAACCGCAACCGGAACTGCAACGCCAGGGCTTCTGGCAACTGGGCGTCGAAGTCTACGGCGGCGCGCTGCTGGCACCGTGGTTTGACCGTGATCTGTCGCTGGCAGGTCGCGTCACCTTCCGCCGCGATGGCAAGGTTGAAAGTCAGTTAATCGACTTCAAGCTGCCGATTGCCGTGATTCCCAATCTGGCCATCCACTTGAACCGCACTGCCAATGAAAGGTTGGGCGATCAATGCGCAAAACGAACTGCCGCCAATCCTCGCGCAAGTGGCTGGCGACGAACGCGCGGACTTCCGTGCGCTTCTGACTGATCAACTGGCCCGCGAACACGGGCTGAATGCAGACGTGGTGCTCGATTACGAGCTGAGCTTCTATGACACACAGAGTGCCGCCGTTGTCGGCCTCAATGGGGACTTCCTGGCAGGCGCACGCCTGGACAACCTGCTGTCGTGTTATGCCGGGATGCAAGCGCTGCTGAACAGCGAAAGTGACGAAACCGCTCTGCTGGTATGCACCGATCATGAAGAAGTCGGTTCGTCGTCGACCTGTGGCGCAGACGGCGCAATGCTTGAGCAGATCGTCCAGCGCCTGCTGCCGAGCAGCGAAGACTACGTACGAACAATTCAGAAATCGCTGCTGATATCGGCCGACAACGCTCACGGCATACACCCCAACTACGCCGAAAAACATGACGCCAATCATGGTCCCAAGCTCAACGCCGGGCCGGTGATCAAGGTCAACAGTAACCAGCGCTACGCCACAAACAGTGAAACAGCCGGTTTCTTCCGCCATCTGTGCATGGCTGAAGAAGTACCGGTGCAGAGTTTCGTGGTGCGCAGCGACATGGCCTGCGGCTCGACTATCGGGCCAATCACCGCCAGCCATTTGGGGATTCGCACGGTAGACATCGGCCTGCCGACGTTCGCCATGCATTCGATTCGCGAGCTGGCTGGCAGTCATGATCTGGCGCATCTGGTCAAAGTATTGAGCGCGTTCTATGCCAGCCACGAGCTGCCATAACGCCTGCAATGATTGATTCTCGTGGGGGCGGCGTGCTGCTCCCGCGTAACAGTTCTGACGCCCGGTCGAATACCCTGATTGAAAAAATAAAGTTTCGCGGCTTACACATAAAAAACAACGCAGGTTTTATCGGTTTTACCCCTGGCACCTTTGTGCCGTACACCGTTGATTCGTTTATAAAGGGACATCATGTCCCGAACCGCATCGACGTACCCTGTCGATGATTCAGTACGAATAACCCGGTTACGTGACTCAGGTATCGTCCTCGTCGGTTTTATTGACGATATCGTCATCGTCGTTCACGTAATACGGAATGTCGGCTTCGACACCGTTCTCTCCCGTCCTGGCCACCAATTGTCTGTACCGCTTACCGTCCCAGAGCCTGAAAACAAGCGTGGAGTCTTCTCCTGCCGATAACGTGGAACCTTCACTGCCAATAAGTTTGCTGCGAGCGCCTGCTGTCAACACACTGTTCTTTCCAGCGGTCAGTCTGCTTTGGTCTCCCGCCATCAACGTGCAGTCATGTCCGCCGGTCAACTTGCTTCTGTCTCCAGCGGTGAGGTAACTGTTGTTACCGGCCAGTAGTTTACTGCGGTCTCCCGCCGTCTGATTACTGTCTGCACCGGCGATAAGTCTGCTGCGGTCACCTGCCAGCTGTACGCTGCCTGCACCGGCTATCAGCGTGCTGCGAAAACCTGCGGTCTGCGAACTGCCCTTGCCGGCGATAAGCATGCTTTTGTGTCCGGCCACCTGAATACTTTCATGGCCCGCAATCAACGAGCTGCCATAACTTGCAATCTGGTTACTGCCGTAGCCCGCAGTCAATGTGCTGCGAATGCCCGATGTGAGACTGCTGCCATAACCGGCAATCAACACACTGCGAAGTCCGGCGATCAACGTACTGCCATAGCCTGCCGTCAGAAAACTTCGGATTCCGCTGGTCAGGGAACTGCCATAACCGGCGATCAATGAGCTGTCCTGCCCGGCTGTTGCCGTACTGCCATACCCCGCCGTCAATGAACTTCCATGCTCGGCAGTCTGGGTACTGCCATAACCTGCCGTGAGCGTACTTTTATAGCCTGCCGTCTGCGTACTGCCATAGCCCGCGATCAGCGAACTCTCATAGCCGGCGGTAGAGGTACTTCCGTAGCCGGTGGTGAGCGAGCTTTTTTCCTGCGCGGTTTGCGTACTGCCATAACCGGCTGTCAAGGTGCTCTCGTAACCTGCCGTCTGCGTGCTGCCGTAACCCGCGATCAGCGAACTTGCATAACCTGCGGTGGAAGTGCTTCCGTAGCCTGTGACCAGGTCACTGCGTTCCTGCGCCGTTTGCGTACTGCCATAACCCGCAGTCAATGTGCTCTCGTAACCTGCCGTCTGCGTACTGCCGTAACCCGCAATCAGCGAACTTGCATAGCCCGCAGTGGAAGTACTTCCGTAACCAGTGGTCAGCGAGCTGCTGTCCTGTGCGGTTTGCGTACTGCCGTAACCGGCGGTCAACCTGCTCTCGTAGCCTGCCGTCTGCGTACTGCCATAGCCAGCAATCAGGGAGCTTGCGTAACCCGCAGTCGACGTGCTTCCGTAACCTGTGACCAGGTCACTGCGTTCCTGTGCCGTCTGGGTACTCCCATAACCGGCAGTCAATATGCTTTTGAAGCTCGCCGTTTGGGTGCTTCCATATCCGGCGATAAGCGAACTGTTTGAGCCTGCCGTTGAAGTGCTGCCATATCCTGCGACCAGGTCACTGTACTCTCTGGCCGTCTGAGTACTCCCATAACCGGCGGTCAGCATGCTTCTGTAACTCGCGGTCTGGGTGCTGCCATACCCTGCGATCAGCGAACTGCCCGAACCTGCTGTTCCAGTACTGCCATAGCCCGCGATCAGGTCGCTACCGTCCCTGGCAGTCTGAGTGCTTCCGTAGCCAGCGGTCAGAATACTTTTGTGGCCTGCTGTCTGCGTACTTCCATAGCCCGCAATGATGAAGCTCTCATGACCCGCGGTGCCCGTGCTTCCATAGCCTGCTGTCAGGTTACTGTCAGCGCCGGCCGTTTGCGTGCTGCCGTAACCGGCAATCAGCGAGCTGTCGGCACCGGCTGTCCCGGTACTTCCATATCCGGCCGTCAGGGTGCTGCCTTCACGGGCAGTCTGGGTGCTGCCGTAACCTGCAGTGAGCGAACTGCCGCTGCCCGAGGTTTGCGTACTGCCGTAACCGGCAATCAACGAGCTGTCGGAACCTGCCGTGCCAGTGCTGCCGTACCCAGCCGTCAGGTTGCTGCCTTCCTGAGCCGTTTGGGTACTGCCATAGCCCGCTGTGAGTGAGCTGTCGCCTCCAGAGGTTTGCGTGCTGCCGTAACCGGCGATCAACGAGCTGTCGGAACCTGCCGTGCCGGTGCTGCCGTATCCGGCGGTCAGATTGCTGCCTTCCTGTGCGGTTTGCGTACTGCCATAGCCCGCAGTGAGCGAACTGTCGCCTCCAGAGGTTTGCGTGCTGCCGTAACCCGCGATCAGCGAGCTGTCGGAACCTGCCGTGCCGGTGCTGCCATATCCGGCGGTCAGGTTGCTGCCTTCCTGTGCGGTTTGCGTACTGCCGTAGCCCGCCGTCAGGGCGCTGTCCCCTCCTGACGTTTGCGTACTGCCGTAACCGGCGATCAGCGAGCTATCGGAACCTGCGGTACCGGTGCTGCCGTATCCGGCGGTCAGGTTGCTGCCCTCCTGCGCAGTCTGCGTACTGCCGTAGCCTGCCGTCAGGGCGCTGTCCCCTCCTGACGTTTGCGTACTGCCGTAACCGGCGATCAGCGAGCTGTCGGAACCTGCGGTACCGGTGCTGCCGTATCCGGCGATCAGGTTGCTGCTCTCCTGCGCAGTCTGCGTACTGCCGTAGCCTGCCGTCAGTGCGCTGTCACTTCCTGATGTCTGGGTGCTGCCATATCCGGCGATCAATGAGCTATCCGCGCCTGCCGTGCCGGTGCTGCCGTACCCAGCCGTCAGGTTGCTGCCTTCCTGTGCAGTCTGGGTACTGCCATAACCAGCCCTGAGCGAGCTGTCACTCCCGGAAGTTTGCGTACTGCCATAACCTGCAGTCAGCGAGCTGTCGGAGCCTGCCGTGCCGGTGCTGCCGTACCCAGCGGTCAGATCACTATGGCTTCCCGCCGTTTCGGTGCTGCCGTAACCCGCGACAAGCTGGCTGTGGCTGTCACCAATCAACGTGCTGCCGTAGGTCGCTGTCTGCAGCGTCTGCGTGGTGACGGCGGGAAGATTACCCTCCGCGCCGACAGCGGCACTCACTGATGCCACGTCAAATACTTCATGACTGACAACAAGCTCGCCACTGGCCGGACGAACCTCGACAGCCGCAGGGGGACTTGTCGATGAGTGAGACTGTCAGAAATTTTGTGTTCGGGCATAACATGTAGCTAGAGG
>NZ_LKBW01000028.1 GCF_002699855.1 Pseudomonas amygdali | reverse complement strand
CAGGATGCAGGCCGCCAAGGCAGCGTAAGTGGATAATTGTCCAACCTTCGGGGGGCATACCAATATCCGTTGGCTTATGACGTGGCCAAAGCACTGCATGCCGCCGCTGTTCTCAAAGGCTGTCATGATTTTGCCGCTCAATGGGCCGGGCAAGGGGCGCCGCTTGCACGCGCGCTACCTGCAGCAGAATTGATCAAAACCCTGGTGGAAGAGATGCGTTCAGCGTCTACATCCACACTCATCCTGTAGAGAGACAATTAATGCCATTGCTGAAAATTGATGTAATAGAAGGCCGCTCGGACCAAGAAATCGAGATGCTGCTGGACACTATCCATGAAGCCATGGTGAACGCATTCCAAGTCCCTGAGCGTGACCGTTACCAAGTATTGAATGAACACAAAGCGAATCGACTGATCATTCAGGATACTGGTCTTGGGTTTACCCGGTCTGACAAAATGGTTGTCATCACCGTCATTAGCAGACCGCGTGCAGCAGAAATGAAAAAGCGGTTTTATGCCCTTATAGCAGAAGGGTTAGAGCGCAACTGCGGCATCGAAGCAGAGGACGTCATGGTTTCGATAGTCATAAACAGTGACGAAGACTGGAGTTTCGGTCTGGGGCGCGCTCAATTTCTAACAGGCGAGCTATAACAGTAATTCCGCAGACTAACCTCTGCGGAGTTTGTCAGTGCTTATGAGCTCGTCCGCAGACGGTCGGGCTCACAGGGCAGGCATTACTCACGACGGTGACGCCGGGCATGGTACAGAGGCGGGTAACTGGAAAGACTTTGTCGAGAAGGGCTACTCAGCCTTGAAGGGCGATCATCGTCTGGATAAGACCAGTGATTCACATGTTCGAGCGATGGTTCAAACAAGGATAATGTTCAGGCGTTTGCAGGGGAGTTGGGTAAAAAACTCTGGCATTTGCCTGGCATCAGTAATGTGCTGGTCGCAGTAGGTAAGTCGAAAGTCGTATTGGCGGGTGCGGTGAAAGCCGGTGCAGGTGCTGCGATCGAGACCAGCATTGCGGCTGCTGAGGGCGCGCGAACGATAAAGCTCGCCACGAGCCTTTCAAAATCACATTCAGGTGTTGCTTTGTCCGTATTTTGCGGGCAAAACGATAACATCCAGGCACACGCGAACTCGTAAATACAGGCAAACCTCACTCCAGGGGGCTGGCGTACGGTTGCAGGATCTCTCAGCAGGACAACCTGCTGAGCGTATTTCAGTAAAAGGCCTGCCGACACCGAGGCCGTTAATTCTCAACTCCATCAAGGACGAGCAATGGCTTCCAACTATCCAACGCCAGGTGTGTACATCAATGAAGTTAACGGCTTTGCCAACTCGGTGGTGCCAATAGCCACTGCAGTGCCTGCTTTTATCGGCTACACACCGAGAGCGGATTACCAGGGCGAGTCGTATTACAACAAGCCTCAGAAGATCTCTTCGTTCATGGAGTTCCAGGCCTTTTTCATGCTGGACAACCTGCCGCCGCCTGCTGATCCTGCCAGGCAGTACAGTCCGGAGTATTACCTGGTTCAACAGAAGGAGCTGCCGACATCCGGCGAATACCTGACGCTGAACAATCAGTATTATTCCATCCTTCCAGACCCGAGTACGATCTACTACCTCTACAACAGCGTGCGCCTCTTCTATCAGAATGGCGGTGGTGATGCTTACATCGTGGCGGTCGGTCCCTATGGCCCGCCCAGCAAAAAACCTGCGACCGACCCGGCTGCTCCGGTAATCAATCCCAACGTCCAGCTGGCTGATCTGCAGCGCGGGCTGGCCCTGCTCAAGAATGAGCTGGAGCCGACAATGTATATCTGCCCCGAGGCAACGCTGTTGTCTGTGGCCGACAATGGCACATTGATGCAGGGTATGTTGTTGCAGGCACAGGAAATGGGCACTGCGATGTGCATATTCGACGTCATTGGCGGTGCCAACCCCGACCCTATCCTTTATACCCAGGACATCCAGACCTTCCGCGACAGCACAGGCAACACCGGGCTCGAGTACGGCGCCAGCTACTACCCGTTTATCGGCACCACGATCATGCAGCAGCCGGACATCGACTTCACCAATCTGTTTGGCGGCGATACGACTCAACTGGCTCCTTTGCTGAATCCGCCATCGGCACCCAATGCTGCGGTCGCCGCCCTGCTTGAGATGATCCAGAAGCCACCAGCCGACCCGATGACAAACAGTCAGTTGCAGGCCGCGCTGCTTGTCGCCAGTCCGCTCTACAGTCAGATTGTCACGCACGTGTTGTCGAGCGCCAACACGTTGCCTCCAAGCGGCGCCATCGCGGGAGTCTATACCGTCAACGACAATAACAACGGGGTGTGGGGTGCACCTGCAAACGTCAGCATCGTCGGGGTCGCCAGCCTGCCTATTTGCTTGTCGGACTCGCAACAGGAGCCGCTCAACATCGATGCCGTTTTCGGAAAATCGGTTAACGCCATTCGTTTTTTCAACGGCCAGGGCATTTTGATCTGGGGGGCTCGCACGTTGGATGGCAACAGCCAGGACTGGCGTTACGTATCCGTGCGCAGGACCATGACCTTCCTTGAACAGTCGGTCAAGCTGGCCGCACGCCAATACATCTTTAGCCCGAATACGTCCGACACCTGGTTGGCGGTTAAAAGCATGATCACCAGTTTCCTGATGGGGGTCTGGAGGTCAGGTGGTTTGCAGGGCTCGTCGCCTGCGGATGCCTTTCAGGTCAACGTCGGGCTGGGCAGTACCATGACGGCCGATGATGTGCTCAATGGCTACTTGCGCGTTTCCGTTCTTGTGGCGACCGTCAGACCTGCTGAATTTCTGGTCATCATGTTCCAGCAAGAGCAGGCGAAGTCTGCCTGACAGGAGCACTCAGCAACGCTCGGCTTTATTTACTGACGATTGAGTGCCTGGAGCAAAAAGCACGGATGCCAACAATCCTTGCTTGAAGATTTCCGCAACTCATCGTGTTCTGCCCACTCACACGAAACCGTGGCGACTCTATCTATGTTCAAACGCATTCTGTCCGCTCTCAGCGGCAAAAAGTCTCCAGCGCCTGCGGAGACTCCCGTTCGGCACTCTGATGCAGCAGCGCCGGAGTTAAATGAGGGCGAGTTGATCACCGTTTATGACAGCCACGGACGCGAGATAAAGATCACGCGCAACGAGTGGCGCGACAAGGTGTTTCTGCCCAACCTGCGACAGCAGTGGGGCAGTGCGGATGAACTCTACAGCCTGATTGTCTCGGGTTTGAGCGACGGGTTTGCGGCTGATCTGCTTCCTGCGGCCAAGCGCTTGGTAGAAATCGACGATAACCCTGAGCGCAGTTATGTTGTTCACGCAATCGTGCTGATGCACAACGCTCAGCTTGATGCTGCTGAAGCCACCCTGCGGGCCGGGATGGCGAAAGTCGGCGTGTCGGGAATCATTCTGACCAATCTGGCCAAGGTGTTTGCCGAGCGTGGTGAGCAATCAGTTGCAGAGGCAACGCTATGGCAGGCGGTTGAAGCCGACCCGAATCAAGAGAATGGTGTGATGTGGTGGCTGAGCATCCAGCAGGAGCGGGGCGGCGAGGCGGCCTATCTCGCTGCTCTTCACACAGTAGCGGCGTTGCCGGGCAGTTGGCGTGCGCAGCTGTGGATGGCGCGGCATTACCTGCAACAGCAGAACGTCGAGCAGGCGCGCGTGCTGTATGAAGAAGTGTTGGCAGGTTGCCAGTTCGACCGAAGCGCGCTGCAGATGATCTCGGGGGATCTGGGCAACAATGGCCACATCCCGCTGATCGTCGAGCTTGTCGGGCCTGCTTATGATGAGCACAAACATGATTCGACGGCAGGTCTCAACTTGCTGCGTGCCTATCAGGAGCTGGGCAGGGTGGATGAAGGCGAGGCGTTGCTTACTCGCTTGTATGCACTCGGCTTTGCACCAATCAAAAGTCACCTTGACCAGTTTGCGCACGCTTTCGAGGACGTGCGCAGGCAGGAAGACAAAGGCGTTCCGATTGATCCTGCCAGCGTGACGATCAATACCGTGGCGCTTACCAAGCCGGTCTGGCACTACGGTTTGCGCAATGCTGACTGGCTCTTCGCGCAAAAACCGGAAGGTGCGCCAGAAATCGGTTTCTTCGCCTTGTCCAAAATCATGGAGAAAGCAGAACCTGCCGAATCGCAGCGCGAGGATGATATCGGGCGCTATACGCGTGCCATCCCTCTTTACATGGCTGAGTCGGTTCACTACTGGAATGACTATGCAGCCAATTGTTATGTCCAGGTCGCGGAGGGTGCGGGGCCGGTTGTATCTGGGGTTGAGGTCGACGGCAACACATTGTTCGATATCGTCCCGCCAGCGACGAAGTATTTTGTGACGGGCGAGGTGGGTTGTTCGGGTGAGGGCGATCAGGCCCAGTGGCGGATTTCACTGAGCCTATGGAATTGCACGACCCGCGCCCGGCAAACCGTTGAAAACGGTAGTGCAGGCAAAGCGGAACTTGGCGCGCTGGTACTTGATCTTCAGCAGCGCTTGCTGGGCGGTATCGGGCTCAAGCGTGAGCAGCCACTGGATGTGTTTTACCGGCAGCCTGACGCTGAGGTCTTGCCGGTGTATCTGACCCAGTTGGGCCAATCATTCATGCTGACGTTGCTTGCGAACGACCATTTACCTAAGTCGTCGATGTGGGGCGAACGCGCGATGCTCGAATGGCCCCTGCATATGGCGCTCCAGTGGCCTGAGATAGAAACCGCAAAACTGATGTACCTCTCCGGGTTGGGAAAGGCTTTCGATTACAAGTCGGATACAGTGGCCGAACACAAGCAACGAAGCCTGCAAGTGCTGAGCGAACTGGAACGGGCGAACAGCCCGGCATCGCGCCTCGCACCGCTGATATGGAAAGGGTTTGGCATGCAGGCAGAGTTGCAGGGTCACCGCGCCAATGTACCGCCTGATGCAGAGCCGGCATATATCGAATGGCTGGAGCGGGTTAGTCAGTCGTAGCGGTTGATTGATGCAAAAAGCCGGAGCGGGCGTCACTGCCTTGCCCGGCTTTTTTTACGCCTCAACTTCAGTTCGTGGTATCCACCCTTATCTTTACGCAAATGCAGGTGTATCGTATTCGCCCCTCGCATTTGCTCGCAGATGCGCTCAGTCGTCGTTTTCGAGGTCCCGCCGTTCATGTCCTTTACCCGTCGTCAGATCCTCACAGGCATCGCCGGTCTTGCTGTAGTCGGCCTTGGCGCGGGTGGTGCTTCGCGTTACTGGATGGGGCGTCGTGAGTCGCAAGCGGGTTCGGACTTCGTGCTGATCGCTGCACCGCTGGATATAGAACTGGTCTCTGGCCACAAGACACCTGCCTGGGCGTTTGGCGGCTCTGCGCCGGGCACGGAATTGCGGGTGCGGCAGGGCGAGTGGTTGCGCTTGCGCTTCATCAACCAGCTGCCGGTCGAGACGACCATTCACTGGCATGGCATCCGCTTGCCGCTGGAGATGGACGGCGTGCCATACGTTTCTCAGTTGCCGGTGAAGCCGGGTGAATACTTTGATTACAAATTCCGTGTGCCGGATGCCGGTAGCTATTGGTATCACCCGCACGTCAGCAGCAGCGAAGAGCTGGGCCGCGGGCTGGTCGGGCCGCTGATCGTTGAAGAGCGCGAGCCGACCGGTTTCGCCCATGAGCGTACGGTCAGCCTGAAAAGCTGGCATGTGGATGAAGTTGGCGCATTTACCGAGTTCAGCGTATTGCGTGAGGCGGCGCGTGAAGGTACGGCGGGGCGGCTTTCGACATTGAATGGTGTTGCGCAGGCGGTTATTGAATTGCCTGCTGGGCAGATTACCCGCGTGCGCTTGCTCAACCTCGACAATACCGTGACCTACCGCCTCAACCTGCCAGACGCCGAGGCGCAGATTTATGCGCTGGATGGCAACCCGGTCACGCCGCGACCGTTTGGTGACGAGTACTGGCTGGGGCCGGGCATGCGCATCTGTCTGGCAATCAAGGCACCGCCTGCGGGTGAGGAAATTTCATTGCGTAACGGCCCGGTGCGTTTGGGGACATTTCGGTCAGTCGCCAATAACGACGCGCCCGGTCAATGGCCACCTGAGCTGCCGGCCAATCCGGTGGCCGAGCCGGATATGGATAACGCCGAGAAGATCAATTTCAACTTCGAATGGGTGGGCTCAATGTCGGTCAACACCGACAACGGCAAGCCGCCCAGCTTGTGGCAGATCAACGGCGAAGCGTGGGACATTACCGACAAGACTTGCGCCGACCGGCCTATCGCCAAATTGAAGTTGGGCAAGAGCTACATCTTTGAATTGAAGAACATGACTCAGTATCAACACCCGATTCACTTGCACGGCATGAGTTTCAAGGTGATCGCGTCCAATCGGCGCAAGATCATCCCGTACTTTACCGACACGTTCTTGCTGGGCCGCAACGAGCGGGCGCGGGTTGCGCTGGTGGCGGATAACCCAGGCGTGTGGATGTTCCACTGCCATGTGATCGATCACATGGAAACCGGCCTCATGGCCGCGATCGAGGTGTCGTGATGCGTCAGCCGCAAATCATCGACCGCAGCAAGGATCAGGACTTCATGCGTGAGGCCCTGGCGCTCGCCGCGCAAGGCGCATTGCTGGGCGAAGTGCCGGTCGGTGCAGTCGTGGTGCAGAACGGCGAGATCATCGGTCGTGGTTACAATTGCCCGATCAGCGCGAGCGACCCCAGTGCGCATGCCGAAATGGTCGCTATTCGTGATGCCGCCAGGGCGCTGGACAATTATCGTCTGCCGGGCAGCACGCTTTACGTGACGCTGGAGCCGTGCAGCATGTGCGCCGGGTTGATCGTGCATTCGCGGGTGGCGCGCGTGGTTTACGGCGCGCTTGAGCCCAAGGCAGGCATCGTTCAAAGCCAGGGGCAGTTTTTCAGTCAGGGCTTTCTCAATCACCGCGTGCTGTTTGAGGGCGGGGTATTGGGCGAGGAATGCGGGGCAATGCTGAGCGAGTTTTTCAGAATGCGCCGGGCGGCCAAGGATGCAGACAAAAACCAGGGCGGCGTTTAGAGCGCAGGCTTGTCCGGGCTGCTGCCTGAAGCAGGTGCAGGCGGCGCAGGCGGTTGGGTCTTGTCGACGCCGGGAACATGCAGGTTGCCATCGGCGACCTGGCTGCCCTCGAGCTGAGGCTGCGTGACCCAGGTCAGAATGTCGTAATAGCGACGAATGTTGGCAACGAAATGTACCGGCTCGCCGCCTCGGGCGTAGCCGTAACGTGTCTTGCTGTACCACTTCTTCTGCGCCAGACGCGGCAGCATTTTTTTCACGTCCAGCCATTTATCAGGATTCAGCCCCTCGTTCTGGGCCAATTTGCGCGCATCTTCGAGGTGACCGCTGCCAATGTTGTAGGACGCGAGAGCTAGCCAAGTGCGATCTGGCTCTTTAATCGAGTCGTCCAGCTGATCCTTTACATAGGCAAAATACTTTGCCCCGCCCTGAATGCTCTGTCTCGCGTCGAGCCTGTTGGTCACGCCCATCGCCTGAGCGGTGTTCTGGGTCAGCATCATCAGGCCGCGCACACCGGTTTTCGAGGTAACGGCCGGTTGCCACATTGATTCCTGATAGCCGATGGCGGCCAGCAATCTCCAGTCGACCTGTTCTTTCTTGGCCGATGTCTGAAAGTGTTTCTCGTATTTGGGCAGGCGTTCCTGCAAATGCTGGGCAAAGGTATAGGCGCCAACGTAGCCAAGTACATCGACGTGGCCGTAGTAACGGTCTTTCAGACGTTGCAGCGTGCCATTCTTCTCGACCTTGTCGAGGTAAGCGTTGATTTCGTTGAGCAGGCTGTTGTCTTCGCCCGGTGCAACCACCCAGCGTTGTTCGCGGGCTTCGCCCAGGTCGAAGGCTACACGCACGTTGGGAAAGTACACCTGGTTCATCGCCAGCTCGTTGGAGTCGACCAGCGTCAGGTCAATCTGGCCTTCATCGACCATACGCAGGAGATCGACGACCTCGACCGCGTCCGACTCTTCATATTCAAGGCCGGGATTCTGCGCCTTGAGTGCCGCAAGCTGCTCGGCATGCGCGCTACCTTTCAGGACCACGATACGTTTACCCACCAGGTCGCCCGGGTCGGTGGGACGCGACTGGCCGTTGCGGTAGACAACCTGAGGGGTCACTTCCAGATAAGAGTGCGAGAAACGCGCCTGTTGCTTGCGCTTTGGCGTCTCGATCAGGCCCGCAGCACCCAGGACCGGACCGCCCGGTTTGTTCATCTGGTCGAACAGATCGTCCAGATTGTCGGCCGTTTCGATCTTCAGTTCGACGCCCAGATCATCGGCGAAACGCTTGACCAGCTCGTATTCGAAGCCGGTTTCGCCGTTGCGATCCTGAAAATAAGTCGCCGGGCTGTTACGGGTGATCACCCGCAGCACGCCGTCCTCCTTGACTCGCTCCAGTGTGGTGGGTTTCTCCACACAGGCGCCTAGCATCAGGAAGAGTCCGGTTGCGATGAGCCACTTGGCGCAACGTGGGCGGAAATCTGGTCTGAAGAACATCGGTGCAGTATACGCAAAGCGCACCGGGCGCCATATCTCGACAGTGAAGCCTGCGTCTGATAGGCGAGGGGGTTTTACAGGCATTTTCAGACTTTTTTTGCCTGGAGCGACATTCGGGCGCACCCGATGCCGCCTTTGGGTGATCAAAGGCCCGCTTTAGGCTAGAATGTGCGGCCTCAAAGCACACCCCCTTCTCGAGGCTGTCCCGAAGATGTTGATCCTGCGCGGTGCTCCTGCCCTTTCTGCCTTCCGCCACAGCAAATTACTAGAACAACTGAAACAAAAAGTTTCAGCTGTCAGTGGCTTGTACGCCGAATTCGCCCACTTCGCGGACGTCAACGACGTTCTTACCAGCGAAGAACAGCAGGTTCTCGACCGTCTCCTGAAATACGGCCCCAGCGTGCCGGTTCAAGAGCCGAGCGGCCGTCTGTTTCTGGTGTTGCCGCGTTTTGGCACCATTTCACCTTGGTCGAGCAAGGCCAGCGACATCGCCCGAAATTGCGGCCTGACGAAAATCCAGCGCATCGAGCGCGGGATTGCCTTCTATGTAGAAGGTCAGTTCAGTGAGGCCCAGGCTCAGGCAATCGCCGACAGCCTGCACGACCGCATGACGCAACTGGTGTTGGGCGATCACGAGCAGGCCGCTAGCCTGTTCAGCCACGCCCAGCCCAAACCGCTGACCGCGGTGGACATTCTGGGTGGCGGTCGCGCGGCGCTGGAAAAAGCCAACGTCGAACTGGGCCTGGCCCTCGCTGAAGATGAAATCGATTACCTGATCACCAGCTTCAACGGTCTCGGGCGCAACCCGCACGACATCGAGCTGATGATGTTTGCCCAGGCAAACTCCGAGCACTGCCGTCACAAGATTTTCAACGCCAGTTGGGATATCGACGGCCAGAGCCAGGAAAAAAGCCTGTTCGGCATGATCAAGAACACCTATCAGATGCACAGCGAAGGCGTGCTGTCCGCCTACAAGGACAACGCTTCGGTGATCGTCGGCAACGTTGCCGGCCGCTTCTTCCCGGACCCCGAAACCCGCCAGTACGGCGCGGTGCAGGAGCCGGTGCATATTCTGATGAAGGTCGAAACTCACAACCACCCGACTGCCATTGCGCCGTTTCCTGGCGCAGCGACCGGTTCCGGCGGCGAGATTCGCGACGAAGGTGCAACCGGTCGCGGTGCCAAGCCCAAGGCAGGTCTGACCGGTTTCACCGTGTCCAACCTGCAGATTCCCGGTTTCGTGCAACCTTGGGAAGTGCCATACGGCAAGCCCGAGCGCATCGTCACCGCGCTGGACATCATGATCGAAGGCCCGCTGGGTGGCGCGGCGTTCAACAACGAGTTCGGCCGTCCGGCGCTGACCGGCTACTTCCGTACCTTTGAGCAGTCCATTACCACGCCGCACGGCGATGAGGTTCGTGGTTATCACAAGCCGATCATGCTGGCTGGCGGTATGGGCAACATCCGCGAAGATCACGTCCAGAAGGGCGAGATCACTGTGGGTTCCAAACTGATCGTGCTGGGTGGCCCGGCAATGCTGATCGGCCTGGGTGGCGGCGCGGCGTCTTCGATGGCGACCGGTACAAGTTCTGCCGACCTGGATTTCGCTTCGGTTCAGCGTGAAAACCCTGAGATGGAGCGTCGCTGCCAGGAAGTGATCGACCGCTGCTGGCAGCTGGGCGACCGTAACCCGATCAGCTTCATCCATGACGTCGGTGCCGGTGGTCTGTCCAACGCCTTCCCCGAACTGGTCAACGATGGCGATCGTGGGGGGCGTTTCGAACTGCGTAACGTGCCCAACGACGAGCCGGGCATGGCCCCGCTGGAAATCTGGAGCAACGAATCCCAGGAGCGTTACGTGCTGGCCGTCGGCGTCGAGGATTTCGAGCGTTTCAAGGCCATCTGCGAGCGCGAGCGCTGCCCGTTTGCGGTTGTCGGCGAAGCCACTGCCGAGCCGCAACTGACCGTGACCGACAGCCATTTCGGCAACAGCCCGGTGGACATGCCGCTGGAAGTGCTGCTGGGCAAGGCGCCGCGCATGCACCGTTCGGTCGAGCGTGAAGCCGAGATCGGCGATGATTTCGATCCGAGCACGCTGGATATCGAAGAAAGCGTGCAACGCGTATTGCGTCACCCGGCAGTCGCCAGCAAAAGCTTCCTGATCACCATTGGTGACCGCAGCATTACCGGTCTGGTCGCTCGCGATCAGATGGTCGGCCCGTGGCAGGTGCCTGTGGCTGACTGCGCCGTCACCGCCACCAGCTTCGACGTCAACACGGGCGAAGCCATGGCAATGGGCGAGCGCACGCCGCTGGCTCTTCTGGATGCTCCGGCATCGGGCCGCATGGCGATTGGCGAAACGCTGACCAACATTGCGGCCTCACGTATTGAAAAGCTGTCTGACATCAAACTGTCGGCCAACTGGATGTCGGCTGCTGGCCATCCCGGTGAAGACGCGCGTCTTTATGACACCGTCAAAGCGGTGGGCATGGAGCTGTGTCCGGAACTGGGTATTACCATTCCGGTGGGCAAGGACTCGATGTCCATGAAAACCCGCTGGAGCGAAGAAGGCACTGAGAAGAGCGTGACTTCGCCGCTGTCGCTGATCGTGACCGGCTTTGCGCCAGTGGTCGACATTCGTCAGACCCTGACGCCTGAATTGCGCATGGATAAAGGCATCACTGACCTGATCCTGATCGATCTGGGCCGTGGCCAGAACCGCATGGGCGCTTCTATTCTCGCCCAGACCCACGGCAAACTGGGTCGTGTCGCACCAGACGTCGATGACGCTGAAGACCTCAAAGCCTTCTTCGCCGTGATTCAGGGCCTCAATTCAGACGGTCATATCCTGTCCTATCACGACCGTTCCGACGGTGGTCTGCTGGTCAGCACGCTGGAAATGGCCTTTGCCGGTCACTGCGGCCTGAACCTGCACCTCGACGGTGTGGCCGACAACGTTTCCGATCTAAGCGCTATCCTCTTCAACGAAGAGCTCGGCGCGGTCATCCAGGTGCGTCAGGACGCGACTCCGCTGGTGCTGGCGCAATTCAGCGCTGCCGGTCTGGAAGATTGCGTTGCGGTGATCGGTCAGCCGATCAACAACGACGAAGTCTCGATCAGTTTCCATGGCGAGCCGGTCTTCAGCGGCCAGCGCCGTCTGCTGCAACGTCAGTGGGCCGAGACCAGCTACCAGATCCAGCGCCTGCGCGATAACGCTGAATGCGCTGATCAGGAATTCGATGCGCTGCTGGAAGAAGACAATCCGGGCCTGACCGTCAAACTGGGCTTCGACGTTAACGAAGACATCGCTGCGCCGTACATCAAGACGGGCGTCCGCCCTCAGGTTGCCGTGCTGCGCGAGCAGGGTGTCAACGGTCAGGTCGAGATGGCGGCAGCCTTTGATCGCGCAGGCTTCAATGCGATTGACGTGCACATGAGCGACATCCTTGCCGGTCGTGTCGACCTGAACGACTTCAAGGGCATGGTTGCCTGTGGCGGCTTCTCCTATGGCGACGTGCTGGGTGCCGGTGAAGGCTGGGCCAAGTCGGCACTGTTCAATAGCCGCGCCCGCGATGCGTTCCAGGGCTTCTTCGAGCGTGCCGACAGCTTCACGCTGGGTGTGTGCAACGGTTGCCAGATGCTGTCCAACCTGCACGAGCTGATTCCGGGCAGCGAGTTCTGGCCCCATTTCGTGCGTAACCGCTCCGAGCAGTTCGAAGCGCGCGTGGCAATGGTTCAGGTTCAGGAGTCGGCGTCGATCTTCCTGCAAGGCATGGCCGGTTCGCGCATGCCAATCGCCATCGCTCACGGTGAAGGTCACGCAGAGTTCCGCAATGACGACGCGCTGCTTGAGGCGGACGTGTCCGGTACTGTGGCACTGCGCTTCGTCGATAACCACGGCAAGGTCACTGAAACCTACCCGGCCAACCCGAACGGCTCGCCGCGCGGTATCGGCGGCATGACCACCCTGGACGGTCGCGTGACGATCATGATGCCGCACCCGGAGCGCGTGTTCCGCGCGGTGCAGAACTCGTGGCGTCCCGAGGACTGGAACGAGGACGCTGCCTGGATGCGCATGTTCCGCAACGCACGGGCCTGGGTTAACTAAGGCGCGTGTACAAGCTCGCCTTCTTTGTTCCGCCGAGCCATGTGGACGAGGTCAAGAACGCCGTATTCTCTGCTGGTGCAGGGCGAATCGGCGCTTACGATCACTGTTCATGGCAAGTGCTCGGCCAGGGCCAGTTCCGCCCGCTGAATGGCAGTCAGCCATTTGTCGGGCAGAGCGGAGTGGTCGAATCGGTGGAGGAATGGAAGGTCGAGCTGGTCGTGGCTGATGATCTGATTCAGCAAGCAGTGTTGGCGCTTAAGCANGAAGAGTTCTGAGGGGCTGTACTGGCCTCTTCGCGAGCAAGCTAGGCGCGTCGCCCGGACGCTCCCACGATGTAAACGATTGACAGCTATCGTGCGACGCTCCGCGTCGGCATGCCGTTCTGGACGCTCTGCGTCTGATCCTGACTGCTCGCTGCAATGATCAAGGCCGAATCTCGATCATCGTCCCGTCTTTCACCAGATCCCATATCTCCCGCATGTCGTTGTTCTTCAGCGCGATGCATCCGTTGGTCCAGTCCAGCGTGTGGAAGTACCATTCCGGGTACTCTTCATCCACCGGCGTGCCGTGAATCATGATCATGCTGCCCGGTTTCACGCCTTCGCGACGTGCCCGTGCCGAGTCCGAAATGTTCGGGTAGGAAATGTGCATCGACAGGTTGTAGTTATTGCTGGGCTTGCGCCAGTCGAGCCAGTAGAAACCTTCTGGCGTGCGTTGGTCGCCTTCCTGCAATTTGGTGCCCTTGGGGTTCTTGCCCAGAGAAATTCGATAGGTCTTCAGCGCCTCGCCACCGCTGATCAGTTGCAACTGGCGAACCGATTTAAGCACCAGCACCTTGTCGATCGGTTTGCTGGCAATACTCTCGGTATTGATGACTTTATTGTTGATGATTTTCTGTTCGCTGCCCTTGGGCACGATGGTCTGGGTAAACGCAGCCTGCGAAAGCGGTACGAATGACATGCAAAAGAAGGCGAACAACCAGCGCATTACGATTTCCCTGAAGGTGCTTCTTTCTATAAAAAGCGCCGATATTGTGTGCGACCCTGACTTTCAGGTGTCCAGCAACGGACGTGACGGGGGAAGGGCGCTGGTATGAACCGGGTAGACCTGCCGACGCCGATCCGCGAAGAAGTATTCTAGGGTACGTCCGACTGTCATGAAAGCCAGGTCCGACCACGGAATGTCGGCTTCGTCGAATAACTGCACTTCAAGACTCTCGATTCCTGCCGCAAACGCCTCAGTCGCCATTTCTGCCCGATAGAACACATGCACCTGATTGATATGCGGAACGTCGATCAACGTGTACAGATGCAGCTCGGTCAGAGTGGCGCAGGCTTCCTCGATGGTTTCGCGCCGGGCGGCCTGTTCGATGGTTTCGCCGTTTTCCATAAAACCTGCCGGCAGTGTCCAGAAGCCCAGGCGCGGTTCTATGGCCCTGCGGCACAGCAGGACCTTGTCGCCCAGCGTCACCAGACAGCCCGCCACGATGTTCGGATTCTGGTAATGAATGGTGTGACAATGCTCGCAGACATACCGCAATCGGCTGTCGCCTTCGGGAATACGCTGGATAACGGGGTTGCCACACTGGCTGCAAAATTTCATGGGGTCAGTCGATAGTGAACGCAGTCGCTATCTTGGCCTGTCGTGCTGCGGCTCGGCAACCCTCTGTGTGACAGGAGTTGCCTTGCGAGGGGTTGGGCGCAACCTCGCTTTGGTGCATGATGCCAGACAGGCAACAGATCGAGATTTCCCATGCTGGATGAGCTACTTCGCCGTGTAGTCAATCATACGCCCGAAACCCTCGACTCGGATCGACGATTCCCCGAGGCGGCTGTTCTGGTGCCTGTCACCCGCAGTGAACAACCCGAGCTGATTCTGACCCTGCGTGCCAGTGGCCTGTCGACACATGGTGGCGAAGTGGCCTTTCCGGGTGGTCGCCGCGATCCAGGCGACCCGGACCTGATTTTTACTGCCCTGCGCGAAGCTGAAGAAGAAATCGGCCTGCCTCCCGTAGTCGGCCCGTTAAGCCCGCTCATCTCCAAACATGGCATCAAAGTCACGCCGTATGTCGGTGTCATACCTGACTTTGTCGAATACCAGCCCAATGACGGCGAGATCGCGGCGGTGTTCAGCGTACCGCTGGAGTTCTTCCGTCAGGACACCCGTGAACACACGCACCGCATCGATTACGAAGGCCGCAGTTGGTACGTGCCCAGTTACCGTTACGGCGGGTACAAGATCTGGGGGCTTACCGCGATCATGATCGTCGAGCTGGTCAATGTGCTGTACGACAGCAAAATCAGTCTGCATCATCCGCCTGAACGCTCGACGATCTGAACCTGAGTGGCCTGCAGCAGAAATGCTGTCCACAGAAAGTTCTTTTCATAACAATCCGTACCCATGAGTACGACCCGCCTGAGGAGGCTGCATGAAAT
Source organism: Pseudomonas amygdali (assembly GCF_002699855.1). Taxonomy (GTDB): domain Bacteria; phylum Pseudomonadota; class Gammaproteobacteria; order Pseudomonadales; family Pseudomonadaceae; genus Aquipseudomonas; species Aquipseudomonas amygdali. The sequence goes on along the minus strand of NZ_LKBW01000028.1, from coordinate 827 downwards.
ATCGCCTGGGGGAATCCCGTGTCCAGACCGACCCGCAGAGCTGGGTTGCTCCCAATGCAGTGCTGATCGGTAATGTCAGGCTGGAAGCCGGAGCAAGTGTATGGTTCAACGTGGTGTTGCGTGGCGACAACGAGCTGATCCATATCGGCGAAAACAGTAACGTGCAGGATGGCACAGTAATGCACACCGACATGGGCTCGCCCCTGAGCATCGGCAAGAGCGTGACCATTGGGCATAACGCCATGTTGCATGGCTGCAGCGTTGACGATTACAGCCTGATCGGCATCAACGCGGTCATCCTCAACGGGGCGAAAATTGGTAAATACTGCATCATCGGCGCCAATTCGTTGATCGGAGAAAACAAGGTCATTCCCGACGGGTCGCTGGTCATGGGGTCGCCGGGTAAAGTGGTGCGCGAACTCACCGACGTGCAGAAGAAGATGCTGGAAGCCAGCGCCGCCCATTACGTACACAATGCCCAGCGTTACGCCCGTGACCTGGTTGTGCAGGAAGAGTGATGAGCACTGATACCCCGATTGAAAAGCCGGTCCGTTCTCCCTGCGTGAGCATTTGTGCGCTCGATGAGCAGGATATATGCACCGGTTGCCAGCGAACCGTGAACGAGATCACCCGGTGGAGCCGGATGAGCAACGACGAGCGCCGTGTCGTGCTGGGGCTGTGCGACGAGCGCGCCAGGGCCAGCGGGTTGATGTGGACGGTGGGCGGGGCACGCTGACGTTCCCATGGCCTTACAGGAGCGAACTTGCTAGTAAAGAGGCCGGTACAGTAGAAGAATTTGCTGCGTTTGGAATATAGCCTTCGCGAAC
>NZ_LKBW01000027.1 GCF_002699855.1 Pseudomonas amygdali | reverse complement strand
CTGCTCCTGGGTCAACATATTGGCAGCTCAAAGCCGCCAGTTTTACCCAGGGGGGTCAATTCTAGGTTGGCGTTAGGGGGTCATTTTTACAGTGGCGGTGACATGCAACAAGTTCGAATGGATGTGAATAGAGCGCGTATCAACGACCCACTACTGGCACAGGAAGTCGCCGACTTTACCAACGACTGCTACGCACTGGCACGGTCGCGACTATTCATGACTCAACCAACGCTCACCAACGAGCAATTGAACGACGTCAACTGGATCGGCTCGCGGTTCTTCCTGCAGACGCCAGGCTATTATGATGATGGTTTCTCTGGGTTCAGGTCACACAGTCCTCGGACCAGATGGCCCTACGACGCAACAAGAGATGCGGGCCTGCCACAAACCACTGGTGGTGGGGGATTTCCTACGTGCACTCAATGGTGGTCGGACGCAAGCATCGGCCTAAGAGCCAGACTGCTGGAACAGGTCAGTCCAGATCTGCTGAGCAAGCTCGCTCAATGGGCAAAATTTATGACTCAGACCGAGGTGAATGATTCGGTCATCCGCGATCTCGTTTCTCCGAGGAAGCAGAAACTGACCCAGGGACAGGTGTATACCGACTACGGCGGACAAGTGGGGGGGTCTGTAGCAAATGATCTGACGCGGCTCACTGCAACTGCAGGCCAGGCATTAGGGTCGTTGGCCATGTACCCTGCAATGGACAGTGTTCGACAGGCAGCGCCTATGGTCATGGCTTTCTTGAAGATGGCATTAATCATATGCATGCCTTTTGTACTCGTTCTAGGGACGTTTGATCTCAAAGTAGTAATGACAGTCACATTTGCAGAGTTCGCACTTATTTTTGTTGACTTCTGGTTCCAGCTAGCACGATGGGTTGATAGCACGATTTTGGACGCTTTGTATGGTAATGGCCTAGGTAGCGACGTACCGCACAGCAATTTCGATCCAGTATTCGGGGCTAGTAACGGACAGGGGGATCTTTTGTTAGACTTTGTAATGGGAACTATGTTTATAGTTTTACCAGGCTTCTGGATTACTTCGCTCAGCTGGGCAGGCCTAAGGTTAGGCAACATCATGCAAGGGCTGGCTGATGGAACCGCAGAGGCGAAGAAAGCAGGAGCGCGAGGCGGGGCTGAAGTAGAGAAGAGACTGAAAGCGAAAGGTTAAAGCTATAAGTTTAACTTCCTGCTGACCAACTGTCACAGGAAGTTAAAAAATAAAAAGAAATAGCTATTCGTTCTGAGAAGGATATACGCCACGCCCAAGAACAAAATCCCAGTTATGGTCATCGTTTTCCTCAAAGACCGATGCTTGCAATCTCGCAGCGTGCTCATCGTCTTCATATTCGAAATCCGACAAACTTGAGACTGCCGACGAGCTTTCGCTATTTATGAGACCAACTACGACCATAGCCATGGCGACGACTCCCAAAACATACAGCAATCCCCAAGCCACAAAGAACGCGCCAGTGCCGATCACCGCCGCACGGGCACCCCACTTGACTGGAGTGACGATCACTCTGGGCACACCGGTGCGGTCGAAAAGCGACCAGAACGCGCGCTCAACATTGAGTATTCGACGCAGACCACGACCGAGCACGTGACCAAAACGCGCTGCACCGCTTAAATCCGTATTGGCATCTGGGGTCATGTGTCACCTCGCCGGTCGATTAGAGCATGTCGTATTGACATCAATTGATAACCCATTAGTGGGTATCTTCAGCTCAATCTCCCTTGAAAATCAAGCCCTCAACGAGCAGTTGGGCAACAGATACCGACCGTTGAGCCGCCCGAGTCGACAGTGTTTTGACTGAACAGCAGTCCCAGCCATCGTGCGCTTCATCTGGAGATATGAAGCGCTGCTATGGGCCTTTCACTGGATTTCAATCTTTGCCTGTTCCGGATCGTCAGCACCAAAGGGGCAAAATGGGCTGAAGCAAAAGGGCAAGGCGAAGGGTTTGAATGGAATGGGGAATAAGGGTAAGTGCCTTACCCGAAAAGGCCGGCGAGCCCGCCGGAAATGGATGCCGAAAGGGCTAGAAAAGCAGCTTTGCACGAAATGGAATTTACAAAAAACCATCCTAAACAAGCACTTGGAGACTACATTTTCTTCGGCAAGCATGGCAACATCGGTTCGCTGACACTGTTTGGATCCCAACCATTCAGGTGGCGGCTCATGTACATAACCTTTCCAGGATGGATATGGGTTTCGACTTGTCACGCTGAGCCCTATAGAGCAAAAGGCCCACCATGACTTCATCATGGGTGCCTCAATGCTTAGTTTCTTTCAGCGAAGAAAAACATCGCCAACCACGCCATCCAATGCTGCTGCAGGGTTTATCAAACACGAGTCTTGCGACGCGTTACTGTCTACTCCCCGGCGGCGTCAGCTCATTGAAAACATCTGGCAGCGAACGTCGCTGCCCCGCGCACAGTTCGATACGCTATACGTGCAAGCGTTCAAAAGCTACGCAGCCTTGGTGCAGCATCTCCCTGCCTCTGAGAACCATCACCATGCCTATCATGGTGGCATGCTGGATCACGGGCTTGAAATCGTCGCCTACGCACTGAAGATTCGGCAAATGTATCTGCTGCCCATCGGAGCCCCGCCCGAGTCGCAGGCTGCTCAATCCGAAGCATGGTCTGCCGCATCGGCCTACGGTGCGCTCGTGCATGACCTCGGCAAAATTGCGGTGGACGTCAACGTGGAACTGGCAGACGGCACGACCTGGCATCCATGGCATGGGCCACTGGATCAGCCATACCGATTCAAGTACGTGAAAGGTCGCGACTACCGGCTGCATGGAGCTGCTTCGTCGCTGATCTACGCCAACGTCATTCCGGCGAAGGCACTTGACTGGCTCAGCGGGTTTCCCGAGCTCTGGGCCCAACTGGTGTTCGCGTTCGCAGGGCAATATGAGCATGCCGACATCCTGGGAGAAATTGTCTCCCAAGCGGATCAGGCTTCGGTGGCACAGGAGGTCGGCGGCAATCCCGGTCGGGCAATGTCAGCTCCCAAGCAGTCCATTCAGCGGCAACTGGCTGAAGGCTTGAGGGTGCTCGTCTCGGAGAAATTCAAGTTGAACCAGCCCGACGGCCCTTCGGACGGATGGCTGACTCAGGATGGTTTGTGGCTTGTCAGCAAGCCAGCCGTCGATCAGCTCAGGGCTCATCTGCTGTCACAGGGCATTGAGCACATTCCCACCTCCAATGCCCCCATGTTCAATCTGCTCCAGGATCAAGCAATTATCCAGCCCAATGGTGAGGGGAAGGCGATCTGGAAAGCCAACATCGACAATGGTCGCGGCTGGAAGAACACGTTCACGGTGTTGAAGATAGCGCCGGCACTCATCTGGCCAAATGCGACGGATAGACCTGAGCCGTTTACCGGCACTCTTACAGTGGAGTCTGCTGCAGCTACGGAGGAAATTGACCAAGCAAGTTCAGCGACCGAGGAACCCGTATCCGCAGTCGGCAAAAAAATCCCTGAGACTGTCGATCAGTCAGCGCAGAAACCAACGCCCAAGCAGGCGTCTGCACCGATAAAAGATTTTGATGCGCTGGATGAGCTGCTCGATCTATTTCCCGATCCAGTACATGCTGCTCCAACTGCACCAGCGCAAAGTAGCCCGGAGAGCACTGACAACGACCAGATCCCCTTTTCTCTCCCAACCAAACCACCTGCACGGCTTAGTCAGCCCAAGCAGGCTGAGGCTGACATCCCCGTTTTTGAGACAACTCCAGCAACAGACACTGCCAAGAACTCGACTGACTCGGCCCCGAATCATGGCACCAACTTCCTCACCTGGCTGAAGGGCGGTGTGATCTCTCACCGGATCATCATCAATGACGCCAAAGCGCGTGTACATACCGTGGACAGCACGGCGTTTCTGGTCAGTCCGGATATCTTCAAACGTTACGCGCTTGAGCATCCGGCGATTGAGCACGAGGCGAAAGAGCGCGATCTCGAAGCCTGGCAATTGGTCCAGCGATCTTTTGAGAAGCTGAAAAAACATCGGAAGACGCCCGCCGGCCTGAACATCTGGACGTGCCTGGTCAAAGGACCACGCAAAAGCAAGCAACTGCGGGGCTACCTGCTCATTGAGCCCACCGACGTTTTTAGCGAAGTGCCCTATGACAACCCGGTCATCAGCTTGGCGGACTTGGCAGATAAGGAAGCATCTGAATGAACACGATGACACTGCCTGAGCTGACCCAGGAATACATCCTCACTCATGACCTGAGACCCGACACCGTCAAGATCTACTGGGCTGCCACAAAGTCCTATGTCAGATTCTTCGGCGACCGTCTGGCAAGCGAGACGACGCACCGGGACATGCTCGACTGGCGCCGATCAGAACTGGAGAGAATCTCAAAGCGCAGTTGGAACACGTACTCCGGTCACCTGCGAACGGTGTACCGATATGCAATGGAGCATGGTCTCGTTGACCTCAAGGTCAATCCTCTGAAAGAAACACGTGTGATCCCCGCCAAACGACCAAAGAAAACCGTCAACACAGACGCCATTGTACGTGCGAGAAACTGGCTAAACATTCTGGTCCAGGAGGAGCGTGCAACCGGGAACAGAACAGAGATCACCCCCGCATGGTTCTGGCTCGCAGTATTTGAAATGTTCTACTACACGGGCATCAGGCTCAATGCCCTGATCTGCTTGAGGTATGCCGATATCGATTTGGGACAACGCCTTATCAGAGTCAGGGGAGAGACAGAAAAGACTCACAGAGAATTCATGATCCCCATCCCAGACGGACTAATGCCTCATCTGAAACGGCTCATGGACATCGCGCAACGAGTCGGCTTCGATCCCGCCGATCAGATTTTCAACGTCAACCGCTTCTCCGGCCATTACAGTCGAACACAGATGAACGCTGATCAGGTGGAAGCCATGTATAAGAAGCTCACCGCCATGACGGGCGTTCGAATGACGCCTCATCGCTTCCGGCATACCATTGCCAGTGAAATGATGCGACAACCGGAACGCAACATTCACATAACAAAAAACCTGCTCAACCACTCCAATATTGCGACCACGATGGAATACATCGAACCGGATTACGACGTGATGCGCGAGGTCATGAATGAGCGCGGCAAAAGACCAGCAAAAATTAACTACTTGGCCAAGTCAGATGCTGCTAACCGAGCGAATGCGCGCACAAGCAAGAAAGCAGCACCCGTTAAAGATCTGGCTCGGAGCTCAGCTACAAGCATCCCTGCCAGAGGTAGCTCCTCCCAAAACACAAGGATCCCTGCCCTAGCAGCAAATTTCCACTCACAATTGAAAGCTGATGAGATACACCGCCCAGGTGACCAAGTCAAAAACATTGAGTCAAACCAACCGGAAAAATATAGAACTGACCCAGTACCCGTTGGGCAAGCAGATCTTCTTGACGATTCCACTGACACACCAATAAGGCAGGCTCTGCCTCATGACCTGTTCAGCCCGGAATATCTCGCACAGCGGCTTGACGAATTTTCGCAGTGGGTAAGAGAAGCCGTTAGCGGCAGAATAGTCGCGTGTCCAAGAACCACTGATAGCCGATTACCGTCAGGCCCGAACGAACAAATGGGCAACCCACTGCCGTCAGGCTTTGACGCAAGCGTCTGGAACAACCGCACTGGCTAAAGTATGGGGGCTAAGACAATTGCTAACTGCCATCAGTAATGGTCATACCCGCCTATCGTCTTTGCCAAGAGCCGGCGTCAGGAAGACGGTATGAGGACAGATAAGCGATGAACGCCGATTCGCAGCCGCAAAAAAAAACGCCCTGTTCACAAGCTTTCGCCTGGAACAGAGCGCTGCAATTTGACATCACCGCGTGTCGGAGTTATGTTTCGCGACAGGCGGCTGCTTGCCTGGATAAATCGTTTCACATGCAACGCTCGCCCTCAAGAAGCAAACGACACACCGAAATTGAAGATCTCAGCAACAGTATTTGGTCGGGGTAAGGGGATTCGAACTCCTGACATCCTGCTCCCAAAGCAGGCGCGCTACCGGACTGCGCTATACCCCGGTAAATCAAGGCACCTCAATCAGCTGCCTGCGACCTGATACGATTGGCATCAGATCTTTAAGATTCGGCTCCAAGGTTAAGCTTGAAGCCAAAAATGGTGGGTCGTGTGGGATTCGAACCTACGACCAATTGGTTAAAAGCCAACTGCTCTACCAACTGAGCTAACGACCCAAATATGGTCGGGGTAAGGGGATTCGAACTCCTGACATCCTGCTCCCAAAGCAGGCGCGCTACCGGACTGCGCTATACCCCGACTGAAACTTCATTGAACCTTGCGAAATCTGGCTCCACGACCTGGACTCGAACCAGGGACCCAGTGATTAACAGTCACTTGCTCTACCAACTGAGCTATCGCGGAACTATCGATTTCAGATTCAACTTTACAACCTGTTGCCTTGAAACCAGCGTGCTGTTAACTCGTTGATTTCAATCTCATCGACCTTTGCGCTTCGTTTGTATCGTTGCGTTCACGTCTCTGAGGCGCGCTATTCTACAATTTTAAAAACACCTGTCAACCCTATAAATTGCTTTTTAAGACAATGATTTGCGATTTTTTCCCAGAGCCCCTTTCAGGCCCGATTTTACTGCTGGCAGCATCCTCAGAAAAAAGGCCCTCGGCGAGAGGGCCCTCTATATAGAGCTGGCGAGCGCTATCAGGCAAACACGATCTCGTCGTCGACGACCTTGCCAGTGATGGTGCTGCCGGGCATGAAGCTGCCCGAGAGGATCATCTGTGCCAGCGGGTTCTCGATCCAGCGCTGGATCACCCGCTTCAGCGGCCGTGCTCCATAGACCGGGTCGTAACCGACGGCAATCAGCTTGTCCAGCGCCTCGGGGCTCAGGGTCAGCGCCAGCTCGCGTTCGGCCAGACGCTTGCGCAGGCGGCCCAGCTGGATATCAGTGATACCGGCGATCTGGTCACGCGCCAGCGGTTCGAAGATCACCACTTCGTCAATCCGGTTCACAAATTCCGGACGGAAGTGCGTACCCACCGCATCCATCACCGCAGCACGTTGCGCCTCACGATCACCGACCAGTTCCTGGATCTGGGCCGAGCCCAGGTTGGAGGTCATGACGATCACGGTATTGCGGAAGTCCACCGTCCGCCCGTGGCTGTCAGTCAGGCGCCCGTCTTCAAGCACCTGCAACAGGATGTTGAACACGTCGGAATGTGCCTTCTCGACCTCATCGAGCAGGATCAGCGAGTACGGCTTGCGACGCACAGCTTCGGTCAGGTAGCCGCCCTCTTCGTAACCGACATAGCCCGGTGGTGCGCCGATCAGACGAGCCACGGAATGCTTCTCCATGAACTCGGACATATCGATACGCACCATCGCCTCTTCGGTATCGAACAGGAATTCGGCAAGCGCCTTGCAGAGTTCGGTCTTACCCACACCGGTCGGACCGAGGAACATGAACGAACCGCTTGGACGATTCGGGTCGGAAAGCCCTGCACGCGAACGACGTACGGCATTGGAGACCGCGACCACCGCTTCTTCCTGACCGATTACCCGGTTGTGCAGCAGGGTTTCCATGCGCAACAGCTTCTCGCGCTCGCCTTCCAGCATTTTCGACACGGGAATACCGGTCCACTTTGACACGACTTCGGCAATTTCTTCCTCGGTCACTTTGCTGCGCAGCAATTGGTTCTCGGGTTTGCCGTGCTGATCGACCATTTGCAGGCTGCGCTCCAGGTCCGGAATGATCCCGTACTGCAACTCGGCCATGCGGTTCAGGTCGCCACGACGACGCGCCGCTTCCAGTTCCTGACGGGACTGCTCTATTTTCTGCTGGATCAGTGCAGAACCCGTTACTTCAGCTTTTTCCGAGGTCCAGATTTCTTCGAGGTCGGCATATTCCTTCTCAAGGCGCACCACTTCTTCCTGGAGTTTTTCCAGACGCTTGATAGCCGCTTCATCCTTTTCCTTCTTGAGCGCCTGAGCTTCCACTTTCAGCTGGATCAGGCGACGCTCAAGACGATCAAGCACTTCAGGCTTGGAATCGATCTCCATACGAATGCGGCTGGCGGCTTCGTCGATCAGGTCGATGGCCTTGTCGGGCAACTGGCGATCGGTGATATAGCGATGGCTCAGCTTGGCCGCGGCGATGATCGCACCGTCAGTAATGGCGACCTTATGGTGCACTTCATAGCGCTCTTTCAGGCCGCGCAGGATTGCGATGGTGTCTTCTTCACTTGGCTCGTCCACCAGCACTTTCTGGAAGCGACGCTCAAGTGCAGCGTCCTTCTCTATATATTGGCGGTACTCGTTGAGCGTGGTGGCACCGACACAATGCAGCTCGCCGCGAGCCAACGCAGGCTTGAGCATATTGCCAGCGTCCATCGAGCCTTCGCCTTTGCCGGCGCCGACCATGGTGTGCAGTTCGTCGATGAACAGGATGATCTGGCCTTCCTGCTTGGACAGTTCGTTGAGCAGCGATTTCAGGCGCTCTTCGAACTCACCACGGTACTTGGCACCGGCAATCAATGCGCCCATGTCCAGCGACAGCAAGCGTTTGCCGCGCAGGCCATCCGGCACTTCGCCGTTGATGATGCGTTGCGCCAGGCCTTCGGCGATAGCGGTTTTACCCACGCCAGGCTCACCGATCAGCACCGGATTGTTCTTGGTACGGCGTTGCAGGACCTGAATGGTGCGACGAATCTCGTCATCACGACCGATCACCGGGTCGAGCTTGCCCTCTTCGGCGCGCTTGGTCAGGTCGACGGTGTACTTGTCCAGCGCCTGACGCGACTCTTCGACGTTAGGGTCATTCACGGCACCTTCGCCGCGCAGGTTGTTGATGGCGTTTTCCAGGGCTTTCTTGCTGACGCCCTGCCCCAGCAACAATTTGCCGAGCTTGCTGTTCTCGTCCATTGCCGCGAGCAGCACCAGCTCGCTGGAAATGAATTGATCGCCTTTCTGCTGTGCCAGACGGTCGGCCTGGTTAAGCAGGCGCGCAAGATCCTGCGACATGTTGACGTCGCCAGTGGGGTTCTGGATTTTTGGCAGGCGGTCCAGCTCTGCACTCAGTTCCTTGCGCAGGCTGTTGATGTCGAAGCCTACCTGCAACAGCAGAGGCTTAATGGAACCGCCCTGCTGCTCAAGCAGCGCCTGCATCAAGTGCGCAGGTTCGATGGCGGGATGGTCGAGGCCAACGGCCAGCGACTGGGAATCGGATAACGCTAACTGTAATTTACTGGTCAATCTGTCGATACGCATTAGTCACCTTCCTTTAATGCAGGCCGGAGCAATGAACACACCTATAAAGAAAACCTGCTGAATAGCCAGTTAGATGCGGACGATTCTGCGCGTTTCAAGCGGGCCGGGGTTGATACAGATCAGACGAGTGTTCAGGCAAGTCTAGCTGGAATGTGCAAAACAGCCCGGCAATCAGGCGTGTTCGGTCCATATCAGCGAAGCGAAGCGGCCAGTGCGCGTGGCACGCCTGTAGGAAAAGAAGCGCGGGTCGGTGAAGGTATCCAGCCCGCCGCCGTACACGGCAGAGATACCTTGGGCTGCCAGTCGTAACCGGGCGAGCGCATAGATGTCGGCCATGAAACGATCAGGATTCGAACTTGCGACAAACGCAGCGGCTGTCTGCGGGTGGCTGGCGGTAAAGGCCTCGCGCACCTCGGGGCCGACTTCGAACGACGGCTGGCCGATGGCCGGCCCCAGCCAGACCATAATGTCTTCGGGAGCACTCTGCAGGCTGTCGGCCGTCGCTTCCAGCACCCCGGCCGCCAGCCCGCGCCAGCCGGCATGCGCGGCAGCCACACGCGTACCGTCACGACGACAGAACAGCGCGGGCAGGCAGTCGGCGGTCATGATGGTGCAGGCCACGCCTGGCGTGCTCGTCCAGCTGGCATCGGCCTCGACGACACGGGATGGATCGGCAGGTACAACGTCTACGCCATGCACCTGCTTCAACCAGGCGGGCTGAGCCTTGAGACTGGCGGTCAGGCGCTGGCGATTGCTCGCCACGGCCTGCGGGCTGTCATCGACGTGATCGCCCAGATTGAAGCTGTCGAACGGGGCCAGGCTGACCCCACCCGAGCGAGTGGTAACGCAGGACTTGATCTGTGCTGGCGCAGGCCAGTCAGGTATCAGCCAGTCATTCACCCGATGAACGCCTCGCGATCCTGCTTGAGCAGGGACAGCAACCAGACGAAATCGTCCGGCAATGGCGATTCCCAGCTCATGCGTTTACCGGTGGTCGGATGATCCAGCTCCAGGAAGCGGGCATGCAACGCCTGCCGCGGGAAGGTCTTGAGCGAATCGACCATGGTCAGGCTGGCCGCTGGCGGAATACGGAAACGACCGCCGTAGGCAGGGTCGCCGACCAACGGATAGTTGATATGCGCCATGTGCACGCGAATCTGGTGGGTACGCCCGGTTTCCAGCTTGACCCGTACATGGGTGTGCGAACGGAAGCGCTCCAGCACGCGGTAATGACTGACCGCCTGCTTGCCGCCCTCCATCACCGCCATGCGCTGGCGCTGCTGGCCGTGACGGCCGATCGGTGCGTCGATCTTGCCGCCTGCGGTCACCACGCCAATCACGATGCACTCGTAGATACGGCTGACACTGCGACTCTGCAACTGGGTAACCAGTTGGGTCTGTGCCTGAATGGTCTTGGCGACAACCATCAGACCAGTGGTGTCCTTGTCCAGACGATGCACGATGCCGGCGCGCGGAACATTGATGATGTCCGGCACATGGTGCAGCAAGGCATTGAGCAGCGTGCCGTCGGCATGACCGGCAGCCGGATGCACCACCAGACCCGCCGGCTTGTTGATGACGAGGATCTGGTCGTCTTCATAGATGATGTCGAGCTCGATGTCCTGAGCAACCCATTCACCCTGGGCCTCCTGCTCGGCAATCAGCTCGAGAACAGCGCCACCATGCACGATGTCGCGGGGGCGCAATACGCCTCCGTCCACAGTCAGGCGGCCGTCCTTGATCCAGGCGGAAAGGCGCGAGCGCGAGTGCTCAGCGAATAATTGTGCGGCGACTTGATCGAGGCGTTGACCGCCCAATTCGGACGGCACCTCTGCGCGGAGTTCTATATTTTCGGACATGACCAGACTAGGTGGCGGCTAGCCTTTGGTTTCGGCAGCGCGCTTGTGGTTAAATACGGCGTCTTTTGTCCCGCCGGTATCGCGGGGCGCTCATCATAACAGGACGGCCCCGCCCAAGACAGCAGGCCGTTATAGGGACGCAAGCCGCCATGCAAGTGAAACACCTGCTGCTGATCGCCATCCTCGCATTGACTGCGGCCTGTTCGTCGAAGGAAGTCATCGACGAAAACCTCAGCGAAGTCGAGCTGTACCAGCAGGCGCAGGCCGACCTGGGAAATAACAGCTATAACAGTGCCACTGAGAAACTCAAGGCGCTGGAATCACGCTATCCGTTCGGTCGCTACGCTGATCAGGCCCAGCTCGAGTTGATCTACTCGAACTACAAGAACGGTGAACCCGAAGCAGCCAAATCCGCTGCCGAGCGTTTCATCCGTCTGCATCCGCAACACCCGAACGTCGATTACGCGTATTACATGAAGGGCCTGACCTCCTTCGATCAGGACGTCGGCCTGCTGGCGCGCTTCCTGCCGCTGGACCAGACCAAACGTGACCCGGGCGCTGCCCGCGACTCGTTCAACGAGTTCGCTCAGCTGACCAGCCGCTTCCCGAACAGCCGCTATTCGCCGGATGCCAAGCAGCGCATGATCTACCTGCGCAACCTGCTGGCCTCCTACGAAATTCACGTAGCCGACTACTACCTGACCCGTCAGGCCTATGTCGCCGCCGCCAACCGTGGCCGCTATGTCGTGGAAAACTTCCAGGAGACGCCATCGGTAGGTGACGGTCTGGCCGTGATGGTCGAGTCCTATCAGCGTCTGCACCTCGACGATCTGGCAGCCACCAGCCTTGAAGTGCTCAAAACCAACTACCCGAACCACCCGCAATTGGCTGACGGCAAGTTCACCCCGCGTCAGGCCGAAGCCGACAACCGCTCGTGGCTGTCGAAAGCGACCCTTGGTCTGATCGACGGTAGCGCACCGCTGCCACCGGGCCAGACACGTGCCGATCAGGACATCAAGAAGCAGTATCAGGACGCCAAGGACGCCATTCCGAAAGAGCTGTTGCCGGAAAATCAGGCAGAGCTGGACGAGCAGGCGGAAAAAGATGCCGAAGCGAAAGGCACCAAGAGCCGTTCGTGGTTCAGCTACATGACCCTGGGTCTGTTCGACTGATCTTCACGGCATTAAGAAAGAGGCCTTCGGGCCTCTTTTTTTATGCAGCACATTTATGCGCCGCAGCCACTGTGCGCCTGACTGTACCTTGGCTACACTGCGCCATCGTCAATCACTAAGCTGGTAGTCATGGTTCGCTTACTCATGTGGGCCGCGTTGATCGCGGCGGTGATCTGGTTCGTCAAGCGCCTGATCAATCCCCCCAAGCCGAAATCCCGTGCCGAGCCGCCTGAAATAGCGGCCACCCCGATGGTGCGCTGCGCACACTGTGGCGTTCATCTCCCTCAGGATCGCGCGCTGAGCCAGGCACAGCAATGGTATTGCAGCGAGGCACACCGCCTGGAAGGCCCTGCGGCACGTGACCGCTGACACGCCCTCGCTTGCCAGCCCACAGGCGCAAAGGATTCTGCGGCTTTACCACCTTTATCGACTGACCATCGGCGTGGTACTGGTCCTGCTGATTTCCAGCAGTCTGGAAACCGAACTGTTGCAACTGGCCAATCCAAACCTGTTCCGCTCGGGTTGCTGGCTGTATCTGGTGTTCAACATTCTGGTCGTCGTGCTGCTGGAGCGTCCCAGCCGTCAGGCGCAGCTGTTCAGTCTGGCAATGACTGACGCAATCATGCTCTCTGCGCTGTTCTACGCGGCGGGTGGCCCTTCCAGCGGCATCGGCAATCTGTTGATTGCTTCCGTAGCAATCAGCAATGTATTGCTGCGGGGGCGTATCGGTTTGCTGATCGCCGCCGTTTCTGCCATCGGCATCATCTACCTGACGTTCTATATCAGCTTCGGTACACCGTCGGTTTCCAACGACTACGTGCAGGCTGGCTCTCTGGGTGCCCTGTGCTTCGCCGCCGCAATGCTGGTGCAGGCGCTGACAGCGCGCATGCAGGTCAGCGAAGTGCTGGCCGAACAGCGTGCAGCGGATGTCGACAGCCTTGAAGAACTCAACGCGCTGATCCTGCAACGCATGCGTACCGGCATTCTGGTACTGGATGCCAACCGTCAGGTGCTGCTGGCCAATCAAGGTGCCCTTACCCTACTGGGCCACGAGCGACTGGTCGGCCAGGTTATCGACGCTTACTCGCCGCAGTTGGTGGAACGCCTGCGCCAGTGGCTCGTCAACCCGATCATGGTGCCGCGCAGCGTCACGACTTCACCCATCGGGCCGGTGCTGCAACCGAGCTTTGCCGCACTCAATCGTGGCGATCAGCGCCAGACGCTGATCTTTCTTGAAGACCTGTCGCAAATTGCTCATCAGGCGCAGCAGCTCAAGCTCGCCGCGCTGGGACGCCTGACCGCCGGGATTGCCCACGAGATACGCAACCCGCTGGGCGCAGTCAGCCATGCCGCACAGTTACTCAACGAATCTGAAGAACTCAGCGCAGCGGACCGACGCCTGGGGCAGATCATTCATGACCAGTCGGGGCGTATTGATCGGGTCATCGAAAATGTTCTGCAATTGTCGCGCAGACGCGAAGCGCAGCCCGAACTGCTCGATCTGAAAACCTGGCTGGAACACTTTGTCACTGAATTTCGCAGTTCCTCTGCGCCCAATCAGTCGATTCATGTCGACATAAGCCCCGGCACGCTGACAACCCGCATGGATTCCGGGCAACTGACCCAGATCATGACCAACCTGCTACAGAACGGCCTGCGCTACAGCGGCAGAAATCATTCGTCAGCGCAGGTCTGGCTGAAGCTGCATCACGACCGACAAAGCGATTTGCCCATTCTGGAAGTACAGGACGACGGGCCAGGGGTCAGCGAGCAACATTTGGCCAAGCTGTTCGAGCCGTTTTTCACCACGGAAAGCAACGGCACCGGTCTTGGTCTATATCTGTCACGCGAGCTTTGCGAAAGCAATCAGGCGCACCTGGAATACGTCCCGCGGCAAGGTGGCGGCAGTTGCCTGCGCATAACCTTCGCCCACCCGTTCAAAACGAGCTGAGCATGAGCCAACGGCAAAAAATCCTGATAGTCGATGACGAGCCGGATATCCGCGAACTGCTGGAGATCACTCTGGGGCGCATGAAACTCGACACCCGATGCGCCCGCAATGTTGCCGAGGCCCACGACTGGCTGGCCCGCGAGCCGTTCGATATGTGCCTGACCGACATGCGTCTGCCCGACGGCAATGGCCTTGAGCTGGTGCAGCATATTCAGCACGGCTACCCCCATGTGCCAGTGGCGATGATCACTGCCCACGGCAACCTGGACACCGCGATTAATGCGCTCAAGGCCGGGGCTTTCGATTTTGTGACCAAGCCGGTCGACCTCGGCAGGCTGCGCGAACTGGTCAATAGTGCGCTGAGCCTGCCTTGCGCCCAGCCAGCCCGCAGCATCGACAGCCGCCTGCTGGGCGACTCGCTGGCGATGCGTACCTTGCGCAACCAGATCGGCAAGCTGGCCCGCAGCCAGGCGCCGATCTACATCAGCGGCGAATCGGGCAGCGGCAAGGAGCTTGTAGCGCGGCTGATCCACGAGCAGGGTCCGCGCATCGATAAACCGTTCATACCGGTGAATTGCGGGGCCATTCCTTCCGAGCTGATGGAGAGTGAATTCTTTGGCCATCGCAAGGGCAGTTTCAGCGGCGCCCACGAGGACAAGCCTGGTCTGTTTCAGGCGGCACATACCGGAACGCTGTTTCTCGACGAAGTGGCCGACCTGCCGCTGGCCATGCAGGTAAAACTGTTGCGAGCCATCCAGGAAAAATCAATCCGCAGTGTAGGCAGCCAGCAAGAGCAGATTGTGGACGTACGCATTCTGTGCGCCACGCACAAGAACCTTAATGCAGAGGTTGCGGCAGGCCGTTTCCGTCAGGATCTGTATTACCGGTTGAACGTGATCGAAGTGCGCGTCCCCTCATTGCGCGAGCGGCGCGAGGACATCGATCAACTGGCAGCCAGTGTTCTAAAGCGACTTGCTGGCAATGGCACGCAACCGGTGGCGCGCCTGAATGCGCAGGCGCTGGACACGCTGAAGAGCTACCGATTCCCCGGTAACGTGCGCGAACTGGAAAACATGCTGGAGCGCGCCTACACGCTCTGTGAAAACGATGAAATCCATGCCAGCGACCTGCGCCTTGCAGAGTCCGCCAGCCCCCAGGAGCACAGCGGTCCTAGCCTGGCCGACATCGACAACCTTGAAGACTACCTCGAAAGCATCGAGCGCAAGCTGATTCTGCAGGCCCTGGAAGAAACCCGCTGGAACCGTACCGCAGCGGCAGAAAGGCTCAGCTTGTCCTTCAGATCGCTGCGTTACCGGCTGAAGAAACTGGGCCTGGATTGAGCGCTCCGTACGGCACAGCCTGACCGACTATCGTGCGACGCTCCGCGTCGGCATGCGTTTCTGGACGCTCTGCGTCCTATCCTGAATAGGCGGCGCGGCGCAGATTTGTGACGCAGAGCGTCACGCAAGGCATTCCCACGCTGGAGCGTGAGGAACGATAAGTGTCTGGGCAACGATAATCCCGACTATCGTGCGACGCTCCGCATCGGCTTGCGTTTCTGGACGCTCTGCGTCCTATCCTGAATAGGCGGCGCGGCGCAGATTTGTGACGCAGAGCGTCACGCAAGGCATTCCCACGCTGGAGCGTGAGGAACGATAAGTGTCTGGGCAACGATAATCTCCACTATCGTGCGACGCTCCGC
>NZ_LKBW01000026.1 GCF_002699855.1 Pseudomonas amygdali | reverse complement strand
CAGGATGCAGGCCGCCAAGGCAGCGTAAGTGGATAATTGTCCAACCTTCGGGGGGCATACCACTCAAGCGTGGGAATGCCTTGGGTGACGCTCTGCGTCACAGATCTGTGCAGCGCCACAGCTTCAAAATCGGACGCGAAGCGTCCAGTACGGCATGCCGACGCGGAGCGTCGCACGATAGTCAAACTATCGTGCCTCACGCTCCAGCCATTACAGCAACTGATCATCCGGCTTGTTGCGCTTCCAGCTGTCATGTCCCGGCAGGACCAGATTGAGGATGATCGCGGTGATGGCGCACAGGGCGATGCCCTTCAGGCCAAAGTCGTTCGGACCGTTGCCGGTGCCGATCAGTACGCCGCCGATGCCGAATACCAGCGTCACCGAGACGATGACCAGGTTGCGGGCTTCGGCCAGGTCGATCTTGTGGCGGATCAGCGTGTTCATCCCCACCGCTGCAATCGAACCGAACAGCAGGCACAGAATCCCGCCCATTACCGGCACCGGAATACTCTGCAGCAACGCACCGAACTTGCCGATGAATGCCAGTGTTATGGCGAAGAACGACGCCCAGATCATGATCTGCGGGTTGTAGTTCTTGGTCAGCATCACTGCGCCGGTCACTTCGGCGTAAGTGGTGTTGGGCGGGCCGCCAAACAGGCCTGCCGCTGTCGTGGCGATGCCATCACCGAACAGCGTGCGATGCAGGCCCGGCTTTTTCAGGTAGTCGCGCCCGGTCACACTGCCGACTGCGATCACGCCGCCGATGTGCTCGATGGCCGGGGCCAGAGCAACCGGGACGATGAACAGAATCGCCTGCCAATTGAATTCCGGTGCGGTGAAGTGCGGCAGTGCCAGCCAGGCCGCGTCAGCAATCTTTTTAGTGTCGACTACACCAAAGTAGAACGACAGCGCAAAGCCCACCAGCACACCTGATATAATTGGCACCAGACGGAAAATGCCTTTGCCGAATACCGCCACGATCAGAGTCGTGAGCAACGCGGGCATCGAAATCAGCATGGCGGTCTGATAAGGAATCAGCACTACGCCGTCGCCGGTCTTGCCCATCGCCATATTGGCCGCAATCGGGGCCATGGCCAGACCGATGGAAATAATCACCGGCCCTATCACCACCGGAGGCAGCAGCCGGTCGATGAAACCTGTGCCCTTGATCTTCACCGCCAGACCGAGAAAGGTGTAGACGAAGCCTGCTGCCATCACGCCACCCATGGTCGCGGCCAGACCGAACTGGCCCTTGGCGAGGATGATCGGGGTGATGAACGCAAAGCTCGAGGCCAGAAACACCGGGACCTGACGCCCAGTGACAATCTGGAACAGCAATGTGCCAAGGCCTGCCGTAAACAGCGCCACGTTTGGATCGAGCCCGGTGATCAGCGGCATCAATACCAGTGCGCCAAAGGCCACGAACAGCATTTGCGCGCCGGAAAGAATCGTGCGCCACAGTGGATCGTTGAACTCCTGCTGCGTCATCGGGTTACGCGTCCTTCTGTTTGGTGCCGAAAATCTTGTCACCGGCATCGCCCAGGCCCGGAATGATGTAACCGTGTTCGTTCAGACGCTCGTCGATGGAGGCGGTGTAGATCATCACGTCCGGGTGTGCCTTCTCTACGGCAGCGATGCCTTCAGGTGCCGCGACCAGAACCATCGCTCGGATTTCCTTGCAGCCAGCCTTCTTCAGCAGGTCAATGGTGGCGACCATCGAGCTGCCGGTGGCCAGCATCGGGTCGATGATCATTGCCAGGCGCTGGTCGATTTCCGGGACCAGTTTTTCCAGGTAAGTGTGTGCCTGCAGGGTTTCTTCGTTACGGGCCACGCCGACCGCGCTGACCTTGGCACCCGGAATCAGGCTGAGGACGCCGTCGAGCATGCCGATACCGGCGCGCAGGATCGGCACTACAGTGATTTTCTTGCCCGCGATTTTCTCGACTGAAACCGTACCGGCCCAGCCCTGAATGTCGTAGTTTTCCAGGGTCAGGTCGGCGGTGGCTTCGTAGGTCAGCAGTGCGCCGACTTCCTGAGCCAGCTCACGAAAATTCTTGGTGCTGATGTCGGCACGGCGCATAAGGCCGAGTTTGTGGCGGATCAGTGGGTGACGGATCTCACGAATAGGCATGGGGAAAGGCTCCAGCGGGGCAAAAATCGGTCTAGGTTAATCTATTCAGCTGTTACTGTCTTAAAGCACGTGCAGTATCGTTACGAAGCTTCGACGTTCGCGGCTTTTGCAAGACACTCGCAACGTTAGTCCAGAATCACTTGCTCTGGCTTGAACGGATGCGTACCTTTGCCCGCTTTTCTCAAACTGCCTTACCTGGAGAGCGTCATGTCCGCTGATCTCGAGCATATCCGTCAAATCATGCGCGAAGCCGACTGCCTGTACACCGAGGCCGAAGTGGATGCTGCCATTGCCCGCGTCGGCGCGCAGATCAATGCCGAACTGGCCGAACGCAACCCGGTTGTGTTCTGCGTGATGAATGGCGGCCTGATTTTCTCTGGCAAGCTGCTGACTCATCTGAATTTCCCGCTGGAAGCGTCCTACCTGCACGCAACACGCTATCGCAACGAAACCACTGGCGGCGATCTGTTCTGGAAAGCCAAACCCGAAGTCTCGTTCATCAACCGTGACGTGCTGATCATCGACGACATCCTCGATGAAGGTCACACCCTGGGCGCCATCATCGACTTCTGCAAACACGCCGGTGCCCGCGCTGTGCACACTGCCGTGCTGATCGATAAAGACCACGACCGCAAGGCCCGCCCGGACCTGAAGGCCGACTACGTAGGCCTGCCATGCATCGACCGTTACATCTTCGGTTTCGGTATGGACTACAAAGGCTACTGGCGTAATGCTGCCGGCATCTATGCCGTCAAAGGGATGTAAGGCATTCTGACGACCGCTTCTGCGAACAGGGGCGGTCGTCGATTCGCAATTATCTGGAAACCCTCAATGAAGCTACTGATTCCCGGCGCCGTGGCGTTGGTGCTGTTGTCTGGTCTGGCAGTTGCCGCACCTGCTGCGCCGGTTTCGGCCAGCCCCATGCACGATCAATACCTGCCGCCTGACGACCTGAGCCTGCGCGAAGGTGTGCCCGAGCAGCAACAGTTGATGCGTGTCACCGAGTACACCATCGTTGCCGGTAACCAGCGGCAATCCAGCCAGCAGCCGATTCCGGTTACTTCCCCTCTGTCGTTGCGCCTCAAAGGCAAGTCGCTGAACAAGGGCGCGTCCATTTCACAGGTGCTTGTGCACTTTGATGGCGGCGACAGCAAAAGCCTGAAAAAACCGACCTACGACGAGCCAACCAGCACCCTGACGCTTTATTACCCACTGGCCCAGTACCGCGTGCTGGTCGACTTGCTTCGCAACGAGAAGGTTTATTGCCAGTTCCTCAGTTACGCCAACGGGCATATCTGGGCCGATTTGCATACCACCTCTGCACGTGCGCGTTGAGCGCTGTGCTTGCCGAGGGGTAAACTGCCCGCCCGTGAAAGTGTCTGCGACCTGCTGGAGCCTGTAATGCGTAAAGATAAGAAGCAGCTGATTGGCGATGAGATCGGCGATGAGCAGATCAAACTGTTCCTCGACTTCGAGCCATATGATGCTACCTCGCCGTCGCTGCACAAACTGATCAAGGCCTACCGTGGGCTGCGCATCAACGATTTTGAGCGCTTTCTGGTTTTTTTCAGGGAAGCGGGCCACGACTTCGATTGCAAGGACGAGCACGGCAACGACTTCATTGCCCTGATCAAGGATCAGCGTAATGCCGATGAATACATCGAACTGATCGAAAAAGCCCGTAGTTGAAACCTGAATTTGGCTGAAACGCTTTTCAGGTGGGAGCGAACTTGTTCGCGAAGGCTTTATTTCGGACGATAAATCCTTTGTGAATGACGCGCCTCTTCGCGAGCAAGCTCGCTCCCACAGTAATATGTATTATCAGTTAATCAACCAACGTTTCAGCCCTATTTGCGCGCCTGATACGCCTTGCCGTAGTGCCGCTCCAGCCTGGACTGCAACAGCTCCAGGCCGATCGACATGATCCAGTACAGCACCGCTGCGGTGGTCAGCATTTCGATGTATCGATAGCTGGAGCGGCCATACGACTGGGCCAGAAACATCACCTCCCAGACGCCCATCACTGAAATCAGTGACGAATCCTTGAGCATGGAGATGAACTGGTTGGTGGTCGGCGGAATGATCGTGCGCATGGCCTGGGGCAGGGTGACGCGCCAGAATATCTGCGCAGGGCGCAATGCCAGGGCCAGTGCCGCTTCTCGCTGTCCGGCTGCGACGCCGATGATTCCAGCGCGAAAAATCTCGCTCAGGTAAGCCCCGTAGTTGAGCGACAACGCGATGACGCCCGCCGTGATGGCGCCGGGCACGATGCCCAGTTGCGGCAAGCCGAGATAGATCAGCAGAATCTGGATCAGCAGCGGCGTGCCGCGAAAGAACGACGCATAAAAGCTGGCGATGCCGAACGCCACGGCACTACTGGACAGCCTCGCCAACGCGGTGACAAAACCCAGCAGCACTGAAACCACAATCGAACACAGCGACACAAAAAGCGTCAGCGCAGCGCCTTGCAGGAAACCGTTGGGAGCCAGGTGCAGGCCGATCAGGTTGGGCAGTTTGTCGAGGATGATCGCAAGCTTCAGGTCGAAACTCAGAAAGAAGCCGGCGAACAGCACAAACATGACCAGCCAGGTCAGGTACAGCCGCGTACGGAAACCGAAAACTCGCTTGAGCAGGCCTTGATCAGCCTGCTCGGGTGGGCGCTGGGGCAGGAAAGAAGTCATTTGCTGATATCAGCACCGATCCACTTTTGCGACAGCTTGCTCAGCGTGCCGTCTTTCTTGAGTTCGGCGAACACTTCGCGAACCTTGGCGTCCCATTCCGGGTCGTCCTTTTCGATGGCCACGGAGTTGGGTTCTTCGTACAGCGTTTCGCCCGCCAGCTTGAAGCGCTTGTCCTGGTCCAGACGCGGTTTTGCCGTCACCAGATTGGTCAGTATGGCGTCCAGCCGCTTGCCAGCGCCCAGCCCCAGGTCTTGAAACGCCACATTGTCGTTGTCGTACGGGGCAATCTGCACGTCGTCGAACGGGTACTGCAATGGCTTGTCTTCCGCGCCATCAATGACCAGATTCTTGTTCAGGTAGCTTTCGTAGCTCGAGGCGCTGGTCAGGCCGACTTTCTTGCCGCTCAGGTCCTTGGCCGAATGAATGCGATCATCCGAGGCATTGACCACAATCACCGCAGGCGATGCGTAATACTCGACCGGGAAGTTGAAGACTTCAGCGCGTGCCTTGCTCGGGGTCATCGAGCAGACGCAGATGTCGTAACGGCCACTCCAGTGACCTGCTGCGATAACATCCCAAGAGGGTGTTTCGAGGTGCAACTTGACGCCCAGTTTCTGCGCCACAGCCTTGGCGACATCCACGTCGAAACCGTCCAGTTCGTTCTTGTCATTCAGGAAAGAAAAGGGCGGGTAACTTTCCATGAGGACGTTGACCAGCTCTTTGTTTTTCTGCACGCGATCCAGCGTGGCACCGGCCAGGGCTTGAGTGGAGGCAGCCAGAGTAACCAGGCCAATGCCCAGCAGAGCGCGATAATTCACAGATATCCCCTGAAAAAAGTGTTTGTAGTTTGATTAAAGGGCCGTATTAAATACGTTATACAAGACTGACTCATAATGAGTTTTTTTCATATACATATAAGCAGATCACATATGACGCAAGGCACAACTGTAATTCTTGATGGTGGCATGGGCCGTGAACTGCAGCGCCGCGGTGCCCCGTTTCGCCAGCCTGAATGGTCGGCTCTGGCATTGAGCGAGGCACCTGAGGCCGTCAGTGCGGTACACGCCGCTTACATCGAAAGTGGTGCTCAGGTCATCACCAGTAACAGCTATGCCGTCGTGCCTTTCCATATTGGTGAAGAGCGCTTTGCCCGTGAAGGTCAGGCACTGGCAGCGCTGGCCGGGCGACTGGCGCGTGAAACGGCCGACGCTTCCGGCGGGCGTGCACAGGTGGCAGGTTCCATTCCGCCATTGTTCGGCTCCTATCGCCCTGACCTGTACAAGCCGGAGCTGGCCGCCGATGTCCTGAGGCCGCTGGTGGCCGGCTTGTCGCCGTATGTCGATCTGTGGCTGGCCGAGACGCAAAGCTGCATTCTTGAAGCGCAAACCATCCGCGCCGGGCTGCCCAATGACGGCAAACCGTTCTGGTTGTCGTTTACCCTTC
The DNA here is from genome assembly GCF_002699855.1 of Pseudomonas amygdali. GTDB lineage: Bacteria > Pseudomonadota > Gammaproteobacteria > Pseudomonadales > Pseudomonadaceae > Aquipseudomonas > Aquipseudomonas amygdali. Next base: position 9,792 of record NZ_LKBW01000026.1, on the reverse strand, counting down.
AGGATGAAGACACCGATGAGGTGCCGCGGTTGCGTTCAGGCGAGTCCGTTGCCGACGCGGCAAAGGCTGCAGCCGGGATGGGCGTGGCGACGCTGCTGTTCAACTGCAGCCAACCAGAGGTGATCGGCGGTGCAATCGATGCGGCGCGTGAGGTGTTCAAAGCCCTGAACGTCGACATTGCCATTGGTGCCTACGCCAACGCTTTCCCGCCGCAACCCAAGGACGCCAAGGCCAACGACGGTCTGGATGAGCTGCGCGAAGACCTTGACCCGCAGGGTTATCAACAGTGGGCGGCAGACTGGGTAACGCGCGGTGCCACGCACATCGGCGGCTGCTGCGGAATTGGTCCGGAGCACATCGCCGTATTGTCCAAAAGCCTCTGACTGACATTCGCAACAAAAAGCCCCGTGACTCGGCAGAGCCACGGGGCTTTTTGTTTATATAGCGTGTCAGATGCGCAGGGCTTTCATGACACCGCAATCAGCTCAGGCGAAACTCTGTTCCTGACTGCTTTTCTCGACCAGTTCCAGCGCCTCGTCATTCTGGGCGCTGACGCGGTTATACAACTGCGCGTCGGTTTCGAGGATCTTTTCCCGAGCCGGGAAAATCTCGTCGAGTTTGGCAGCCCACTCGGTGCGGGTTTTCTCCGGGAAGCAGCGTTCCAGCAGTTCCAGCATGATCGACACGGTGACAGAAGCCCCCGGCGAAGCACCCAGCAGGGCGGCCAGTGAGCCGTCCTTTGCGGACACCAGCTCGGTACCGAATTGCAGCACGCCGCCTTTTTTTGCATCTTTCTTGATGATCTGCACCCGCTGGCCGGCAATTTCGAGACGCCAGTCTTCGGCTTTCGCTTCCGGATAGAAGCGGCGCAGCGATTCCAGGCGTTGCTCCATCGATTGCATCACTTCGCTGACCAGGTACTTGGTCAGGTCCATGTTGTCACGGGCCACTGCCAGCATCGGTTTGATGTTGGCGACGCGTACCGATAACGGCAGGTCGAGAAACGAACCGTGCTTGAGGAACTTGGTGGTGAAGCCGGCATACGGTCCGAACAGCAGGGACTTCTTACCGTCGACTACGCGGGTGTCCAGGTGCGGCACCGACATGGGCGGCGAACCCACGGCTGCCTGGCTATAGACCTTGGCCTGATGGTGTTTGACCACTTCCGGGTTGTCGCAACGCAGCCACTGGCCGCTCACCGGGAAGCCACCAAAACCCTTGCTCTCTTCGATGCCCGACAGTTGCAGCAGCGGCAATGCTGCGCCACCTGCACCGAGGAATACGAATTTGGCATCTATCTCACGTGTGCCGCCACCATTCACGTCCTTGACGCTCACGGTCCAGCCTACGCCATTGCGGGTCAGATTGGTGACCCGGCTGCGGTACTTGATCTGCGTGCCCGGAGCGCTGGACAGATGGCTGAGCAGTTGATTGGTCAGTGCGCCAAAATTGACGTCGGTGCCGTTCATCATGCGTGTTGCGGCAATTCTTTCATCAGCAGGCCGCCCAGGCATCATCAGCGGCATCCACTCGGCCAGCTTTGCCTTGTCTTCGGTGTATTCCATCGACGAGAAGGCGTGATGCTTGCTCATGGCTTCAAAACGGGTCTTGAGGAACGAGATGCCGTTTTCGCCTTGCACAAAGCTCAGGTGCGGGACCGGATTGATGAAGGAACGGGCTGAACCGAAGGTGCCTTTGCGCGCCAGGTAAGCCCAGAACTGTTTCGAGACTTCGAACTGGGTGTTGATGTGCACCGCTTTCTTGATGTCGATGGAGCCATCAGCCGCAGGCGGCGTGTAGTTCAGCTCGCAAAGACCAGCGTGGCCGGTACCGGCGTTGTTCCACGGGTTGGAACTCTCCGCAGCACCGGAGTCCATCAGCTCAACGACTTCCAGCTTGAGGCCGGGGTCGAGCTCCTTGAGCAACACCGCCAGAGTGGCACTCATGATGCCCGCTCCGACCAGTACTACGTCGACTGCTTCGTTATGCGCCATTAACGCGTCTCCAAAATCTGCAGCACCAAATTGACGGCATACGATCCTGAGGCTGGTTGCCAGGTGTTCGGGGTCTGGATCAAAAGGGTGCCCTCGCTTTCCTGGCCAGGATCGCCTGACCGATTCTTCGCAATTTTCCGCATCTAAAGCGCAGGTCCCGGTCAGGCCCGGTCATGGTTCATCAATGTTTCATGAACGCATTTCCAGGCCCGCAAGGCCATTCGACCATCGTCAGGGAGCCCATCGCCCGATGGGCTCCTGTCGATGGCGTCAGGCTCCGGTCATGGAGGCGCAGTCGCGGTCAGTCCTGTTCAAGAGAGCCGGTTCAGAGGCTGATGGTGCATTTACAAACGCGTACCTATTCATTTGCTCGCCACACTCTTGTGAAGTAGTGAAACCCGTTTTTCACGTCCTTTTGGGAACGTGAACCAAACCTCAAAATGGCTGCGATGACAGCGCTGGCAGGTCAGGGGCACCAAGAGTGAGGCGCTGGCGGGCGAGAAAGGTTCGATACGATTCGAGCATTCTTCACCTTTCATCGAGCACACTCGTGCGCACATGACCTGTGTGGGCGGCTCTCTGTGGGCAGTACGAAGGCACTAATACGGCGATTAGCAATGCTGCGAGGCCCGATCAGGAGACGTCCTTATAATCGGGGGGAGATTATAGCGATGAAATGGCAGGAATTGATCGCTTTAAATGACTTTTATTCGCTGTCGGGTCAGGCGGTGAGCAACTGGCCGCGCGTTGAACTCGCGCTACGCTGCGCCACTCGGGCGCTGGCGGGCAGTGGCTGGTTCAGCCAGGCAAGTCGTTGCTCGTTCACTTCAACCCATTCGACGCCAGACGGGCGTTGCGCACAATGCTTGAATGCGCGGCAGATGCCCGTCTGATCAATGCGTGCGTAATGGCGATGCTGGTGGCGTGTGGTGAACAAAGACCGGAACAGATTCATGGCGCAGCTCCTGTGACGTGGGTGAGCGTCTGTGCGATGAGGGCGAGTCTGCCGACTGGATGTGACGCCCTGATTACATTGCGCTGCACGAATCATTGCCTGAGCTGCTGCCTGAACCCCGAGACGTGCCGAATGTCCGAGGTTTAACGGTCAGCGCCCTCTGGTTAGCGGCTGTTGCTGGCCGCTATACTGCGGCACATTCAGTGTCTGGCCCATGGAGAAATGAGCATGCTGCGTCGCATTTTGTTCGGTTTGCTTGCTGTAAGCAGTTTGACCCTGGTGGGCTGTGCCCACAGTCCGCAACAACTCAGCCCCACTCCCAAGCTCAACGCACAGCTTGCGGCCGTAGGACGTGGTCAGCCTGTAGTGGTGCGCGTAGTCGACGGCCGTCCTGGCCCGACGCTGGGCACGCGTGGCGGCATGTACCCGGAAACCAGCGCCATCAGCGTCAACGGTGCGGATATCGTTCCCAAGCTCCAGGCTCAGGCCGAGGCGGCAGTACGCCTGTTGGGCTTTACGCCGACTCAGGGTGGCAACGCTCCGCAGTTGACCGTGACCCTGGCAGACTTGAAGTACCAGTCGCCCAAAGAAGGTCTGTACGTGACTGAAGCCACCATCAGCTCGACATTCCGCGCTGACGTACGCAATAACGGTCGCAGCTACAGCGGGCGTTACGCAGCATCGCTGGATCAGCGTTTCGGCATGGCTCCGAACCAGGAAACCAACACCAAGCTGGTGAGTGACGTGTTGAGCGATGCACTGACCCGCGTCTTCCAGGACCCGACCATCGGTTCGACCCTGGCGCAGTAAGCTTCAGCGCTAGACAAAAAGCCCGGCCCTTGTTGAAGGGGCCGGGCTTTTTGCTTTATTCGGTATAGGCCGTGAGGCCGTTGTCAGGCTCAAGCTGCCTGCTGATAAAAATCCAGAAAACTGAAACCGGTGTTCTGATCCATATCCGGCAGGTCATGATGAACGTGCCCGCCCAGTGCACAATAGACCAGCCAGTGGCGGTCCTGAACGTTGAAGGCCAGACCGTCGATCAACTCCTGCTGTTCATCGCTCTGGGCGATGAGGTAAAGGCGATCCTGATTTTTTGCGTGCAGCATGACAAGCTCCAAAAAGAGGGAAGTCCGTTTCTCGAGGAGCCACACAATGAGGGTGTCACGTTACGCTTGGGTGACAGCAGCAGCGAATTGTCATGCAGGATGTTTCTGGGGCTGCATGAATATGCGGAGCACGGACATGATACGTGCTCTCCCGTACACCTATCGTTCCTCACGCTCCAGTGTAGGAATGCCTTGGGTGACGCTCTGCGTCACGGCGCGCCGACGAGCGTCCAGAACGGCGTACCCACGCGGAGCATGGGCACGATAGACGTTCCGGTTCTTAAAGCGCCAACCCGGCCTTGACCCGATATTGGTTGCGTACCGGTGTCGCGTACTGCTGAATCAGGTAAGGGCGATGCTCGGTCGGCACGCCTGCCAGGCGGCCTTCCCATTCATCTTTGGCGCGTTCGAGTTCGTCGGCCGCAAACACTGCGGACGCTGGCGGTACGTCGAGGCTCGGGTCGGCGTCGCTCCATTGCGCGTACGCCAGGTAATGCACCGGGAACAGACGATAGCCGCCTAGAATCTGCCGGTCCATTTCGATAGCCAGTTGCTTGGTGTCCTCGAAGTGCTCGGTGATCGGCGGCGCGAAGTTCACATCCACGCGACCTTTATAACCGGTGATACCCAGTGCAATGCTCACGTCGTCTTCGCCCGGCGTCTTGGTGTATGAGCCGGTGGTCGCACGAATGTACAGCTCGCGCGCTTTGGCGCTGTCGCACGGATCGTACTCATAGCTGATCGAAACCGGGATCAGGTTCAGAGAGCGAATCACGTCGCCAAACGGTTCATCCTTGCGGCTCATGTGAAACATCTTGAGGATCGCCGACTCGGTGCGGTCGTCACCATCCTTCGCGCGGCCTTCGGCCTGGGCGATCCAGATGGACTGGCAATCCTTGGTGATCGAGTGGTTGATATACGCCGACAGCAATTGGTAAGCCGCCATTTTCTCGCGCCGCCCGATAATCGAGCGGTGCACGATGAAGCTCTTGTTCAGGCGCATCAGATCGCTGACAAACGGCTTCTGCAGCAGGTTGTCGCCAATGGCAATGCGCGGAGTTGGCAGGCCTGAGTGGTACACGGCATAGTTGACGAACGCCGGGTCCATGACGATATCGCGGTGGTTGGCCAGAAACAGATAGGCACAACCGGACTTGAGCTGCTCGACGCCGGTATAGGTGACTCCGTCCGTAGCGCGCTCGATGGTGTGGTCGACGTAATATTCGACTTTGTCCTGCAGCGTGGCGACCGAGTCGATACCGGCAAACTCGCGACGCAGCTTGCGCGCCAGTGTCGGCTGCAGCAGCCAGCCGAATGCGCCCGCCAGGCGGGGAAAACGGAATCGGGTCAGAATTGCGAGAAAGGCTTTGTCGCTCAGCAGGCGTGCCAAGACGGCGGGGACTTCTGCATCGTTGTACGGTCGGATGGCATCAAATTCGCCCATCATGCTCTCTTGTTGGAATCGGATAGGGTAAAAAGAAGACGTACTTGTTAAAACAGCCTTCTGAAGAATGGGGCAATTATACGCATAACTGATCCCGGAGACCGTGATGCAGGAATTACAGAGTTACGACTGCCCTTATTGCGGCGAACCTGTCGAGGCCGTACTGGACCTGTCCGGTGGCGATCAACAGTACATTGAAGACTGTCCGGTCTGTTGCCGCCCGATCATTTTCGATCTGCAGACCGACGGCGAAGACTGGAACCTGGATGTTCGCAGCGAGAACGAGTGATGCAAAAGATCTACGAGCCCGAGAACCTCATGGAGGCCGAGTTGCTGCTGGCGATGCTCGCCAGCGAAGGCATCGAGGCGCATCTGGCCGGTCGCGACCTGCTCGGTGCGATGGGCGAGCTGCCGGGGCTGGGGCTTCTGGCGCTCAAGGTCGACGACGCACAGGTCGAACAGGCACGCGAGCTGATCACTGCGTACAATAGCGCTTCGCCCTTGTCTGGCGATGAGCCGGACGACTTTCCCGATGTACTGGTGTGCTGAGCACCTTCAATAGAGTCTGATTAGCCCCCATGTGTGGACGCTTCGCCCTGTTTCGCTGGACCCCTGCCTTTGCCGCCTTGCCCGGTTTTCCCGCCGACCAGCAGGCGCAATGGAACATTTCGCCAGCCGACTGGGTGTTGATCATGCGTGCCGCTGAAAACGAGGGCGGGATCGAGCTGGTGCGTGCGCGTTGGGGTTTGACCCCGGCCTGGCTCACCGATCTGTCGAAAACACCTGCCCATGCACGCGCCGAAACCGTGGCCGAGCAACCCATGTTTCGTGATGCCTTTACCCATCGCCGCTGCCTGCTGCCCGCCAACGGCTTTTACGAGTGGCGCGGCACACTGCGCAAGCGTCCGTTCTGGCTGACGCCGGGGGAGGGCGCCGCGCTGTTTTTCGCCGCCATCTGGGAAGCCTATCCGGTGCAGGGGCATACGTACCTGAGCGTGGCGGTGGTCACGCAGGCGGCTGCGACTCAGCGTCGCCCGCTGATTCTGGATGCCAGCGGCCAGAAAGCCTGGCTGGCTGCCGACACACCGCTGCCGACCCTGCAAGCGTTGCTGGCAGCTCCGCAGACCGCATTGCGAGAGCGACCACTGGCCAATCTGCTCAACGATCCGAAGCTCAATGCACCTGAATGTCTGACGCCATTGAGTTAGACGGGCAGGGATAAGACCGATGAATCAGACAAATCCGATATCCGCCTTGAAGCGCATCTGATACAAACTGGACATACCTGCGGGAACCATCCACCTCTCTCAAAGACCAAGATGCCAGTTGGCCGGTATCTGGCGCAGAGATCTGCCCCGCAATGGCCGTTTCACAAACAAGGAGATTCACCATGCGTCAGTCATTTGCCCTCTGTGCCTTGAGCGCTGCGTTGCTGCTCGGCGGGTGTCAGGCAGTCAATACCACCAGTGGTGACTCGGTTGGTGTGGAGCGCAAGCAGTACATGTTCAGCATGCTCTCCACCGATGAAGTCAACAAAATGTACGCCCAGTCCTATCAGCAGACCGTCGGCGAAGCGACCAGCAAAGGTGTGCTGGATACCACCAGCGCCAACGCCAAACGTGTTCACGCAATCGCTGATCGGCTGATCGCCCAGGCCCCGAAACTGCGTCCTGATTCGGCTCAATGGCAGTGGGAAGTCAACCTGATCAAAAGTGACGAACTGAACGCCAACTGTGGTCCGGGCGGCAAGATCTTCGTTTACACCGGTCTGATCGACACCCTCAAGCTGAGCGACGATGAAATCGCTGCGGTCATGGGACACGAGATCGCCCATGCCTTGCGTGAGCACGGGCGTGAGGCGATGTCCAAGGCTTACGGTGTGGCGATGGCCAAGCAGGGGGCGGGTGCCTTTCTGGGGCTTGGGCAAGACAGCCTGGCGTTGGCCGACACTGTGGTCAATTACAGCCTGACACTGCCCAATAGCCGCAGTAATGAAAACGAAGCCGACCTGATTGGCCTGGAGCTGGCTGCGCGTGCGGGTTACAACCCGAATGCGGCCATTACCCTGTGGCAGAAAATGACCCAGAACTCCGGGGGTTCGCAGCCAGAGTTCATGAGTACTCACCCGGCGTCGCAGAGTCGCATTGCTTCGCTGCAGGCCGCGATTCCCAAAGTGATGCCGCTGTATGAGGCAGCCCCCAAATCCTGATCGGCTGAAACACCCGTGGCGTTGCGTGTTGCGCAACGCCACGGGAATGCATCACACCCAGCCGCTGACCTGCATTGCCTTGTACACCGCCACCAGTGCCAGCACGAAAAACGCACAGGCAGCCAGGCGGCGAATCAGGGTCAATGGCAATTTCTCGGCGGCAAAATTGCCCGCCAGCACCACCGGCACGTTGGCCAGCAGCATGCCCACCGTGGTGCCGAGAATCACCAGCCACAGGTAGGAATACTGCGCTGCCAGCATGACTGTGGCGATCTGCGTCTTGTCACCGATTTCGGCGATGAAGAAGGTGATCAACGTAGTCATGAACGGGCCGAATTTACGTGCCGTGCTGGCTTCGTCATCGTCCATCTTGTCTGGAACCAGCGTCCACAGCGCCGTCGCCGTAAAGCTGGCCGCGAGGATCCAGTGCAGCACTGCGTCTGACAGGAAGCTGCTGAACCATGCACCTACAGCGCCTGCTGCCGCATGGTTGGCCAGCGTTGCGGCGACAATGCCCGCAATGATCGGCCAGGGTTTGCGAAAGCGTGCGGCGAGAATGAGTGCGAGCAATTGCGTCTTGTCACCGATTTCGGCGAGCGCAACCACAGCGGTAGGGATTAAGAATGATTCCAGCATCAGGTTTCCTAAGGGGCGGGTCGACACGGCTATGACACGTACGACCTCCCCGCCCCGGGTAAGGTGTTCGTGTCATAGGTCTTGTCAAACCACCGATCCGTCTGAGCGGATTCCGGGTCGCACGTACCATGGTCTGAAGACCAAGTATGTTGATACGTGCCGGACGAGCATGGCGCTCGTGGGAGACTACTCCCCTAGGACGGAGCGGATTCTGCCTCCGCAAAAACGTTTCGGCAAGTGCTTATTTCAGGAGCGTTTGGCGCTGTAGATTTTAAAACCGCTGCCCTGAGCCCTGACTTCACATTGCCCGACGTGCTCTTCGATCAGTGGCTGATAACGCAGAAAGTTATTCGCGACAAGGCGTAGTTCACCGCCTGATTTAAGATGTTGGCGTGCTTTTCTCAGCAGGTTTTCCGTTGCCATGTAGTCGGTATGAACCCCCACATGGAACGGAGGGTTGCTGAGAATCGTGTTCAAACCCATTGGCGCTGCGTCGATTCCGTCACCGGTCAGCACCTGGGCTTGCAGGCCATTGGCGGCGAGGGTCAGGCGCGAACTTGCGGTTGCGAACGCATCCACGTCCAGCATGATGACGTCGTTGTGCGGGTAGCGACGCTTGACCGCTGCACCGAGTACGCCGGCACCACAGCCGAAGTCGAGCAGGTTGCCGCTCGGCAGCTTGTCGATGTTTTCCAGCAAAAGCGCCGAACCACGATCAAGTCGGCCATGGCTGAAAACGCCGGGCAGGCTGACGACTGTGAGCGGGCCGTCCTGCAGGTCGATCTGGTAGGGCCTGGCGAGGCTTTCCAGCGTAACGGCTTGTGGTGCGTTCTCGACAGTGACCTGCCAGAGCTGGCAGTGGCGGGCACTGTCGAGCTTGCGCGCGCGGCCGAAGGGGCTCAGTTGCTTTGCAGCCGCTTCGATACCGCCACGTTTCTCGCCGACCACAAACAACTCGCGCCCTGCCAGGCGGGAAGCCAGGGCGTTGAGCAGGTAGTCTGTCAGATCGCGGGCTTTGGGCAGGAACAGCACGGCGGCTTCGAAGGCGGCCTCTGGCGCTTCAACGCCGAAATCCACGCGGCCCTCGAACCGCGCATCCAGCGCGGCCTGATCACCGGCATGCCAGCACCATCCACGCGCGTCCGGCAGTTTTCCGAGCAGGTCATCGGCGGGCAGCCCGACCAGCAACAGCGAGCCCTGAAACAGCTCGGCCTGACGGAGTAACACTTCACTGCGCGGGTCCATGGAATGGCTCCTGAAAAAGCGCGCAGTCTAACAGGATATGGGTCAGGAGGACGCGGAGCGTCCGGAGCGGCATGCGACGCGGAGCGTCGCACGATATTCGAGATGATCGTACGATAGTTGAGATGATCGTTCCGCACGCTCTGGTATGCCCCCCGAAGGTTGGACAATTATCCACTTACGCTGCCTTGGCGGCCTGCATCCTG
>NZ_LKBW01000025.1 GCF_002699855.1 Pseudomonas amygdali | reverse complement strand
CAATATTCTTTCACGGCTGCGAGTTTTGCCTGCACTGTATATTTACCCATGACGCCTCCAAAGGTTGCGTCCAACCTTCGGGGGTCATACCACTCCAGCGTGGGAATGCCGTGGGTGACGCTCCGCGTCACAAATCTGCGTCGCGCCGCCAATCGAAAATCGGACGCGGAGCGTCCAGAAAGGCATGCGACGCAGAGCGTCGCACAATGATCAAGCGTGAGCACAATAAGCGGAGTCCGCTTACTTCTCGCCCTTGCCGATCTTCGAATCATCTTCGCGCCAGATCAGGCGGGAGGTGTCGTAGCCTTGCTGGCGAGCCTTGCTCAGCATGTTTTCCTTGACCGATGCAGACACTGTCGGCGTGCGCGACAGCAGCCACAGGTATTTGCGGTCCGGGTTGCGCCGACCACGGCGGTCCGGTAGCCTTCGCTGACGTCCAGAATCCAGTAGTCACCCTTGGCAACGCCCGGCAGCAGGCGCGAGAACCAGTTATCGAACACTACCCACAGCTTGTCGGTCTTGCCCGGTACTTGGGGCGAGGCAGTGCCCTTTGCTTCTTCCCACTTGCCCTCGATAGTGCGGCAACGGTTGGTCACTGCAATGTTGCCGTCGTCCTTGAGCGCGTAAAGCGCCTCGGACTGGGCGCACTTGCGCTGGAAAAACATTGGCAGGCGGGCGATCTCGTACCAGGTGCCCTGATACTGCTTGAGGTCGACGCTGTCGACTGTCCTTGGCTCGAGGTTGTCAGCCGAGTGGGCAAAACCGATGGCCAGAAAGCTGGCCATGACAAAAATTCCGAAACGTACCAGTACCTTGATCATGTTTTATTTCAGACCCTGACCCGAGAACAGCACAACCTTGTCTGCCGCATATTGCACGCTGATAAAGGTGTTCTGGTCACCCCATGTGCAACTGGACATGCCCAGTGCGCCGGAGCATTCCGTCGGGCTGCCCAGCAAGGATTCGACCTGTGCCTTGGGCATGCCGGCTGAAATTTTCGAGTAGTTTTCCTGGGTGATCTTGCTGCAGGCAGCCAGAAATACGCAGAACGAGAGTAACGCGACAGTGCGCAAGGACATGGGTGTAGCTCCTGAACGGAAGGGGGTCGCGTCGCAGTGCAAGCGGAGGCAGGCTGGCGCAGTACCGCAAGCTTAGAAGAGAAAAAGGGAATCTGGTTCCCGGACGGCGCAAGGATTTATGCCGCAGATCAGATGGTTGGCCCGCAGGCCTGTGCCGAACGCAACATCGAATGCTCGTTTGCCTGTCGCCGGGTGGTGATTCAGACGGGCCGAATCACCACTGGCGCACAGCAAGCCTTCTTACTCTTTGTGATACGCAGTAGCGCGCTCGACTTCTTCTTTCGAACCCAGGTACACCGCTACGCGCTGGTGCAGGCCTTCCGGCTGAATGTCGAGAATGCGCTGATGACCGTCGGTGGACGCGCCGCCAGCCTGCTCGACCAGGAAGGACATCGGGTTGGCTTCATACATCAGACGCAGTTTGCCCGGCTTGGAAGGCTCGCGGCTGTCGCGCGGATACATGAACAGACCGCCACGGGTCAGGATACGGTGCACGTCGGCAACCATCGCAGCGACCCAGCGCATGTTGTAGTTCTTTTTCAACGGGCCTTCTTCGCCGGCCAGCAATTCGTTCACGTAGCGCTGCACCGGGGCTTCCCAGTGGCGCTGGTTGGACATGTTGATCGCGAATTCCTGGGTGGACTCCGGGATTTTGATGTCTTCGTGAGTGAGCACGAAGCTGCCCATTTCGCGGTCCAGGGTGAAGCCTTTGACGCCGTCGCCCAGAGTCAGCACCAGCATGGTCTGCGGGCCGTAGATTGCGTAACCGGCGGCGACCTGTTCGGTGCCCGGCTGCAGGAAGGCCTTTTCATTCAGCGCTTCGTTCTGGCTGAGGTATTCGTTCGGGCAACGCAGTACCGAAAAGATGGTGCCGACCGGAGCGTTGATGTCGATGTTCGACGAGCCGTCCAGCGGGTCGAAAACCAGCAGGTACGCGCCCTTCGGGTATTTGCCCGGGATCTGGTAGGCGTTGTCCATTTCTTCGGACGCCATGCCGGCCAGGTGACCGCCCCATTCGTTGGCCTCGAGCAGGATCTCGTTGGAGATCACATCGAGCTTTTTCTGCACTTCGCCCTGAACGTTTTCGGTGCCCATGCTGCCAAGAACGCCGCCCAGCGCGCCTTTGGAGACGGCGTGGCTGATTTCCTTGCATGCGCGCGCCACAACTTCGATCAGGAAGCGCAGATCGGCAGGGGTGTTGTTGCTGCGAGTCTGCTCAATCAAGTAACGACTTAGTGTAACGCGGGACATGGATAGCTCCGAAAATAGGGGGTATGAAAACCCGCGCAGTTTAACGCGAGTGGCGACGTAATACTGCTATCAGACTGGCTTATGACTGTTTCAGTTCAGATGTCGGGCAAAGCGCACCCGACAGCCTGTGTTTCAGCGTTTTGATGCGCGCAGGGTGCTGAACGCCATCCAGCCCAGAAACAGTACCCCGAGCAGCAGAACGGCCCAAAGCCCGAGGCGTTTGAAGTCCATGCTCTGCGGCACCGCTATCGGCGCAGCTGCCATGTTGGCAACAGATGCCGTAGCGGGTTCCGCTGTCCCGAGCGAGGCCAGTTTTTCCGGACTCAAGTCGGGGATCAGGGTGGCCAGCGACAGGTTCGCCGCCTTGACGTTCGGGTTGCCGATGGCCAGCGTGAAGGGCCCTTCACCGCGTGCCAGGAATACGATTTCCGTGGCAGGCACGGCCACGCTCAACTGCGGCGCTTCACTGCCCAGCACGCCGCCGCGATCATCCACCACCAGTTTTAGCTGTTGAACGATGCGCCCGGACAATTGCAGCTGGTCCTGCAAGACATCGCTGTTGTTCTGCGATAACCGGTACAACAGGCCACTGCTGATCGGCTGCCAGGGCTGTTTCGCGTCCATCCGACCGTAAAGCGTCGCCGGTGCGAGGCTGTTGGGCTGGGCGATGTCGACTTTGACACGGCCTACCGGCAAGCCGCTCGGCAGTTGCCATACATATTCGTTGGGGCTTTCGACGACGCCCTTGACGGGTGGCGACCAGGTCAGCGGCGGGGTCGGGCTTTCAGTACTGGCGCTGAGCAGGTGGGCGGATATCAACAGGGGTGCGCTGTGCGGGGCGCGCCACAACAGACGCAGGTAGCGGGCGCTCTGGCCGGGCAGGCCGACTTCACGTTGTTCGATCACTTCGTCGGCAAATGACAATCGGGCAACCTGCCCTTCGCCCCAGTTGCGCCAGTGCTGCAGGTCATCGCTGGCTTCGATGCTGAAGTTCTGGAAACCTTCACGCTCGGTGCTCCAGTCGATCACCAGTTGTTCCAGTGGCGCCTTGATCGCGCTGGTGTCCAGCAACCAGCCGCGCAGCACTTCTTCACCAGCCTCGATATCGCTTTGCGGCTGGACCTCGATCACGCTGCCGTTGCTTGAGCGCTCGATGCGGATGACCGGCGCGGCATCGCCTGCTTCCTGCGTGCTGTAAAGGGCAAACCATTTGACCGGGATTGGCGTGGGTTCCTGCTCGCGTGCAGGCTGTCGCGGCGTGATCGAATAAGCCTGCGGCTGGCCTTCGGCATTGAACACGCGCAGATCACCCAGGTCGCCCTGCCGGGCATTCAACTGCACGGCAAGCGGTAACTCGATGCGATACCAAGGCCCGTCGCCGCTGAGGCTCAGTGGGGTCTGGCTGGCAAAGTCCGTCGGTTTGTCCTGGGCGACGGCAGTTATCGCCGTGCACAAGGCCAGGCCAAGCACGGCGATCTTCATGGCGGGATGACTCAAGAACGTTTTCCTCATAGCTTATCCGGCGCGACGGTCGGGCCTGGGCCGGGTTCTTCGCCGACCTCTCTGGCAGAGTGTTTCGGCGGCAATGGTGCGAAATATCCCACCACCAGTAGCAGAATGCCAACACCGATGAACGAGACGATGCGCTCCATGCCGCCACGGTTGCTCAGCTCGACGAAGAACAGCTTGATCACCACCACGCCGATCAATGCTGCGCCGCCCAGCCAGAGCTCGCGGTTGCTGCGCATATGACCGCCGATCATCAGGGCCAGTGCCATCAGCGTCCAGACTATCGATAACCCGGCCTGAACGCGCATCGACTCAAGCAGCGCCTCGGTGTGCCACGGCACTTGAGCCCAATGATGGGCCGTGCGCATGACCATTGCCGTGACGAGTGCAAACAGTGAAGCGCCTGCCACCAGCAAGGCAGCATTGCGAGGGCGTGTGAGGTACTTGCGCATCCACAGGCATACCCCGGCCAGAGCCAGCAGCAGGCCGATTTCCAGCGGGTTGAGCAGCGGGATATAGGGCAGCGGTTCCGCCGCACCGTCGCTGAACGTGTTCGCCAGCCAGAACCACGCCAGCATCAATGCCGCCAGTGGTGCCGCGGCCCCGACATGGTAGGCCTCGGGGCAAGCCTTCACCGGCCATGGCCACTGACGCTCTGAGCTCATCGCCAGCAGGAACAGGCCAGGCAGAATCGCCCAGCCCAGCCAGCGCCAGGCGTTGTAAGACTCGGACAGCTGCAGCAGGCCGAAACGCAGTTCCAGTGCCAGTACGGCGATGATCAACAGGCAGCCCGTGGTGTGAGCGATACGTTGCGCGAGGATCGGCAGCGTGTCTGCCAGATAGCGCAAGGTCAGCAGGTGCACGGCGAACACGGCTGCCCAGGCCAGCCAGCCCCAGTTCGCGGCCGGGTGGTAATGCTCACTCAGCGAGCCCAGTAACAGAAGGGCGCTGACGGGCGTGAGTACGCTGCACAATACGGCGAGGTCTGGCCAGCGCAAACGCAGGGCCAGCATTGCCCAGATAGCTACGCTGAGCGCAGCCGCGATCAACAGCAGTGGCGTCTGCACGCTGTTCGGTGCGTACAGTTGCACGATGCTGATCAATGAAGCCGCCCACCAGATCGCGCCCCATATTTTCAGTACCGTTCTGGCGATTTTCTGATCGACGATCGTCAGGGTGTTGAAGCGGAACACGCTCCAGGCGCTGATCAGGGCCGCGATGGCCAGAATCATCGGTGTCCAGTAGTCACCAGCCCAGCTGGAATTGTCTGAATCACTGATCAGCATTGCGCTGGCACACACCTGCAACACCAGGCCGAAAACCTGGGCCAGTTTGCGATGCTGGCGCAGGCCCAGCCAGAAAACCGCTGCGCCTTCCACGGCCCACGCGCAGGTCGTCCATTGCGAACCGAGACCCAGCGGGATGGCCAGCGTGGCAAACACCACGCCCAGCGCCAGGCAGGTTTCCATCAACAAAACGGTTTGGCCGTTCGCACGTGCCGCCAGCCAGCGTGCCAGACCCATGTAGATCAGGCCCAGCGCGAGCGCGCTGAGCGCGGCACCGAACTCAAGGTGTTCGACCAGCGCGTATTGCAGGCCGAACCCGACGATTGGCGTGCCAAACAGCAGGGTGCCGTCGACGTAATCACCCTGACGTGCCGACCAGCGCAGCAGTGTTTCGCGACTGGCATCCGGTGGCGCGTCAGTGAGTTCCAGCAGCTTGCGACGCGCAAACAGCAGGCCGATGGCCAGGTACATCACAAAGAACAGAATCAGAAAGGGCTCGGTGCTCCAGAACAGCTCGGGGGTGTAAGCCCGTATGCCCCAGGCGAAACCGATGCCGAAAGTGCCGAAAAAGCCGATCAGGTTGAGAATACGCCAGGCCTTGAACCAGGCGATGGCAATGATGCCCGCGTTGAGCAGGGCAAAGTAACTGAACAGCGAGATGTGGCTGCCTTGCCCGGTCGAAGCAAGCAGTGGTGCTGCGAATCCACCCAGCGCACCGGCGCAGGCCAGGGCCAGAGCATTCTGTGTCAACGCCAGAATGGCCGAGAAAGCGGTGATCGCTACCAGCAGCACAAAGCCCGCTGCCGGATCGAGCAGGGCGTGCAATTTCATCGCCGCAAAGACGGTCAGGTACAGCACGCCTACGCCTGCGCCTTGCAACATCAGCCCGTAAGGACCGTTGCGCAAACGCAGCCACCAACCCAGACCGAGCAAGGCCAGCGCGCTGGCGGCGACTGCGGCGTAGCGTGCTTCAATCGGTACGACCATGCCTTCGGTGGCGTAGCGCAACAGAAAGGCCAGCCCGAGAAACAGCACCACTACGCCCACGCGCAGTACCGTATTGCCGCCCAGCAGCCAGTCTTTTGCGCGATTGATGGCGCTGTCCAGCAGATTGGGCTGAGCGGCCTTTGAAGGCTGGTGGATATCGGGAGCGGGTTCGACAGGCTTTGCTACCTGCGGCTCTTCGTCCGGCAAGTCCCAGATCAGCTCTGGGCCTTCAGTGGATGTCTCGATAATGACCGCATCCACTGGGAGCGGTGCGGCGTCCTGCGCAGGTGGCACGCCGGGCGCGGACTGACGCTCGAGCACGCTCAGGCGCTGTTGAACGGCGTCGAGGGATTGGCGGGTTGCGAGCAGTTGTTGCAGTTGGTCGGCGGATTGCCTGCCAAGCAGGCGCATGCGAATGCCTGCCCAGACGGCCCAGCCCATGACTGCGCCGATCAGCGCACCTGCCCACTCGTCATAGCTCAGCGCGTAGCCCAGCGCTGCACCGCCCACCACCAGACAAATCCAAAGCACGCGACGACATCCTTTTCGATGTGTGAAGGTTCATCGAGCGCAGTATATAGGGGCGGGCGGACATCGTTTGTAATGTTTTATGCCGGGGGGCACCAGAGTCTCTGCAGGACTGAGACAGATCCTTGAGGCGCTTGTGGGAGTGAGCTTGCTCACGAAGGCGTCGTTTCGAGCGCCTTCTTTGCGGAGACCTTAATGGCCTCTTCGCGAGCAAGCTCGCTCCCACGGGGGTTGTGTAAGTATGTTCAGGCTCCGAGTCAGTCCAGCGCCTTCCAGATGTCGCCGGCGTACTCGCGAATAGTCCGGTCCGAAGAGAACCAGCCCATGCGTGCGGTGTTGAGCACCGCCGAGCGCCACCATTCCTTGGAATCGTGCCAGCGTTCCTCGACTTTGGCCTGTGCTGCCCAGTACGAATCGAAGTCGGCACAGACCAGGAAGCGGTCATAATCCAGCAGCTGATCGATCAGTCCCACGTAACGGTTCGGATCATCCGGCGAGAACACGCCACCACGAATCGCTTGTAGTACATCGTTCAAACGCCCCGATGCCGCCACGTCTCCATGTGCGTTGAATTCGCCTGCGCGCTTGCGGGCTTCGACCTGTTGCGAGGACATGCCGAAGATGAACATGTGCTCCAGCCCGACCTGCTCGCTCATTTCCACGTTGGCACCGTCCAGCGTGCCGATGGTCAGTGCGCCGTTGAGGCCGAACTTCATGTTACTGGTCCCTGAAGCTTCCAGGCCTGCCGTGGAAATCTGCTCGGACAGGTCGGCTGCCGGGATGATGCTCTCCGCCAGACTGACGTTGTAGTTGGGCATGAACACCACTTTCAGCAGGCCACGCACCGTCGGGTCGTTGTTCACGGTCCGGGCGATATCGTTGGTCAGCTTGATAATCAGCTTGGCCGAGTGATAACTGGCCGCCGCCTTGCCAGCGAAGATCTTCACCCGCGGAACCCAGTCTGTGCCTGGCTCGGCACGAATCGCCTGATACAGCGCGACGGTGTGGAACAGGTTCAGCAACTGGCGTTTGTATTCGTGAATCCGTTTGACCTGGACGTCGAACATCGCTGCAGGATTGACGGCAATACCCAAGCGTTCATGAATGATCGCTGCCAGTGCGCGCTTGCTGTGCAGGCGTTGGTCGGCCATCTGCTTGCGGAACGAAGACTTATCGGCGAACGGCTCAAGCTCTTTGAGGCGAGTCTCGGCATTATCCAGAACGTCCTCACCCAGCGCTTCGACGAGCATTTCGGTCAGCTTCGGGTTGGCCTGGAACAGCCAGCGGCGGAAGGTGATGCCGTTGGTCTTGTTGTTGATCCGCTCCGGATAGATCTTGTGCAGCTCGGCAAACACGGTCTTGCGCATCAGTTGGGTATGCAGCGCCGAAACGCCATTGACGCTGTGCGAGCCGAGGAACGCCAGGTTGCCCATGCGTACCCGACGACCATTGTCTTCTTCGATCAGCGATACCGCACGCAGCACGTTGACGTCGTCGACGCCTTTGGCGCGCAGTGTGTCGATGTGTTGTGCGTTGATCAGGTAGATGATCTGCATGTGGCGCGGCAGCATCCGCTCCATCAGGCCGACCGACCAGGTCTCCAGCGCTTCCGGCAGCAGCGTATGGTTGGTGTAGCCAAGGGTGCCGACGGTGATTTTCCAGGCGGTGTCCCACGGGATGTTGTGGTTGTCGATCAACTGACGCATCAGCTCGGCCACTGCAATGGACGGGTGCGTGTCGTTCATCTGAATCGCTGCATGGTCTGGCAGATCGGTCAGCGTGGCGTGCTGGTTCAGATGGCGGCGCAGCAAATCCTGCAGCGATGCGGAAACAAAGAAGTATTCCTGGCGCAGGCGCAGTTCCTGGCCCGCTTCGGTTGCATCGTTCGGGTACAGCACGCGGGAAATACTTTCGGCGCGCACTACTTCGGCGACGGCGCCAAAGTGGTCGCCAGCGTTGAAGCGTTCCAGATGCAGGTCTTCCACCGCACGGGCGCGCCACAAGCGCAGGGTGTTGACGCTTTTCCCGCGCCAGCCGACCACAGGGGTGTCGTAAGCAATGGCCCGAACGGTTTCGCCTGGACGCCAGACCTGACGCGAGTCGCCCGCTTCGGTCACCACAGTGTCGACGCTGCCACTGAAACCGATGGAGTAAACCACCTCAGGACGCTCGAATTCCCACGGGTTGCCGAAGTCCAGCCAGTTTTCGGTCTGTTCCTGCTGCCAGCCGTCGACGATGCCCTGACGAAACAGCCCGTGCTCGTAACGAATCCCATAACCGTGCCCGGCAATGCCCAGGGTCGACATGCTTTCCATGAAGCACGCTGCCAGACGACCCAGGCCGCCGTTGCCCAGCGCAGCATCCGGTTCAAGCAAGCGGATACGTTCGATATCCACACCCAGCTCGGTCAATGCTTCGCGAGCCACTTCCAGCAGGCCGAGGTTGCTCAGGCTGTCGTAGAGCAGTCGGCCAATGAGGAATTCCAGAGACAGGTAGTAAACGCGCTTCTGGACCTTGCGATAAATCTGCCGCGTGTGGTCCATCCAGTGTTCGACCATGTGGTCGCGGGCGGCAAGGGCAACAGCTTCAAACCAGTCATGCTCAAACGCATGGTCGGGGTCCTTGCCCACCGAATAGGTGAGTTTGGCGAGCACAGCGGCGCGGAAAGCAGCCACATCAGCGTCACGAACAAGTGGTTCCTGAGACATCGGTACAACCTCAAGTAGTCTGACGAATGGAAAACGGGATTCTTAGACTGTAGGCGTGTCGTCAGTTATTTCCTGAAAATAGTAGAAATAATTGAAGGCAGCGCCCTCGCTTCGACCCAGGGCAACGGCTCTGGTTCGCGCGCTGACCAAATTGGCAAAACGCTTGCATCGATCGTTCCATCCCGATCAATGACGTGCAGCATGCTGATTCTTCGTTTCGGGTTTATGATGCCAACGGCAGAATAATAGAAGCCTCTGAACTGGACTTATGGAGCACTTATGCAGACTTTGTACCCGCAGATCAAACCCTACGCCCGGCACGATCTGGCCGTGGAACAACCGCATGTGCTTTACGTCGATGAAAGTGGCTCGCCAGAAGGGTTGCCAGTGGTATTCATTCATGGCGGCCCTGGTTCCGGATGTGATGCGCACAGTCGCTGCTATTTCGATCCTAACCTGTACCGTATCGTAACGTTCGATCAGCGTGGCTGCGGTCGCTCCACACCGCATGCCAGTCTTGAGAACAATACCACCTGGAAACTGGTGGAGGACCTGGAGCGGATTCGCGAGCACCTCGGAATCGACAAATGGGTGCTGTTCGGCGGCTCGTGGGGCTCGACTCTGGCCCTGGCTTACGCGCAGACCCATCCAGACCGCGTACACGCGCTGATCCTGCGAGGCATATTCCTGGCCCGTCAGCAGGAAATCGACTGGTTCTATCAAGCGGGTGCCAGCCGTCTGTTCCCTGATTACTGGCAGGATTATGTAGCGCCGATCCCGCTGGATGAGCGCGACAACCTACTGGCTGCCTTCCACAAGCGCCTCACCGGGCCGGACCAGATCGCCCAGATGCACGCTGCCAAAGCCTGGTCGACCTGGGAAGGGCGTTGTGCAACCTTGCGCCCCAACCCGCAAGTGGTCGATCGCTTCGCCGAACCGCACCGTGCGCTGTCCATTGCTCGCATCGAATGCCATTACTTCATGAACAAGGCGTTCCTTGAGGAAAACCAGTTGATTCGCGACATGCCAAAGATCGCGCACCTGCCGGCAATCATCGTTCACGGTCGTTATGACGTCATCTGCCCGCTGGATAATGCCTGGGAGTTGCATCAGAACTGGCCCGGCAGCGAACTGCAGGTCATTCGTGAGGCTGGCCATTCGGCGTCGGAATCCGGTATCGCCGATGCGCTGGTGCGTGCCGCTGCAGAAATTGCGCGCAACCTGCTCGACCTCCCGCCCGAAGAAGCATGACAGCAGCCTGGTACTGGTTTTGAGTCTGGAAAGGCATTTATGAAAAGTTTGTTGCAGCGCGTGCGAAACGCACGCGTCGAGGTGGGCGGCGAAGTTGTCGGTGCTATCGATCAGGGCATATTGGTGCTGGTGGGCATAGAGCCTCAAGACACCCGCGCCAGTGCCGATAAGTTGCTGCACAAGCTGCTTAATTATCGAGTGTTCAGCGATGCCGACGGCAAGATGAATCTATCCTTGCGCGAGGTAGGCGGTGGGTTGTTGCTGGTTTCGCAGTTCACGCTGGCCGCGGATACCAAAAGCGGGTTGCGTGCGGGGTTCTCGAAAGCCGCTGCTCCAGCGCTGGGCGCCGAGCTGTTCGACTATGTATTGAGTCAGGCCAGAATCGCGCATACCGCTGTGGCTGCGGGCCAATTTGGTGCGGACATGCAAGTGCATTTGATAAATGATGGCCCAGTGACATTTTTGTTCGATACATAAGCTACGATTTCATCGTTTCTCCCCTGAATTTTCCGGTCGCACGGGAAATAAATTTCTTTGTCATACCTGATGCGTTGTGGCGCGCGCTGCTGGATAATCGCGCGTTACGGGGATCGACACTGTTGGTCCATTTGGTATGACAAAAGCGGTTCTGGCACCGGGTTGGGGAATCATTAAGCCCATTCGGAGTCGGAACAATGCTCGCCAACCCGGCATTGATAGCTGGCCGTTGGTTTTTTCATCTGTTTTTCGGCGAGGGTTGCTCGTGATTGTTAGTCCCTGTGATGCTCCAAAGACACCTGTCAAGCGGTTTCGTAGTGCACTTCTGGCAAGCTCGGCCCTTGTATGCCTGTTCAGTGCAGGTCAGCTGTGGGCGTTCAATCTTGATGATGTAACGGCAAAAGCCAAAGAACTGGCCGGGCAGAAGTTCGAGGCTCCAAGGAGCAATCTGCCGAACGAGCTTCGCGATATGAAGTTTGCCGACTATCAGAAGATTCGCTTCCGTGATGACAAGGCCGAATGGGCGGGCGAGAAGACTCCGTTCAAAGTGTCTTTCTACCACCAGGGCATGCACTTCGACACGCCGGTCAAGATCAACGAAGTGACCGCCACCAGCGTCGACGAAATCAAGTACGACTCCAGTCGTTTCGATTTCGGCGATCTGAAGATCGACCCCAAATCCACCGAGAAACTGGGTTATGCCGGTTTCCGTGTCCTGTATCCGATCAACAAGGATGACAAGCAGGACGAAATCATGACCATGCTGGGCGCGAGCTACTTCCGCGTGATCGGCAAGGGGCAGGTCTATGGCCTGTCCGCACGCGGCATGGCAATCGACACTGCATCGCCGTCTGGTGAGGAGTTCCCGCGCTTCAAGGAATTCTGGATCGAGAAGCCGGGCCCGGATGACAATCATCTGGTGATCTTCGCGCTGCTCGACTCGCCGCGCGCTACTGGTGCTTATCAGTTGACCCTGCGTCCTGGCTCCAACACCCTGGTTGACGTCAAATCGCGCATGTTCCTGCGTGACAAGGTCAACAAGCTCGGTGTTGCCCCATTGACCAGCATGTTCCTGTTCGGTGCCAACCAGCCTTCGCGTGTACCTAACTACCGTCGCGAGCTGCACGACTCCAGCGGTCTGTCGATTCAGGCTGCCAACGGTGAGTGGTTGTGGCGTCCGCTGAACAACCCTAAACATCTGTCCATCAGCAGCTTCTCGGTCGAAAACCCGCGTGGTTTCGGTCTGCTGCAACGTGGCCGTGACTTCAGTCAGTACGAAGACTTGGATGACCTCTATGACAAGCGTCCAAGCGCCTGGATCGAGCCGAAGGGTGACTGGGGCAAGGGCACCGTCGAGCTGGTCGAAATTCCGACTGCCGACGAGACCAACGACAACATCGTGGCCTACTGGAAGCCTGAGACTCTCGCAGAGCCGGGCAAGGAAATGGCATTCGATTACCGTCTGCACTGGACCATGCAGGAAAACTCGATCCACTCGCCGGATCTGGGCTGGGTCAAGCAGACCCAACGCTCCATCGGTGATGTGCGTCAGTCCAACCTGATCCGTCAGCCGGATGGCAGCCTTGCCTTCCTGGTCGACTTCGTGGGCCCGGTACTGGCCGCATTGCCGGAAGACAAGACCATTCGCAGCCAGGTGACCACTGACGACAACGTCGAACTGGTGGAAAACAACCTGCGCTATAACCCGGTCACCAAAGGCTACCGCCTGACCCTGCGTGTGAAGGTCAAGGATTCCGGCAAGCCAACCGAAATGCGCGCTTACCTGCTGCGTGAGATCCCTGCCGAACCGGGCAAGGAACCTGCGCTGCTCGTTGCAGACAAAGCTGAAGAGAAGAAGGCTGCTGCCAAGGAAGCTGCCAAACCGGCAGTTGCCAAGGAATCTGCCAACGACCAGGTAGAAATCGCCAAGGCCGACGCGCCGAAGCCTGAAGCCGCCAAACCCGAGACCGCCAAGCCTGAAGCTGGCAAGGCTGACGCTGCGAAAGGTAAAGGCGAAGTTGCCAAAGCCGATGCAGCCAAAGCCGACGCAGCCAAGGCTGACGTAGCCAAGGACAAGGACGGTAAAGAGATTCAGCAGCCTGAAACCGAGGCAGCACCCACCCATCCGGAACCGGCCAAGACGTTGCAAGTCATGACCGAGACCTGGAGCTATCAGTTGCCGAGCGATGAGTAATTCTCTACCGGTGCCAGTGTCTCTGAACGAGTACCTGGCGCATTTACCGATGAGCGACGAGCAGCGGGCAGAACTTGCCGGCTGCAAGACCTTCGCCGAGTTGCATGAGCGTCTTTCTGCGCAGCCGGTCAATGACCCTGCCGAGGCCGCTCAGGCTTCGGTGGGTCGCCGCCTTACGCTGACCACCGCAGACCAGCTGGAGGACGCCGAGATGCTCGGCGTCGATGCCAGCGGTCGCCTGTGCCTCAAGGCCACACCGCCGATTCGCCGGACCAAGGTCGTGCCAGAGCCATGGCGCACCAACATTCTGGTACGCGGCTGGCGTCGCCTGACCGGCAAGACCAACCCGCCCAAGCCAGAGCACGACGATCTGCCTCGTGATCTGCCCAAGGCGCGCTGGCGCACCGTCGGTTCGATTCGTCGCTACATCCTGCTGATCCTGATGCTGGGTCAAACGATCGTGGCTGGCTGGTACATGAAGGGCATTCTGCCGTATCAGGGCTGGTCGCTGGTTTCGCTCGACGAAATCACCCGTCAGACCTTCGTGCAGACCGCTTTGCAGGTCATGCCTTATGCCTTGCAGACCAGCATTCTGTTGCTGTTCGGTATTCTCTTCTGCTGGGTGTCGGCCGGTTTCTGGACCGCACTGATGGGCTTCCTGGAACTGCTCACCGGTCGTGACAAATACCGTATCTCGGGTGCCAGTGCTGGCAACGAGCCGATCGAAAAGGGCGCACGTACTGCGCTGGTCATGCCGATCTGCAACGAAGACGTGCCACGGGTTTTCGCCGGCCTGCGCGCTACGTTCGAGTCGGTCGCGGCTACGGGTGATCTGGATCGTTTCGATTTCTTCGTACTCAGCGACACCAACGAGACTGACATTGCCGTTGCCGAGCAACAGGCCTGGCTGGACGTATGCCGCGAGACCAAAGGTTTCGGCAAGATCTTCTATCGCCGTCGTCGTCGTCGCGTAAAACGCAAAAGCGGCAACCTGGACGACTTCTGCCGTCGTTGGGGTGGTGAATACCGCTACATGGTCGTGCTCGATGCCGATAGCGTCATGAGCGGAGAGTGTCTGACCAGTCTGGTTCGCCTGATGGAAGCCACGCCGGACGCCGGTATCATCCAGACCGCGCCACGTGCGTCGGGTATGGACACGCTGTATGCACGCATGCAGCAGTTCGCTACGCGGGTCTACGGTCCGCTGTTCACGGCCGGTCTGCACTTCTGGCAGTTGGGTGAATCCCACTATTGGGGTCACAACGCGATCATCCGCATGAAGCCGTTTATCGAGCATTGCGCCCTGGCGCCGCTGCCGGGTAAAGGTGCCTTTGCCGGTGCGATCCTGTCTCACGACTTCGTCGAAGCTGCGCTGATGCGCCGTGCCGGCTGGGGCGTGTGGATTGCTTACGACCTGCCGGGCAGTTATGAAGAATTGCCGCCCAACCTGCTGGACGAACTCAAGCGTGACCGCCGTTGGTGCCACGGCAACCTGATGAACTTCAGGCTGTTCCTGGTCAAGGGCATGCACCCGGTTCACCGTGCGGTGTTCCTGACCGGTGTGATGTCGTATCTGTCGGCACCGTTGTGGTTCTTCTTCCTCGTTCTGTCCACGGCCTTGCTGGCGGTGAACACACTGATGGAGCCGACTTACTTCCTTGAACCGCGTCAGCTGTATCCGCTGTGGCCACAATGGCACCCGGAAAAAGCTGTTGCGTTGTTCTCGACGACCATCGTCCTGCTGTTCCTGCCTAAACTGCTCAGCGTCATTCTGATCTGGGCCAAGGGCGCGAAAGGCTTTGGTGGCAAGTTCAAGGTCACCGTTTCGATGCTGCTGGAAATGCTCTTTTCGGTGCTGCTGGCACCGGTGCGCATGCTGTTCCACACCCGCTTCGTACTGGCCGCTTTCCTGGGCTGGGCCGCAACCTGGAACTCTCCGCAACGCGACGACGACTCCACGCCGTGGATCGAAGCCGTTAAGCGTCATGGTCCACAGACACTGCTGGGCGCATGCTGGGCCTTGCTGGTGTTCTGGTTGAACCCGGGCTTCCTGTGGTGGCTTGCGCCGATTGTGGTCTCGTTGATGCTGTCGATTCCGGTATCGGTGATTTCCAGCCGTACCAATCTGGGCGTCAAGGCGCGTGACGAGAAGTTCTTCCTGATTCCTGAAGAGTTCGAACCGCCGCAAGAGTTGATCTCGACGGATCAGTACACCTACGAGAACCGCTGGCATGCGCTGAAACAAGGCTTCATTCGGGCTGTGGTGGATCCTCGCCAGAATGCTCTGGCCTGCGCCCTGGCAACCTCGCGTCACCGTCAGGCACAGCCGATCGAAGTGGTGCGTATGGAGCGTGTTGATCAGGCTCTGAAGGTAGGTCCGGCCAAACTCGGCAATCAGGAACGTCTGATGCTGCTGAGCGACCCGGTCGCCCTTGGGCGCCTGCATGAGCGCGTCTGGAGCGAAGGTCACGAAGAGTGGCTGGCCGCCTGGAGAGCTTCCATCGAAGCTGATCCACATGCGCCCTTGCTGCCTTTGCAGCCTGTAGGTAAAGCATCGGAGCCGGTCCCGGTCTAAGACCGCCCGGCTACGAAAAAAGCCCCTGACGCTTAGCGCGTCGGGGGCTTTTTATTGGGCTTTGCGGCACATAAATGCACAGGACATGGTCAAGACGGGTTCTCCAGAACCCCGATCGTTCCTCACGCTCTGGTATGCCCCCCGAAGGTTGGACGCAACCTTTGGAGGCGTCATGGGTAAATATACAGTGCAGGCAAAACTCGCAGCCGTGAAAGAATATTGTG
>NZ_LKBW01000024.1 GCF_002699855.1 Pseudomonas amygdali | reverse complement strand
CACAATATTCTTTCACGGCTGCGAGTTTTGCCTGCACTGTATATTTACCCATGACGCCTCCAAAGGTTGCGTCCAACCTTCGGGGGTCATACCACTCCAGCGTGGGAATGCCTTGGGTGACGCTCTGCGTCACAGATCTGCGCCGCGCTGCCACAGTCAAGGTCGGGCGCCTCTCGTCCTGTGCTTACGCATGTGAACGAGAGGCAGTGGTCAGGCCTTGTTGGATTCGTGCATGCGCGCCAGCTGGCGTTCGAGCATCGAAGGGTAGGGCTCCATCAGGCGTTCCACACAGCATGCGCCTTCAGGGCTGGCGATAGGACGGATACGGGCGCGCTGGCGTATCAACGGGTCGTCGTTGATACGGCGTTCAACCAGCAGCAGGTTGCGGCTGTGCTGAGACAGCGCCAACGCATCCTGCGCCGTTTCAGTCAGCAGCAGGTCGATCTGGCTCAGACCGCTCAGGCCCTCACCCAGCGTCAGGCCCAGTTGCAGTTGCAAGGTGATGCCGCTGTCGGCCACCTCGATCTGCAAGGCATGGCTCAGGGCACGCAATAGCTCGCCGCAGCAGATTGCGTTGGTGAGGTAGTCATCACCGCTTTCGTGGCTGTGAAACAGCATCAGGGTGCTGCCATCGTTCAGGGTATGCAGCTCGCTTTCATACAGCGAGGCGGCCTGATCGAGGCAGTCGCGATAACGTTGCAGCAATTCGGTCAGTCGTGCGCGCGGCAGGCGGCGCAATTGGTCCTGCGCGCCCAATTGTACGGCCAGCACGGCGCTGTTGTGCGGCTCGACGGGCGCTACCGGCGCAGCCACAGGGCGTGCAACTGGTGCGGTATTCGAATTGTCACGCAGGTCCGCAAACGGATCTTCGTCGTCGTCTTCGTCTTCTTCGGCAACAATGCGACGCTGGACTGGCGGTGCCGGCAGGCGCGGCTTCGGTTCGCTGCTGCGTGCCGAGACCGGTGGTGCAGGTCGCTCTTCCGGCTCCAGGTACGGATCGTCACCGTCGTCCTCGTCGCCGTCATACTCGGGTTCGGGCAGCGGCTCCGGCTCTGGAACCGGTGGTGCGAACGAGGTGCGCAGTTGCCGGGCCAGATCGCCTATTTCATCCTGGCGGTCGGTAGCCGGGGTGTATGGGTCGATGTCGCGCAGCCAGATGCGCATCTGCATCAATGGCGTGGAGATATGGCGACCGAGGCGCAGGCTCAGGGCCAGCGCCAGGGCCAGCAGAATGCCCGCCAGAATGCCCATGCTCTGCAGGCTGATGGTCATCGGCTGCTGGAACTGTGACATGTCGAGGCTGATGCGCAGATGACCCGCCATCACGTCCTGAAACGTGATCTTGATTTCATACAGGCCCTGAGCCTCGCCCAGAAGCCCGTTTTTCGGGCGCTGGCCAGCTTCCGCAAGAATGCGGTTATCCACACTGTAGATAGCGGCATGCGCTACCAGCGGGTTCTTGACCAGATTGCCCAGCAGCACGTTGAGACTGAGGATGTCGTTGGACACCAACAGCTCGGTGGCCGAGGTGGCGGTCTGGGTCGTCAGGGCCTGCCCCAGCGCATCCGCCTGTTCATGCATGGCCTGCTTGAATTGCAGACCCATGACACCGGCGTAGATCACCAGCGCCAAAGCGACCAGGATCACGTTATGGCTGGCAATGCGCAAAGCGATCGGTACACGGCGATGACGCAGGGCACGAAAGATGAGCAGGAAGAAATTATCGGTTTTAACGGGCGTGGGCCGGTTCACAGAGCACGGCTCTTTCGGTGAAGTTGTCGCGCAGTATAACGAGCGACCCAGTAGCGGCAAAGCGCTGCCTGTGCCCGGTGGTCACTGAATGTGGTTAGAATGCGGTTTTTTTCCACTATGGGGGTGCGCCTTGCGCGAAATCGTCCTGATTAACATCACAGGTGTCGACCGTCCAGGTCTCACTGCTGCCATCACCGGCGTCCTCGCCCAGGGTGGCGTGAACATTCTCGATATTGGTCAGGCGGTTATCCACGATACCCTGTCGTTCGGCATCCTGGTTGAAATTCCGGATACCGTGCAGGGTTCTTCCGTGCTCAAGGACATCCTGTTCACCGCCTACAAACTCGATCAGCAGGTCCGTTTCACGGCGGTGTCCGAAGCGGATTATCAGCACTGGGTTGAAGGTCAGGGCAAGGCCCGTCATATCGTCACACTGCTGACCCGCAAGGTTACGGCCGAGCAATTGCAGTGCGTCAGCGCCATTACGGCTAAATACGGGCTGAATATCGATCAGATCGATCGTCTGTCCGGGCGTATGCCGCTCGACACGCCGGCCGACAAGGGCAAGGGTTGCATCGAGTTCACCGTGCGCGGCGAGCCAGCCGACCCGAAAGCCATGCAGGCCGAGTTCCTCGCAGTTGCCCAGGATCTCAACGTAGATATCGCGTTCCAGCAGGATTCGCTGTTTCGCCGCAACCGGCGTCTGGCTGTGTTCGACATGGATTCGACCCTCATCGAGGCCGAAGTGATCGACGAGTTGGCCAAGGCTGCCGGTGTGGGCGAGCAGGTTTCCGAGATTACCGAGCGTGCGATGCGCGGCGAACTGGATTTCAGCGAAAGCTTCAAGGAGCGTCTGGCTCTGCTCAAGGGCCTGGATGTCAGTGTGCTGGATGAAATCGGCGCTTCTCTACGCTTGACCGAAGGCGCCGAAACGCTGTTCTCCGAGCTCAAGCGTCTGGGTTACAAGACCGCTATTCTTTCGGGTGGCTTCACCTACTTCGCCAGGCAGCTGCAAGCAAAGCTGGGCATCGATTATGTGTACGCCAACGAGCTGGAAGTGGTCGATGGCAAGGTAACCGGCGTCGCTGTAGAGCCGATCGTCAATGCGCAGCGCAAGGCAGACCTGTTGCGCGAGCTGGCGCATAAGGAAGGCTTGAGTCTGGAGCTGACCATCGCGGTCGGCGACGGTGCCAATGACTTGCCGATGCTGGCGATTGCCGGGCTGGGTGTCGCATTTCGCGCCAAGCCGCTGGTCAAGCAATCAGCAAAGCAGGCGATCTCGACGCTGGGACTCGATGGCGTGCTATATCTGTTGGGTTTTCGCGACCGCGAAGGAAAGCGCTGACGCTCAGGCCGTGGTGGTTTGCCCCTGATGGCGAGGGGCCAATCGCGACGGCTGTCGCAGTGATCGCTACAGCGTGCCCCACAAGGAATCGAATTCCTGATCCGGCCTGGCCTTTTCGGTTTCGGTCGCTTTCGGGGCGTCGTACATCTGATACTCGAACTGATTGTAACTGGCGCTGCTGACCTGCCGGTTGCTCAGTGACGCGCGGCGTTCTTCACCGGCGACGTTGATCATCACCTTGTTGCCCTCCTGAAAAGGCAGACGCGGTGCGAGCACGGTGGGCGGTTTTTCCATGGCGCGTACTTCCGGCAGCATCAGGGTTCGCAGGTACTGGCTATTCTGCTGTTCGCGAATCAGCTGCATGCCGCACGGTTGGGCAAACGGGGCGATCAGTTCGATCCCCATCTGTGTACCGCCGCTGCGTACCTGGCGGATCCAGCGCACGATGGCAATGCTCCAGCCCTGGCCGGAGTCGTCCTGAATACCCACCAGTTCGCCAGCCTGTAATTGCTGAGGCACTTCCCTCTGCCACGCCAGGCAGTAACCGCCCGGGCTGTGGTTGACGATATTCAGGTCGAAGGTCGGAAACGTGTGCTGACCGTTGGAAAGCGAGTCGTTATCGCCATCGTTCTTCGGGTATTCGATTTCTTCATAGGGCAGCAGGTGCGATGAGGTCTTGCCGCGCTGTGTATCGAAGGCTGAAGCCCAAGGGTCGTCTTCGTCATCATTGGCGATCTTCAGCGAAAAACTCGCAGCACTGCCTGCGCTGTTGAGTTGCAGGAGTTCGCTGAACGACTTCTGACCGGCTACATAAAAATGCAGTGCGCTCATGCCTATGCACAGCTTCAGGGTGCCCTGGCCTGCCGTGCGCTGAAAGGTGCGTTCGGCCACATCACCCCAGGCGACCGCCAGATGTTGCAGCAGGTCGGTGTTGATACCGGTTGGAATAAGCAACGGCGAAGGGGTGCGCTGGTCATCCGGCAGGGCCAGGTACTGATTGATCGCTTCAGCCAGCGCGTAGGTGTTGATACCCAGCAGCCGAGGAGATTGTTCGTCGCTGAACAGGGTGCGATACAGCGGTGGTTTGTCGACCGTCGGGTCCAGAGCGAAGAGGCTGCTTTCAGTGACCGGCAATTGCAGCTTTACCAGAGGGCTCCAGGCCTCCAGCGCATCGGCCAGTTTGCCGATGTTCAACTGACGCATCTGGTTGCAGCGTGAGCAACCCATCAGCAGCGCGATCACGTAGGTTTGCTCCACGCTCAGCACTTTGCTGTGATGGGCCAGGGGCTCTTCGACCGGCGTGTTGTGCAACTGGTACTGACGGGCAATCTGGTAGATCTGATGCAGCTCGAGCCACAGGCCATCCTGAACGGGACAGTAAAGCTGGTTGGCGCGTATCAGTGGCCCGTTGAGACCATGCAGTGCGCGTTGCAGCGCAGTGCTGAACAGCCCGGCCTGGTCTCGGGTGTAGCGCGGGGCGACCTGCTGAATGATCTGCTTGTAACCGGTCGCCAGATGGTTTTGCAGGGCCTGGCAGAGATTGGCGACCTTGCGCGGCCGCTCGTCCAGCACAATGGCCTGGTTGAGAAAGTGGCGCTCAAGGTGCTTGCAGACGAAATACACCTCAGGACGCAGCAGTTCAAGCAGTTGCAGGCGGTTTTCGCTGGGGGTGATCAGTTGGTTCAGCTCGGTCAGCCCTTGATAGAGCTGGCGTGCCATTTCTCCCAGGTTTGCCTTGGGCAGCCTGGAGATCCAGCGTTTGAGGTCGCGGGGGTTGGCTTCACTGAATGTCAGGCTCGACTGCGTCGGCGTGGGGGCACGCAATAGCAGAGGGAGGCTAAAATTACTCATGTGACAGGCGAACTCCAACAACTCATTGGCCCGGACGGAGGCTTTAAATGGGTGGCCGACGTCATCGCGGAGCGGAGACATGTCGAGCATACGCCCATGAAAGTGCGAAGTATCCTACAGCACCGATCGGGCGACTTTACCAGTATCGGCATCACTACGCAGTAAATATGGCCTGGTGCCATTACTGTCCGGTTTTAAACTGCATGAGCGCCCCTGTTAATGGGGCGCCCATGCCGGGCACTGTGACTTCAAGTCACGATCATGCCTGTGTCGGAACTGCCAATGCCTGGCCCATCTGTACCTTGGAGCCCGCGGTCAGTTGCTCGGCCCATTTCACCTGATTTGGCCCGAACAGCACAATGGCCGTGGAGCCCAGTTTGAAGCGGCCCATCTCGGCACCTTTTTCCAGATGGATTGGCGCACGCGCTGCTTCGTCGTAGCTGAACGTCTTCAATTCACGCTTGGGCGGCGTGACCAGCCCGGCCCATACCGTCTCGACCGACGCCACGATCATCGCGCCGACCAGCACCACTGCCATTGGTCCGCGCTCGGTGTCGAACAGGCAGACCACTCGCTCGTTACGGGCGAACAGCTCGGGTACGTTTTCAGCCGTGGTCTGGTTTACCGAGAAGATGCGGCCCGGCACGTAGACCATTTCACGCAGCGTGCCAGCCAGTGGCATGTGGACGCGGTGATAGTCCTTTGGCGACAGGTAGACGGTTGCGAACTCGCCGCCCATGAAGGGCGCTGACAGCTTGGGATCACCGCCGAGCAGTTCCAGTACGCTGAAGCTGTGGCCCTTGGCCTGGAAGATCCGGCCGTGGTCGATAGGGCCCAACTGGCTGATGGCGCCGTCGGCTGGCGAAAGAATCGCGCCCGGCGTGGTATCGAGCGGGCGGGCGTCGGCTTTCAATGCGCGGGTGAAGAACGCATTGAAGTGCTCGTAGGACGTCAGGTCTTCGACCAGGGCCTGCGACATGTCCACTTGATAACGGCGGGCAAACCACGCGGTGAAAGCGTTTTTGAACCAGCGTACGCGGCATTCGGCAACGCAGCCTGCCAGTCGGGACAGCAGGTGGTGCGGCAGCAGGTACTGGCTGATGATGAACAAGCGGTCTTTCATTGAAGGTCCTGAGGATGAGTGTCCTGAATATTTCTGCGAGGCCTGTCGCGGTTCGCTAGAGCGGACAGGTTCGACGGTTTCGGCTGGTGCTGGCTTCGCAGGCGCGACGGGTTGCGCAACCTCGACTGCCTGGGCGGGCGCGGCGGCCACTTCCGGAAGTTCTACCGGTGTCTCCGGGTGATTGCCCCATTCACCCCACGAGCCGGCATAGGCCTTGACCCTTGGGTAGCCCAGCGCTTTCGCCACCAGATAGGTGAAGCCCGAGCGGTGGTGAGTCTGGCAATGGGTGATCACTTCCTTGTCGGGCGTGATGCCCAGGTCGCGAAGAATCTCTGGCATGTCCTGACGAATACGCAGGTTGCGTGCCTTGTCCATGCCCGCAGTCCATTCGAAATTGACTGCGCCGGGTATGTGTCCGCCCTTGGCCGCGACTACTTTTTCGCCCGAATACTCGGTAGGGCCGCGAGCGTCCCAGATTGCCAGGTCGGCGGCACCCAGACGGCTTTGCAGGTATTCGCGTGTGGCGGTAGGTTCGTCGTGCAGCGTCAGCGTGACCGGGCCGCCTGCAACGGGCGCAACCTCTGTGCTCAACGGCAGCGATTGCGCTTCCCAGGCCAGCACGCCGCCATCCAGATAGTGATAACGGTGATGGCCGATGACATCCAGCAGCCAGATAAAACGCCCGGCCCAGCCACCGCCTTCGTCATCGTAGACGACATAGACTGCATCAGGGTTGTGGCCCAGCTCGCCGAACAGCTGCTGCGGATCGGCAGTGTCGGGCAGTAGGCCAGGCGCAGGAGGCTTGCCCAGTTGCGTACGTTTCGGATCGACAAAGCGTGCGCCGCGAATGTGCCCGGCTTCGTAGCGAGCGCTGCTGGTCAGATCCACGAGGATCAGTTCCGGGGCGTCTAGACGCTCAAGCAGATCGTTGGGTTCGATGACCAGCGACAAGCCAGTGAATGCGGACATTTGCAGCCTCCGATGAAAGGAAAGAGGCGAATTGTACGCCAGGCCTCACGCTTTGCGATGACTAAAGATGCCAAGTGCCCTTTCAATACATTGCGCGGTTTTTCCGAATGCCTGGACGGAAATTTCCGACAAGGCCCCACCACCCTGGTCGGCGACCACCAGCAGCATGACTTTACCGTTGTTGCTCAGCGAGCGAATAAGCCAGTGCTGGCCACTGAACAGGGTTTTCAGTGGCGCGGGCAGCAGGGCGGCAAACTGCGCGTTATTCGCGGGGGTCATGCGCAACTGCGTCGGCTGGGTCAGCAAGCGTTGCAACACGGTGCTTTCCTTGATGAACAGCTGCAAGGAGGCGGTTTCGGCCGGCAGTCCGGCCATCTGATTGACGCGCAGTACGGTCGAGGTCTTGTCCAGCATCAGCAGCATGACCCGCTCCATACCGCACGACATGAACGCGTCGCGGGCCGAGGTGGTCAAGTGCATGGCGTTGATGAACGGGCTGGGGTCCTGCAGCAGCTCGGCGCAGTGCTTGCGCCATAGCTGCAGGGCGTCGGCCGATGGCGGTGGCGCTGGTTCGTTGTCGCGCCTTACACGGCGCGCATCCCAAGGCCAGATCAGCGATTCGGCCGGGTGCCAGAGGTCTTTTTCCGCATGAATACGCGCGCTGCTGGCAGCGTTTTGATGCGCCTGCTGCTGCACTTCGCTGATCGACTGTTGCAGGTAAAGGCTGGTCAGCCGTTCCCAGCGCAGGCAATGCGGGCTGTTCCAGGCATGTTGCGCCGCCAGCGCCAGGCCGTTACCCAGCAAAACAGTATTGGCTGGCTGGTTCAGCCAGCGCCGCAGGTTGGGGTCGGCGTCCATGAGTTGTTGCTGTTGCAGCGGGCTGTGTTCTTCGCGGGCGATGCGCAGCACCTTGGCCAGATCGCGTCGCTCGTTGATCAGCAACTTATAACCGCGCGTGACCCAGATCGGCAGGCGCCAGAATTCGGCGAGTGCCAGGCACAGCTCCAGCAGATTGACGCCGAACAGCTCTTTTTCCACTGCAAGGCTGGAATGGCCCTTGTGGATAACCCGCAACTCCAGCTCTTCGAGCAGCTTCGGATAGGCCAGCGCCATCGGCCAAAGGGGGGAGAGGAAAAGCAGGCTGCCCATATGGATGTCTTGCCAGAGTCGTGCAAGGCGACTGGCAAACAACCCGTTGGCCTGTTGTGTGGCGTGCTGGCTGACCAGAATCAATTGGCGATAGACCGCGGGAATTTCCTCGGGCGGCTTGGCTGGCAAGCGGCCCAGAAGGATTTCAGTACGCGCCAGCCCCAGACGGTTTATCGCAATCTCGAGGCTCTCGGCCTGCTCGGTCAAACCGTGGGTGTGATGGTTGGCCTCGCGCATCACACTCAATACCAGTGCGGGGCTTTCCTGCATCATTTCAGCGATTTCACGCAGTGAGCGGCGACTGTCGTTCAATGCTGCGCGAACGTGCCCATGATTGACGGCAGGGACCGGTAACGCGATGCCGTCAAGCAGCTTGACCCAGGCATCCAGCGTTTTCGGAACGAGATGATGTGCTGCGTGTGCTGTCGACATTCGATGGCCTGTGCGGCTGATTATCTGAGCTGGGAAACCGCCAGCGTACGGGACGCTGAGGCCATTTTCCTCCTTTTATGGAGGCGGATAAATGGGTTTTTCAAAAGAACCGGCTATAGTCTGGCCCAGTTAGGCCGATAAGGAGAAGAAGAGATTCAAGAACTTCCGGACTGTCCCTGAACCCGACTCAGTAAAGTATTTTTTCCTATGGCTAAAATTATCGGCATCATTGTCGTTATCGCGAGTGTCCTCGGCGGATATGTGCTGTCCCATGGCAAGATCATGGCGCTGTTCCAGCCCTACGAGGTCTTGATCATCGGCGGTGCTGCACTGGGCGCGTTCCTCCAGGCCAACCCTGGCTACATGACCATGCACGTGTTCAAGAAGTCGCTGAAGATGTTCGGTTCGCGCTTCACACACGCCTATTACCTTGAGGTGCTGGGGCTGGTGTACGAAATCCTCAACAAGAGCCGCCGTGAAGGCATGATGGCGATTGAAGGGGATATCGAAGACGCCGCCTCCAGCCCGATCTTCGCCAAATACCCTGGTGTGCTGAAAGATGAGCGCATGACCGCGTACATCTGCGACTACCTGCGCATCATGTCGTCCGGCAACATGGCTCCTCACGAGCTGGAAGGCTTGTTCGACATGGAACTGCTGAGCATGAAAGAAGAGCTCGAGCATCCATCCCATGCCATTACCGGTATCGCCGACGGTATGCCTGGCTTCGGTATCGTGGCGGCGGTACTCGGTATCGTGGTGACCATGGCGTCGCTGGGGTCGGGCGACAAGGCTGCAATCGGCATGCACGTAGGTGCGGCGCTGGTAGGTACCTTCTTCGGTATTCTTGCGGCATACGGTTTCTTCGGTCCGTTGGCCACCTGCCTTGCCCATGATGCCAAGGAAGAAATGAACGTCTATGAGAGCATCAAGGCGTCGCTGGTGGCGTCGGCCTCCGGCATGCCGCCTTCGCTGGCCGTCGAATTTGGCCGCAAGGTTCTCTACCCGCTGCATCGCCCCAGCTTCAGCGAGCTGGAACAAGCGGTTCGCGGTCGCTAAGTCATGGAAAATAATCAGCCGATTATCATCAAGCGCGTAAAGCGCTTTGGTGGCGGACATCACGGCGGTGCCTGGAAAATCGCGTTTGCCGACTTCGCGACGGCGATGATGGCGTTCTTTCTGGTGCTGTGGCTGATGTCTTCTGCCACGCCCGAACAGTTGCTCGCGGTGGCCGGTTACTTCAAGGACCCGGTCGGTTTTTCGGACAGCGGTTCGCCGTATGTGATCGACCTGGGCGGCTCGCCCGAGATGTCGCCGAATCAGACGCTGAACCCTGAGGTCAAGACCACGCCGTCACCTGACACCGTGCCCCTTGAGGCCGAGACTTCCGAGACCAAAGCTGAAGAGGTCGAGCAGGAGCGTCTGGAGATGCTGTTGCAAGAGCTGCAGAACAAGGTCGAGGAAAACCCGCAACTGCAGAAATTCAAGGACCAGATTCTGTTCGAGATCACCCAGGACGGTTTGCGTATCCAGATCATGGACGCTGACAACCGGCCGATGTTCGACTCGGGCAGCGCACGTCTCAAGCCTTATTTCGAAGACATCCTGCTGGCAATGGCTGACACCATCAAAAGCGTGCCGAACAAGATCAGCATCAGCGGTCATACCGACGCGACACCTTTTGTAGGCAACGGCGGATTCGGTAACTGGGAACTGTCGGCCAACCGCGCCAATGCTGCACGTCGTGCGCTAGTGGCCGGTACCTATCCGGACTCACAGGTGGCCAGGGTGGTGGGTTATGCCTCGTCAGCTCTTTATGATCACGAGAACCCGACCAATCCGGTCAACCGCCGCATCGACATTGTGGTTTTGACCAAAAAGGCTCAGCAGCGTATCGAAGGCGACCAGAACTCCGGTGGTGCGCCTCAGTCCAAACCTGCGCCCGCCGCTCCTGCTACTCCTGCTACTCCCGCTGCTCCGGGTGCTTCGGTCGGGGCACCGCCAGACCCACAGGCATACGCCCAGCCTCACGAGATCCGGCAGAAGCTGAATATCTTTGACGATGGCAAGTTGCGGGTCGAGCCAGCCCAGAACTGAGCTGCAACCGATACAGAAACGCCGCGATCATCGCGGCGTTTTTGTGTGCGGCGTTCGGTGCTCAGTAACTGTCTTGCGGCAAGCTGGCAATGATCGAACGGTAGCTGTTCATGCGCTGTTGCTGCACGCGGCCATCTTCAAGCCCCTTGAGCAGGGCGCAGCCCGGTTCGCGGTTATGCTTGCAGTCGCGAAAGCGGCACGTGCCGATCAGGTCGTTGAATTCGATGAAGCCAGCTTCTACGTCTGCACGGCTGACATGCCCCAGGCCGAATTCGCGGATACCCGGTGAGTCGATCAGATCGCCGCCACGCGGAAAGTGGAACAGGCGGGCGGTTGTGGTGGTGTGTGTGCCCTGGCCGGAGACTTCGGACAACGGCCCGACCCGGGTATCCGTTTCCGGCAGCAGGCTGTTGACCAACGAAGACTTGCCGACGCCGGACTGGCCAACGAACACACTGATGTGGCCATCAAGCTGGCTTTGCAGTGTCTGCATGCCATCGCCATGATGCGCCGACACTTCCAGCACCGGGTAACCCAGTGTGCGGTAGACCGCCAGTAACGCATTGAGCGCGGGCGCGTTCTGTTCGTCGATCAGGTCAGCCTTGTTGAGCAGCAGCAGCGGACGAATCCCGGCATGCTCGGCGGCCACCAGATAGCGGTCAATCAGGTTGGCATGTGGCTCGGGCATGGGCGCGAACACGATCACGATCAGATCGACGTTGGCAGCCACAGGCTTGAGCTGGCCACGTGAGTCCGGGCGGCGCAGTTCGGTGGTGCGGGGCAGTTGCGCAACGATGACGCCAATGCCCTGATTGCCGGCGCGCCATACAACGCGATCACCCGTGACCAGTGCCGGCAGGTTGGCGCGCAGGTGGCAGCGAAATACCTGACCGCTTGCTTCGCCTTCCTGAGCCTCGACTTCGACCTGTACACCGAAGTGAGCAATCACAAGGCCGGTCTGTTCGGGGCCGAGGTCGCCGCCTTCCAGTGTTTCAAGCGTAGCGGACTCGCGTTTTGCCGCGCGGGCAGCACGCTCGCCCTGAATTTTTTCGATGCGCCAGTTCTGACGACGATTGAGTTGGCGTTTGGCCATGGGTGTTCCGATGTGATGTAACCGATGAATTAGGCAGTACGATTGATCGGCAGGAGTCTAGCACGGCAGGGTGAGCTAAACTGCGCGCCTACGCTGAGGAGTCGACACATGCAGAACAAGCAGAACCTGATCTGGATCGATCTGGAAATGACCGGTCTGGACCCTGATACCGATGTCATCATCGAAATGGCCACGATCATCACTGATAGCGAGCTGAACACCCTGGCCGAAGGCCCGGTGATCGCTGTGCACCAGAGTGACGAAACGCTGGCGAAAATGGACGAGTGGAACACCCGCCAGCACGGTGGCTCGGGCCTGACCCAGCGAGTACGCGAAAGCACCATCAGCATGGCTGAAGCCGAGGCGCAGACCCTTGAGTTCATCAAGCTGTGGGTGCCGGAGCGCAGTTCGCCGATCTGCGGCAACAGCATCTGCCAGGATCGCCGCTTCCTGTATCGCCACATGCCGACGCTGGAAAACTGGTTCCACTACCGCAATCTGGATGTCTCGACCCTCAAGGAACTGGCGGCGCGCTGGTCCCCCGAGCTGAAATTCAAGAAAGGCAGCACCCACCTGGCGCTCGATGACATCCGCGAGTCGATTGCCGAGCTGCGCTTTTATCGTGAGCACTTCATCAAGCCTTGATCAAGACTCGCGCGTGCAGTGAATAATCTTCGCTGCACTCTTTCAGTGCGCTGGTCGGCTGGTTAGACTGCGCGCCTTTGTCGCAGAGTCCCCGCCATGTTGCTGATGCTTTATCTGATTGCCATCACTGCTGAAGCCATGACTGGCGCGCTGTCTGCGGGCCGTCGAGGAATGGACTGGTTCGGTGTGGTGCTGATCGCTTGCGTCACAGCGCTGGGCGGCGGCTCGGTGCGCGATGTGCTGATCGGCCATTACCCGCTGACCTGGGTCAAGCACCCGGAATACCTCATATTGACCAGTATGGCAGCGTTGGTGACGATCTTTATCGCGCCATTGATGCGCCACCTGCGCTCGTTGTTTCTGGTGCTGGATGCACTGGGGCTGGTGGCCTTCACCCTGATCGGCTGCATGACTGCGCTGGAAGCCGGGCATGGTCTGGTGATCGCGTCAGTGTGCGGTGTCATCACTGGGGTCTTCGGTGGCATCCTGCGCGACATCTTCTGCAACGACATCCCGCTGATCTTCCGTCGCGAACTGTATGCCAGCGTTTCATTTCTGGTCGCGTGGTGTTTTTTGCTGTGCCAGTACCTGCAACTGCCGGATGAACAGGCCGTGCTCATCACCTTGTTCGGCGGCCTGCTGCTGCGCCTGCTGGCGATCCGATTCCGCTGGGAAATGCCCAAGTTCGTCTATAAAGACGAGCCCTGAAGAGGGCGCAGAACGCCCGGAGCTGCATGCCCATACGCAGCACTCTGCTTCATTCACATCCTGAGATGCCCGCAGAGTGGTCTTCTGCCCGGAGGGCGTGGGAGCTTCAGGAGGTCACGACGGCTGCGATGGGCTGCGAAGCGGCCCTGAAACCTGCTGACGCTGTTGTGTCTGATGCACCAAGGCGACCGTTTTTGCTGCCGGTTCCCGACAGTTCGCGGACAAGTCCGCTCCCACGCAAGTTAAGCGTCGCTCGGCCCGCTCAGACGCGTTAGCCCCCTGCGTCTGCCACCCCATGCCTCTGCAACGCCCAT
The DNA here is from genome assembly GCF_002699855.1 of Pseudomonas amygdali. Lineage (GTDB taxonomy): Bacteria > Pseudomonadota > Gammaproteobacteria > Pseudomonadales > Pseudomonadaceae > Aquipseudomonas > Aquipseudomonas amygdali. The sequence goes on along the minus strand of NZ_LKBW01000024.1, from coordinate 55,364 downwards.
TCCACATGTTCCCTGACCAGCTCCGACGGGTAATCTCGCCGTGCTTGCAGGGCTTCGATCACCGGGATGGTGGAGGGCGCGTTGCCCAGTCCAACAGCCAGATTGCGTAGCCAGCGTTCGTACCCGGCGCGGCGCAGGGGCGAGCCTTCTGTACTACTGAGGAATTTGTCTTCATCCCATAAAAACAGCTCGGCCAGCCCAGCGTTGTCCAGGTTATGGCGCGGCTGGAAATCGCTCTGGTCGGTTGGTCGTGCAAAGCGGTTCCACGGGCAGACAATCTGGCAATCGTCGCAACCGAACACCCGGTTGCCGATCAGTGGCCGCAGCTCTTCTGGAATCGCGGTCTTGAGCTCGATGGTCAGGTAGGAAATGCAGCGCCGTGCGTCCAGCACATAAGGCCCGACAAAGGCCGCCGTCGGGCAGATGTCCAGACAGGCCGTGCAGCGCCCGCAATGTTCCGTCGCATGCGGCGCATCGACCGGCAGCGGGATGTCGACAAACAGCTCGCCGAGAAAGAAAAAGCTGCCCGCCTTGCGGTTGAGCACCAGCGTGTTCTTGCCGATCCAGCCGAGCCCGGCCTGTTCGGCAATGGCCTTTTCCAGCACTGGCGCGCTGTCCACGAACGCCCGAAAACCAAACGGCCCGATGGCCTGCTGAATGCGCTCGGCCAGTTGCTGCAAGCGCTTGCGGATCAACTTGTGATAGTCACGGCCCAGGGCGTAGCGTGACACATAGGCTTTTTCCGGTTCTGTCAGGCGCTGGGCCATCTCGGTGTCGCCGGGCAGATAGTCCATGCGCAGCGACACCACGCGCAACGTTCCCGGCACCAGCTCGTCCGGATGGGAACGTTTACTGCCGTGGGCTGCCATATAGTCCATTTCGCCGTGATAGCCTGCATCGAGCCAGCGTTGCAGGTGCTGCTCGTGCTCTGCCAGGTCCAGACCGCTGATCCCCACTTCCTGAAAGCCCAGCTCACGCCCCCATGCCTTGATTGACAGGGCAAGGGCGGCAAGATCGTCGCGAGTGGGGAGTGCAGCAGTAATAGCGGACATGCGCAGAGAGAAACCGGGGCCAAGGTGCGTATAATTCTGCCAGACATCGGAGCCTATAGACGCATGTTCGACACGAAACCTCATTTACCCGACGCGCTGTACAGCGCTGCGCAGGTCCGCGACCTCGATGCACGGCTGATTGCTGCCGGTACGCCAGGCCTGGAATTGATGCTGCGCGCTGCCCAGGCGCTATGGCGGACGATACTCCGACGCTGGCCGAAGGCCAATGAACTGACCGTGCTGGCCGGACGTGGCAACAATGCCGGTGACGGGTATCTGGTGGCCGCGCTGGCGCACAAGGCAGGCTGGCAAGTCAGGGTGCTGGCTGTCGGCGACCCGGCTGCATTGACCGGTGATGCCGCTTCGGCGCACGCGGCAGCTTCCGGCATCGACACTCAGGCATGGGCCGGACAACCGCTGAGCGGCGTGGTGCTGGATGCCTTGCTCGGCACCGGGCTCAACGGCGAAGTGCGCGAGCCCTATGTTTCGGCCATCAAGGCGATCAATGCCAGCGGCCTGCCGGTCGCCGCCGTGGACATCCCGTCGGGCTTGAGTGCAGACACCGGCCAGACGCTGGGCGTGGCGGTGCGTGCCGATGTGACCGTTACCTTCATCGGCCTCAAACTGGGCTTGTTGACAGGCGATGCGGCGGACCTGGTGGGCGAACTGGTGTTTGATGATTTGCGCGCCGACCCTGCGCTGGTTGCGCAGGTGCCGGTCAGCGCGAAACGTCTGGGCGCATCCAGTCTGCCGACGCTGGCACCGCGTCCGCGTACTGCTCATAAAGGCATGTTCGGCCGAGTGCTGGTCATCGGTGGCGATCACGGTTTTGGCGGTGCTGCCTTGCTCAGCGCCGAAAGCGCCTTGCGCAGCGGGGCGGGCATGCTGACGCTGGCGACCCGCGCCGAACATATTCCGGCCGCCCTGACGCGCATGCCGGAAATCATGAGTGCGGCCATTCGCTCGGCTAACCAGTTGATGGCTTTGATCGAGCCGGCCAGCGTATTGGTGGTCGGGCCCGGCCTGGGGCAGGCGTCCTGGGGGCGCAGCCTGCTGTCGGCTGCTGCCAACGCTGAGCGGCCCCAAGTGTGGGATGCCGATGCTCTGAATATGCTGGCCGCCGGTCTGGTGAGTCTGCCCAAGGGCTGCGTCATCACTCCTCATCCGGGAGAGGCCGCGCGTTTGCTGGGCGTTGGCATCAAGGACGTTCAGGCTGACCGGGCCGCTGCTGTGCGGGCGCTGGCGCGTAAGTTCGATACGGTCTTTGTGCTTAAGGGCTCCGGCAGCCTGATCGCCGATGCGAGCGGGCAACTGGCGTTGTGCGACCGTGGTCATCCGGCCATGGCCACCGCCGGACTGGGTGACGTATTGGCCGGGTTGATCGGTGCGCTGCTGGCGCAGCATCTAACGCCATTCGATGCGGCCTGTCTGGCGGTGTGGCTGCACGCAAGCGCCGGTCAGAAAGTCAGTGAATACGGTCGCGGGCTGGCTGCCAGCGATATTATTCCTGCCATTCGTCAGTTATTGGAGGAGCTGCAACCGTGTCTGATTTAACGCTGCATGTGGTTGGCGAAGAGGCAATGATGAGTTTTGGTGCACGCCTGGCAACGGTTACCGAAGGCGTGGGCGTCATCTTTCTCGATGGCGATCTTGGCGCTGGAAAAACAACTCTTTCGCGGGGAATGATTCGCGGGTTCGGGCATGCCGGGGCTGTCAAGAGTCCTACTTTCACGCTGGTCGAGCCCTACGAAATAGGTGCCGTCCGGGTCTTTCACTTTGACCTGTATCGTCTGGTCGATCCCGAAGAACTCGAGTACATGGGGGTGCGTGATTACTTCGACGGCGATGCACTTTGTCTGATTGAATGGCCCCAGCGTGGTGCAGGCTTTTTGCCAAAGCCTGACCTGACCATTACCATTGGCCCGCACGGAGAAGGTCGGTCCGTGATATTGAGCCCGCTGGGCTCGCGTGGCGAACGCTGGTGTGCCACTTTGGCTTTGGAATTCAAATAGATATGGGGTTAGGTATGCGCATGCGCGCGCTGGTTACTGTAGTTGGTCTGCTGCTGATGGCCCTGGCTGTCGAGGCGGTTGCCGCTACGCAAGTAAAAAGTGTCCGCTTATGGCGAGCACCGGACAACACACGTCTGGTATTCGACCTGTCCGGGCCTGTCCAGCACAGCGTATTCACACTGACTTCACCTGATCGTCTGGTGATCGATATCAATGGCGCGACACTCGGTGGTCCGCTGAATGTATCGACAGCCAATACGCCGATCAGCAGCATGCGCTCTGCCCAGCGCATGCCGACCGATCTGCGCGTGGTCATCGACCTGAAAAAGGCGGTGACGCCCAAAAGCTTTACGCTTGCGCCGAACCAGCAGTATGGCAACCGTCTGGTGGTCGATCTGTTCGATAACGCCGCAGATGCCAACCCGACACCAGTGATCCAGGATACTGCCGCCAATACCGCGCCCGCTGTCCCGGTCAGCCCGGCCAAGCCTGAAATCAAGCTGACCCCGGTGCCCAATGGCAAGCGCGACATTGTCGTGGTGATCGATGCCGGGCACGGCGGTGAAGACCCGGGTGCCTCCGGCGGTGCCGGGCAGAAAGAGAAAAACGTAGTGCTGTCGATCGCCAAGGAGCTGCAGCGCCAGGTCAATGCCGAGAAAGGCTATCGCGCTGAGCTGACGCGGACCGGTGACTACTTTATTCCGTTGCGCAAACGTACCGAGATCGCCCGCTCCAAGGGGGCCGACCTGTTTGTGTCCATTCACGCCGACGCTGCGCCGTCCACCGCGGCGTTTGGCGCTTCGGTGTTCGCCTTGTCTGATCGCGGTGCGACCTCCGAAACCGCACGCTGGCTGGCGGACAGTGAAAACCGTTCCGACCTGATCGGTGGTGCCGGTGCGGTAAGCCTCGACGACAAGGACCGCATGCTCGCCGGGGTGTTGCTGGACTTGTCCATGACCGCTTCGCTGTCTTCCAGCCTGAACGTAGGCCAGAAAGTGCTGAGCAATATTGGCCGCGTCACCTCGTTGCACAAATCGCGCGTCGAGCAGGCAGGTTTCATGGTGCTCAAATCGCCGGATATCCCGTCGATTCTGGTGGAAACCGGCTTTATCTCCAACGCCAACGAAGCCAACAAGCTGAGTTCTGCGTCGCACCAACAGGCGTTGGCGCGTTCGATCAATTCCGGGGTAAAGCAGTTCTTCCAGCAGAACCCGCCACAGGGCACTTATATTGCCTGGCTGCGTGACAACGGCAAGCTGGCTCAAGGGCCACGCAACCATGTGGTCCGCTCTGGCGAAACCCTGGCCATGCTCGCGGCGCGCTATGACATGAACATTGCCACGCTGCGCAGCGCCAACAATCTGAAAACCGATGAATTGAAGATTGGCCAGGATCTGCGAATTCCAAGTTCCGAGGTGGCGACTCAGCAATGACCGATCTTCTGCTCGACGGCACCGAAGCCGATAACGCTCAGACTGTCCTGAACGCTGCGCGCATCGAATTGCTAAGCCCGCGTCTGGCCAACCAGATTGCGGCTGGCGAAGTCGTCGAGCGTCCGGCATCGGTTATCAAGGAGCTGCTGGAAAACAGCCTTGATTCCGGCGCGCGGCGCATAGATGTCGATGTAGAGCAGGCCGGTATCAAGCTGCTGAAAGTGCGTGACGACGGTGGCGGTATTTCCTCGGATGACCTGCCGCTGGCGCTGGCGCGACATGCCACCAGCAAGATTCGCGATCTGGAGGACCTCGAGCGCGTCATGAGCCTAGGGTTTCGCGGCGAGGCCCTGGCTTCGATCAGCTCCGTGGCGCGCCTGACGCTGACCTCGCGCACCCGCGACGCCGATCAGGCCTGGCAGGTGGAGACCGAAGGTCGTGACATGGCACCGCGCGTCCAGCCAGCAGCGCATCCGGTAGGCACCTCCGTTGAAGTGCGCGATCTGTTCTTCAACACGCCTGCCCGGCGCAAGTTTCTCAAGGCCGAAAAAACCGAATTCGATCACCTGCAGGAAGTCATCAAGCGCATGGCGCTGGCACGTTTCGACGTGGCCTTCCATTTGCGTCACAACGGCAAGACCGTGCTGAGCCTGCATGAAGCGCATGACGACACTTCCAGAGCACGACGTGTCTCGGCGATCTGCGGGCCGGGCTTCCTGGAGCAGGCGCTGCCTATCCAGATCGAACGCAACGGCCTTCATCTGTTGGGCTGGGTAGGGCTGCCGACATTTTCGCGCAGCCAGGCCGACCTGCAATATTTCTTCGTAAACGGGCGTGCGGTGCGCGACAAACTGGTCGCTCATGCGGTGCGTCAGGCGTATCGCGACGTGTTGTTCAATGGCCGTCACCCCACGTTCGTGCTGTTTTTCGAGGTCGACCCGGCTGCTGTAGACGTCAACGTTCACCCGACCAAGCATGAAGTACGCTTTCGCGACGGGCGCATGGTGCATGACTTCCTTTATGGCACCCTGCACCGTGCATTGGGTGATGTGCGCCCGGAAAACCAGCTGGGCGGCAGCGTACCGGTCGCCGTCGAGCCTCGGCCTACCGGGCCTGAGGCCGGTGAGTTCGGGCCGCAGGGTGAAATGCGTCTGGCCAACAACTTGCTGGAACAGCCGCAGGGCGAGCCTTTTGCCCGGCCTGCTGCCGGTGGCGGCGCTGGCAGCGGTTATCAGTATCAATATACGCCTCGGCCCACCTCTGGCGTGCCGGTGGCCGAAGCGCAAAGCGCCTACCGTGAATTCTTCGCACCGCTGCCCAGCACCGCACCCTCGTCGCTGCCGGAGTCGCCCGGCGATATCCCGCCGCTGGGTTATGCGCTGGCGCAGCTCAAAGGTATCTACATCCTCGCTGAAAACGCTCACGGGCTGGTGCTGGTGGACATGCACGCCGCCCACGAGCGAATCATGTACGAGCGCCTGAAAATAGCGATGGCCAATGAAGGCCTGAGTGGTCAGCCATTGCTGGTGCCCGAATCTCTCGCGGTCAGCCAGCGTGAAGCGGACTGCGCCGAAGAACATATCGCGACGTTTCAGCGCCTGGGCTTCGAGCTGCAGCGGCTTGGTCCGGAAACCCTGGCGATCCGCCAGATCCCTGCGTTGCTCAAGCAGGCCGAGGCCAATCGGCTGGTCAGCGATGTGCTGGCGGATCTGATGGAGTACGGCACCAGCGACCGGGTGCAGGCACACATGAACGAGTTGCTCGGGACCATGGCCTGTCACGGCGCGATTCGCGCCAATCGGCGGCTGGCCATCCCGGAAATGAACGGCCTGTTGCGTGACATGGAAAACACCGAACGCAGCGGGCAATGTAACCACGGTCGTCCTACCTGGACCCAGATGGGTCTCAATGACCTGGATAAATTATTCCTGCGCGGTCAATGAATGAATGCTTTACCTCCGGCCATCTTTCTCATGGGGCCTACCGCCGCAGGCAAGACCGACCTTGCGATAGAACTGAGCAAAGTGTTGCCTTGCGAGCTGATCAGCGTCGATTCGGCGTTGGTCTATCGCGGCATGGACATCGGCACCGCCAAGCCTTCAAAAGCACAGCTGGCTGAATATCCACACCGTCTGATCGACATCCTCGACCCAGCGCAAAGCTACTCCGCAGCCGATTTTCGCAGTGACGCCCTGGCGGCCATGGCGGAAATTACCGCGCGCGGAAATATTCCTTTGCTGGTCGGCGGCACTATGTTGTATTTCAAGGCTCTATTGCACGGGCTGGCGGATATGCCGGCTGCCGATGCGCAGGTAAGGGCACAGCTTGAAGCTGATGCACAGGCCTATGGCTGGCAGTCATTGCACGATCAATTGGCGGTGGTCGACCCCGTTTCGGCGGCGCGCATTCACCCCAATGATCCGCAACGACTGATCAGGGCGCTCGAGGTGTATCGGGTCAGCGGAATGAGCATGACGGCACACCGCGAGCAACAAACTGCGCAAAGTACCGAAGCGGCGGCATCAGGGCGTCAGCAATTGCCCTATACTGTCGCGAACCTTGCCATCGCTCCGGCGGATCGCAAGGTGCTGCACCAACGCATCGCGCTACGTTTTGAGCAAATGCTGGATCAGGGGTTTCTGGACGAAGTACTGGCATTGCGCTCAAGAGGCGACCTGCATTCCGGGTTGCCCTCGATAAGAGCCGTCGGTTATCGCCAGGTCTGGGATCACCTGGATGGGAAGCTGACGCGGGATGAAATGCAGGAGCGCGGCATTATTGCAACGCGCCAGTTGGCCAAAAGGCAGTTCACCTGGCTGCGCAGCTGGGAGGATTTGCACTGGCTGGACAGTCTGGCCAGCGACAATCTGTCGCGCGCCTTGAAATACCTGGGATCGGTCTCCATATTGAGCTGAGTCCCTGCAATAGCCGTCTATCCTTGGGGGGTGGCCGGTAAGCCAATCGAATTCGATTTATTATTTATTGATCCTTAAAGGAGTGCGGCACATGTCAAAAGGGCATTCGCTACAAGACCCTTACTTGAATACCTTGCGAAAAGAGAAGGTCGGGGTATCGATCTACCTGGTCAACGGTATCAAGCTGCAGGGCACGATCGAGTCTTTCGACCAGTTCGTCATTTTGCTAAAGAATACTGTCAGCCAGATGGTCTACAAACACGCCATTTCCACCGTCGTACCGGTTCGCCCGATTCGCCTTCCCAGCGCTACCGACGCTGACGGCGCAGACGCCGAGCCAGGTAACGCCTGATAGGAGTCTGCCTTGTTCTTTGAGCGCCACAGTGGTGGTGAACGTGCAATTCTCGTTCATCTGGATGGTCAGGACCCTGAGGCGCGCGAAGATCCGCAGGAGTTTCAGGAGCTGGCCATATCGGCCGGTGCCGATACCGTTGCGTTTATCAACGTGCCGCGTCATCGGCCATCGGCCAAATACCTGATTGGCTCTGGCAAGGTCGAGGAGCTTCGCGACCAGGTCAAGGCCGAACAGGCTGATCTCGTTATCTTCAATCACACCCTCACGCCCAGTCAGGAACGTAACCTCGAACGCGTTTTCGAGTGCCGCGTGCTTGATCGTACGGGTCTGATCCTCGATATCTTTGCGCAGCGCGCACGTACCCACGAAGGCAAGCTTCAGGTCGAACTGGCCCAGCTTGAGCATATGAGTACGCGTCTGGTCCGTGGCTGGACTCACCTTGAGCGTCAGAAAGGTGGTATCGGCCTGCGCGGCCCAGGCGAAACCCAGCTCGAAACCGACCGACGTCTTCTGCGGGTTCGCCTGCGGCAGATCAAGGGGCGGCTGGAGAAGGTTCGCAGCCAGCGCGATCAGGCACGTCGTGGACGCCGTCGCGCCGATATCCCTTCGGTTTCTCTGGTGGGGTATACCAACGCCGGTAAATCGACCCTTTTCAACTCGGTGACCGATTCGGATGTGTTTGCGGCGGACCAGCTGTTCGCCACGCTCGATCCGACCTTGCGTCGTCTGCAGCTCGATGATCTGGGCCCTATCGTGCTGGCCGATACCGTAGGCTTCATTCGCCATCTGCCGCACAAACTGGTAGAAGCCTTTCGAGCGACGCTTGAAGAGTCGAGCAACTCCGATTTACTGCTGCATGTGATCGACTCCCACGAGCCTGACCGCATGTCGCAGATCGAGCAGGTCATGGCCGTGCTCGGTGAGATCGGTGCCGAGGGCTTGCCGATCCTTGAGGTCTATAACAAACTCGATCTGCTTGAAGGCGTGGAGCCTCAGATACAGCGGGATGCCGATGGCAAGCCGCAGCGTGTCTGGGTGTCTGCCCGCGATGGTCGAGGGCTGGATCTGCTCAAGCAGGCCATCGCCGAACTGCTCGGCGACGACCTGTTTGTCGGCACGCTGCTTTTGCCTCAGAGTCTTGCCCGGCTGCGCGCCCAGTTTTTTGAATTGGGTGCGGTGCAGAGCGAAACGCATGACGAGGAAGGTGCCAGCGTGTTGGCCGTACGACTGCTGCGCGTTGAACTCAATCGACTGGTGAGTCGCGAAGGATTGCAGCCGCTGGAGTTCATCGAGCAACACACTTTGCAATAAAAGCACGAGAAAGCCGTTGTACGGCTTTCGCGAGCATTCTGTAGCATTGGTCGGCGCGCCGCGGGCGCGTCTTTGCTTTATCAGATGGAGAGCGCTATGGCTTGGAATGAGCCGGGTGGCAACTCGAATAATCAAGATCCCTGGGGTGGCAAACGCCGTGGCGGCGACCGCAAGGGACCACCTGATCTCGACGAGGCCTTCCGTAAGCTGCAGGAAAGCCTGAAGGGGTTGTTCGGCGGCGGTAACAAACGCGGCAGCGATGGCGGCGGCAGTGGTGGCGGTTCAGGCAAGGGCGGTGGCTTTGGCTTGCTCGGTATCGGCCTGGTCGTGCTCGTCGCTTTCTGGCTCTACAGCGCTATATATGTTGTTGACGAGCAGGAGCAGGCTGTCGTGCTGCGTTTCGGTCAATACCACGAAACCGTAGGGCCGGGTCTCAACATCTACTTCCCGCCGTTCGATCGCAAGTACATGGAAAACGTGACTCGCGAGCGAGCCTACAGCAAGCAGGGCCAGATGCTCACCGAAGACGAGAACATCGTCGAAGTGCCACTGACCGCGCAATACAAGATCAGCAACCTGCAGGACTTCGTCCTGAACGTCGACCAGCCTGAAATCAGCCTGCAGCACGCCACTGAAAGTGCGCTGCGCCATGTCGTGGGTTCCACGGCAATGGATCAGGTGCTGACTGAAGGTCGTGAACTGATGGCCAGCGAAATCAAGGAGCGTCTGCAACGCTTCCTCGATACCTACCGCACCGGCATCACCGTCACTCAGGTGAACGTACAGAGCGCTGCGGCACCGCGTGAAGTGCAGGAAGCGTTCGATGACGTGATCCGCGCCCGTGAAGACGAGCAGCGTGCACGCAATCAGGCCGAAAGCTATGCCAATGGCGTGATTCCGGAAGCCCGTGGTCAGGCTCAGCGCATCCTTGAGGATGCCAACGGCTACCGCGATGAAGTCGTTTCGCGCGCCAAGGGTGAGGCGGATCGCTTTACCAAACTGGTTGCCGAGTACCGCAAGGCTCCTGAAGTTACCCGCCAGCGTCTGTATCTGGACACCATGCAGGAAGTCTTCAGCAATACCAGCAAGGTGCTCGTGACCGGCGACAAGGGGCAGAACAATCTGCTTTATCTGCCGCTCGACAAGATGATCGAGAGCAGCCGCAGCAGTAACGGCAATGGCTCCAATTCAGGTACGCCATCGCAGTCGGCTAATGATGCTGCCGCTGCTGCCGCCGCTGCCCGGGCGAATGAGGCTCAGCAGCGTGGTGAAGTACGTACCAGGGAGACTCGCTGATGAGTAACAAATCACTGATCACCCTTATTGTCGGCGTGGTACTGGCAGTCATCGCCTGGAACAGCTTTTACATAGTGTCCCAGACCGAGCGCGCGGTTCTGCTGCAATTCGGTCGCGTGGTCCAGGCGGACGTTCAGCCGGGTCTGCATGTGAAGGTTCCTTATGTGAACCAGGTGCGCAAGTTCGACGGTCGTTTGCTGACCCTCGATGCACCGACCCAGCGTTTCCTGACGCTGGAAAAGAAAGCGGTCATGGTCGATGCCTACGCCAAGTGGCGTGTGAAGGATGCGGAGCGTTTCTACACCGCGACTTCCGGCCTCAAGCAGATTGCCGACGAGCGTCTTTCGCGTCGTCTGGAGTCGGGCCTGCGTGACCAGTTCGGCAAGCGCACCCTGCACGAAGTCGTGTCGGGTGAGCGTGATGCGCTGATGGCTGATATAACCGGTTCGCTGAACCGCATGGCCGAGAAAGAGCTGGGTATCGAAGTTGTCGATGTCCGGGTCAAGGCCATCGACCTGCCGAAGGAAGTGAATCGCAGCGTTTTCGAGCGTATGAGCACCGAGCGTGAGCGTGAAGCTCGCGAGCACCGTGCCAAGGGTAACGAGCTGGCTGAGGGCATTCGTGCCGACGCTGATCGTCAGCGTCGTGTGTTGCTGGCAGAAGCCTATCGCGAGTCGGAAGAAGCGCGTGGTGATGGTGATGCCCAGGCTGCCGCGATCTACTCCAAGGCATATTGTCAGGACCAGGAGTTCTACGCGTTTTATCGCAGCCTGCGCGCCTACCGTGAAAGCTTTGCGAACAAGAGCGACGTGATGGTGCTCGATCCGAACAGCGAATTCTTTCGCTATCTGGAAAAAGCCAAGCCGTAATTAATCACCCGCCGGGCGGCAAAACCGCCCGGTGGGGTGAACGTACGGTGAAACGTGTGTATCATGCGGCAGCCGGGAAATTCCCGGCTTTTTTGCGTCTGCACGATTGATTGGCCGTATCTGAATCAGAGCACGGCAAGATTTTTCGAGGAAAGTGGTCTGCAAGACCTGTCTCGGGCATTTGTCGTGCCCGTCATACAGCGCACCACTTTCTGCTTCACTCAAGGCTGGCCTGTAGGCTGGCCGCCTGGATCACAGGGGAATGGCGTAATGGCAACGGTCGACCGCTGGCTGCTACCAGATGGCATCGAAGAAGTACTGCCACCGGAAGCGGCGCGCATTGAAGTAGCGCGCCGTCAGGTGTTGGATCTGTTTCAGAGCTGGGGCTATGAGTTTGTCGTCACCCCGCATATCGAGTATCTCGAATCCCTGCTGACCGGCGCGGGTTCGGATCTGGACCTGCGCACCTTCAAGGTTATCGACCCGCAATCGGGCCGGCAGATGGGCTTTCGCGCCGACATCACGCCGCAGGTTGCACGCATCGATGCTCACACCCTCAAGCGTGAAGGCCCGAGCCGTCTGTGCTATGCGGGCAGCGTTCTGCACGCCCAGCCGCGCGCACTGTCCTCCTCGCGCAGCCCCATTCAACTGGGCGCCGAGCTGTACGGCGATGCCAGCCCGAGCAGTGACGTCGAAGTCATCAGTCTGATGCTGGCCATGCTGCAACTGGCCGATGTGCCGGACGTGCACATGGACCTTGGACATGTCGGCATCTACCGTGGTCTGGCGCGTGCCGCTGGCCTGTCGGGAGAAGTCGAGCAGCAGTTGTTCGATGCACTGCAGCGCAAGGCCATTGATGAAGTGGTTGCCCTGACCGCCGATCTCCCGCAAGAGCTCGCAACAATGCTGCGCGCGCTGGTTGATCTGTGTGGTGGACGTGAGGTGCTGGACGCGGCGCGTGATCGTCTGGCTGGGGCACCTGCGCCGGTGCTGGCCGCGCTGGACGACTTGCTGGCAATAGCCGAGCGTCTGGCTGCGCGTTTCCCGCAGTTGCCGCTGTACTTCGATCTCGGCGAGCTGCGTGGCTATCACTACCACACCGGTGTGGTGTTTGCGGTGTTCGTGCCGGGCGTGGGCCAGTCGATCGCGCAGGGCGGTCGTTACGATGACATCGGCGCCGACTTCGGCCGCGCCCGTCCGGCGACCGGCTTTTCCACCGACCTGAAAACCCTGGTAACCCTGGGGCAGGCAGAAATCGTCTTACCGTCTGGTGGCATCTGGGTGCCGGACAGTACGGATGCGGCACTCTGGCAGATGGTTTGCCAGTTGCGCAGTGAAGGTCAGCGTGTGGTTCAGGCTTTGCCTGGGCAGCAGGCGAGCGCCGCGCGTGAAGCCGACTGTGACCGGCAATTGATTCAGCATGGCGAGCACTGGCAGGTAATGCCGCTGGCTTCTTGAGTATTCCTGCCGGCCGCCGCCGGCACCAAGTTTGCGTGAATGAGGACAAGTGTTATGGGTAAGAATGTCGTAGTCCTGGGCACTCAATGGGGTGATGAGGGCAAAGGCAAGATCGTTGATCTGCTGACCGAACATGCTACCGCCGTAGTTCGCTATCAGGGTGGCCACAACGCTGGTCACACACTGGTGATCGACGGTGAGAAAACCGTATTGCACCTGATTCCGTCCGGTGTACTGCGCGAAGGCGTGCAGTGCCTGATCGGTAACGGTGTAGTGGTTGCTCCCGACGCGCTCCTGCGCGAAATCATCAAGCTGGAAGAGAAAGGCATTCCAGTGCGTGAGCGTCTGCGCATCAGCCCGTCCTGCCCGCTGATCCTGTCGTATCATGTTGCACTGGACCAGGCGCGTGAAAAAGCCCGCGGCGAATTCAAGATCGGCACCACCGGTCGTGGTATCGGCCCGGCTTACGAAGACAAGGTTGCGCGTCGCGGTCTGCGCATTGGCGACCTGTTCCATCGCGAACGCTTCGCGGCCAAGCTGGGCGAGCTGCTCGACTACCACAACTTCGTGCTGGTCAATTACTACAAAGAGCCTGCCATCGACTTCCAGAAGACACTCGACGAGTGCATGGAATATGCCGATCTGCTCAAGCCGCTGATGCTCGACGTCACCGCTGCGCTGCATGAGATGCGTCGCGACGGCAAGGACATTATGTTCGAAGGTGCCCAGGGTTCGTTGCTGGACATCGACCACGGTACTTATCCGTACGTCACCAGCTCCAACACCACTGCTGGCGGTATCGCTACCGGTTCGGGTTTTGGTCCGATGTACCTGGATTACATTCTGGGCATCACCAAGGCCTACACCACGCGTGTGGGTTCGGGTCCGTTCCCGACCGAGCTGTTCGACGATGTCGGTGCTTTCCTGGCCAAGCGTGGCCACGAGTTCGGCGCTACCACCGGTCGCGCTCGTCGTTGCGGCTGGTTCGATGCCGTCATCCTGCGTCGCGCCATCGAAATCAACAGCATCTCGGGCCTGTGCCTGACCAAGCTGGACGTGCTTGACGGTCTTGAGACCATCAACATCTGCGTCGGCTACGAGAACGAAGAAGGCGCGGTCATCGACGCACCTACTGACGCCGACAGCTACCTGGGTCTGCGTCCGGTCTACGAGCAGATGCCTGGCTGGAGCGAATCCACGCTGGGTGCCAAGACCCTGGAAGAGTTGCCTGCAGCCGCTCGCGCCTACATCAAGCGCGTCGAAGAGCTGGTTGGCGCGCCTATCGATATCATTTCGACCGGTCCTGACCGTAACGAAACCATCGTGCTGCGTCACCCGTTCGGCTAATACTTCGCCGCGCTGTATCAAGAGGGCCGCGTTTGCGGCCCTTTTTGTTTTCAGCGTCCGCAGGATTCAATCGCGGCAAAAGTGAGACTTGTGTCACGGCACGGCGCTTGCTACAAAGATGACAGAAAAGTGCCATCATTTTAATGGCGCTGAGGGTGGAGGGATTCTCCTGTGTCTGCTGTCTTATCTCTATTGCAAAGCCGTCTGCTGCGCCCGGTCTTCATTGCCCTGGGCATTGCCCTTTTGGTGCAGGTCATCGTGGCGGTTGCTCTTACCCGGAGCACAGTCACAGCGCTTGAGGCTGACCTTGCCAATCGCCTTGGGGTAGATTCGCAACATCTTTCCTCCGAGCTGGAGCTGGCGAGTAGCGAAGTGACGTCGAGCCTCGACTCGCTTTCAGCCAGTACGCGTCAGCGCTTGAGCGTCGGACTTTCTACCCGCCTGAAGGAAGAGCAGGCCCAACTGCGTGCCACGCTGGAAAAAGACCTGAGAGAGTCCGCCACTGACATGGCCGAGCTACTGGCTGCGGTTGCCCCGCGCGCCATGTGGGACAACGACACGCCAACCCTTTCCGAATTTGCCCGACGCGCCCAGCGCAATCCCAACGTGTTGTTTGTGGTCTATGACGACGCCGCAGGTGAGCACCTTACGCGGTACATGAACCGCGATAACCCGCTGGTCAAGGCGCTGCTGGCCAAGGGTGAAGGCGAGCGTGCGATGGACAAGATCCTCATTGCCGCGAAAAACGACCCGTCGGTGTATTACGTCGAGGCCTCTATCAGCCCTAACGGTGTCGAGATCGGCAAGGTGCGCATGGGAGTGTCGACGGCAACGGTCGAGGAAAATCTTGCTGCGCTGGACAAGCGTTTCGCCACCCTGATAACCAGTGGCGAGCAACTGGTTTCCGACAGCCTTGCCAGTGCCTCCAAAGACAGTTCGACCGCCTTGCGCACGCGCTTGCAATCCGCTCAGACGGCGGGTGCTGCAATGACCACCAATACACGTGTGGCGGTTCAGGAAGCCGCCGAAACGTTGCGCTGGCGGATCGGCATGGGGTTGGCGCTGGTCGGCCTGGGCGTACTGCTGTTACTGGCGGTGGTGCTCGGTCGTCGAGTCGTCAGCAAGCTGCATCTGCTGATCGCTGCGCTCAATGATCTGGCGGCGGGTGAGGGCGACCTGACCAAGCGCGTCAAGCTGGACAGTAATGACGAAATCGGCGACATGTCGGCGGCGGTCAATCGCTTCATCGACAAGTTGCAGCCTATCGTTCGTGAGGCGGGCGAGGTGGCGCAGCGCACCGGGCAGGAAATCGGCGTGATGAGCCAGCGCAACGCCGGCGCCGATGCTGCAGCCGAACTGCAGCGAGACGAAGTGGCGGCCAGCCTCAAGGCGCTGGAGCAGATGGCCGATGAGGCGCAGTCGGAAAGCCAGGCGATGCAGGCAGCCCTACGTCAAGTGGTCGATATCAAGCAGGCGACCGATGAAAACACCCGCACGTCCAATCAGGTCGGCGGTTTGATCGAGGCGCTGGCCGGGCAGGTCGAAACCGGTGCGCAGGTCATCGAGCGTCTGGCGCAGCAAAGCCAGCAGATTGAGGTTGTGCTGGAAGTTATCCACGGCATTGCCGAACAAACCAACCTGCTCGCACTCAACGCAGCCATCGAAGCGGCCCGCGCGGGTGAAACGGGCAGGGGCTTCGCCGTGGTAGCTGACGAGGTGCGTGCGCTGGCCAGCAAGACACAAAGCTCGACGGGCGATATCCAGGAACACATCATCGCCCTGCAGCGTGGAGCGAAAGAGGCGGTCGCCGCCATCGGCATCGCTGGCCGACAGGCCAAGGAAGGGTTGGAGGTATTACGTGGCAGCGCCAAACGCCAGCAGACCGTGCAGGCGTCCGTCGAGCAGGTGCATGCGGCCATCGGTCTGGCAACCAAGGCGGCTGTACATCAGGCTGAAGGCGCGCAGGCCGTTCGCGGTCGGGTCGAGGTGATTCACGCACAGGCCGAGCGTGCTGCCGAGGCGGTGGTCGAGACGACTGCTAGCGGCAAGGTACTCAGCGGTCTGGCTGCGCAGTTGTAGGCGAGCCTGGGGCAGTTTCGGGCTTGAGCATCATGCAGCGCTGCAAATGTGGCGCTGCTATGCCCGCGGGATGGCAGCTTTTCTGAAGTCGGAAAGCAAAAAACCGAGCCATTGGCTCGGTTTTTTTGAATTGGTGCCCAGAAGAAGACTCGAACTTCCACGACCTTGCGGTCACCAGCACCTGAAGCTGGCGTGTCTACCAATTTCACCATCTGGGCAGTATCGGAAGGCATCAACCTGCCGATGGCGCGCACTATACGGAGCGCTTTTTAGGCTGTAAACCCCGGCGATGAAAAAAAGTCGAAAAAAATCGCGGGCGGTGTGTTTCGGGTCTTGCAGCGTGGTCGGGGAGGCTTTTTGTCGAGTGGTTTGAGCGTGAAATTTCCCGTTTCATGAGGTCTATGCCAAACTAACCCCTATATATACAAGGTGAAAACTATCTAATGGCCGATTGGCAGTCCCTCGATCCCGAGGCCGCTCGTGAAGCGGAAAAATACGAAAACCCTATTCCCAGCCGTGAGCTGATCTTGCAGCACCTTGCCGAGCGCGGTTCGCCGGCCAGTCGCGAGCAACTGGTCGAAGAATTCGGCCTGACCACCGAAGATCAATTCGAGGCTCTGCGCCGCCGCATTCGGGCAATGGAGCGTGACGCCCAGTTGATCTATACCCGTCGTGGCACGTATGCACCGGTAGACAAGCTTGACCTTATTCTGGGTCGCATCTCCGGGCACCGTGACGGTTTCGGTTTTCTGGTTCCAGATGACGGTTCCGATGACCTGTTCATGAGCCCGGCGCAGATGCGTCTGGTGTTCGACGGTGACCGGGCGCTGGCGCGCGTTTCCGGCCTTGACCGTCGCGGTCGTCGCGAAGGCGTTATTGTCGAAGTCATCTCGCGTGCTCACGAAACCATTGTTGGTCGCTACTTCGAAGAGAGTGGCATTGGTTTTGTTGTACCCGATAACCCGAAAATCCAGCAGGAAGTGCTGGTAACACCGGGCCGCAACAATAATGCGAAGATCGGCCAGTTCGTCGAGGTGAAAATCACCCACTGGCCAACGCCGCGCTTCCAGCCGCAGGGTGATGTGGTCGAAGTGGTCGGCAACTACATGGCGCCGGGCATGGAGATCGATGTTGCGTTACGCACTTACGATATTCCGCACGTGTGGCCCGAGGCTGTACTCAAGGAAGCTGCGAAGCTCAAGCCGGAAGTCGAAGAGAAGGACAAGGAAAACCGCGTAGACCTGCGCCACCTGCCTTTCGTGACCATCGATGGCGAAGACGCTCGCGACTTCGATGATGCGGTTTATTGCGAAGCCAAGCCGGGCAAACTGCGCTTGTTCTCCGGTGGCTGGAAGCTCTACGTGGCCATTGCCGACGTATCGAGCTACGTGAAAATCGGCTCGGCGCTGGATGCTGAATCCCAGGTTCGCGGCAACTCGGTGTACTTCCCCGAGCGCGTCGTGCCCATGCTGCCTGAGCAATTGTCCAACGGCCTGTGCTCGCTGAACCCGCACGTTGATCGTCTGGCCATGGTTTGCGAGATGACCATCTCCAAGACCGGCGAGATGACTGACTACGTATTCTACGAAGGCATCATCCACTCCCACGCTCGACTGACCTACAACAAGGTCAGCACGATCCTGGAACAGCCGAAAACGGCTGAAGCCAAAAGCCTTCGTGGCGAATACGGCGACGTGGTTCCGCACCTCAAGCAGCTTTACGCCATGTACAAGGTTTTGCTGGGTGCGCGTCATGTGCGCGGTGCGATCGATTTCGAAACTCAGGAAACCCGGATCATCTTCGGTTCCGAGCGCAAGATTGCCGAAATCCGTCCGACCACTCGCAACGATGCTCACAAGCTGATCGAAGAGTGCATGCTGGCCGCCAACGTGGCCACCGCGCAGTTCTTGAAGAAGTACGAAATTCCCGCGTTGTACCGCGTCCACGATGGCCCGCCGCCAGAGCGTCTGGAAAAACTGCGTGCATTCCTGGGTGAGCTGGGTCTGACGCTGCACAAAGGCAAGGAAGGTCCGACACCGAAGGATTATCAGGCGCTGCTTGAAACCGTTCGTGACCGCCCGGATTACCACCTGATTCAGACCGTCATGCTGCGTTCGTTGAGCCAGGCCGTTTACAGCTCGGACAACAACGGCCACTTCGGTCTGAATTACGAAGCGTATACGCACTTCACCTCGCCGATCCGTCGTTATCCGGATCTGCTGACGCACCGTGCTATTCGCAGCGTTATCCGCTCCAAGCAGGATACTCCACACGTACGTCGTGCCGGTGCTGCAACGATTCCGAAGGCGCGTATCTACCCGTACGACGACGCGCTGCTCGATCAGTTGGGCGAACAATGCTCGATGAGCGAGCGCCGTGCCGACGAGGCTACGCGCGACGTGGTCAACTGGCTCAAGTGCGAGTACATGAAAGATCGCGTGGGCGAGTCATTCCCGGGCGTGATCACGGCGGTAACCGGCTTTGGCCTGTTCGTCGAGCTGACTGACATCTACGTCGAAGGTCTGGTCCACGTCACGGCTCTGCCGGGTGATTACTACCATTTCGACCCCCTGCATCACCGCCTTGCCGGCGAGCGTACCGGACGTAATTTCCGTCTGGGCGACAGCGTCGAAGTGCGCGTCATGCGTGTTGATCTGGATGAGCGCAAGATCGACTTCGAGATTTCCGAAACCGCAGCGGCTGCAACGCCGGCTGGTCGCAAGCGTCGTGGTCATGACACTGCGCCGCCTGCCGCCACTACAACGACGGAAAAGGAAAAGGCGCCTGCCAAGTCCGGTCGCCGTAGCGCTTCTGCCAAGGAGAGCAGTACCGAAGCGTATCGCCCGAGCGATGCGGCGGCGAAAAACGCAGAAGTGCGTAAAAGCCGCGAGCTGAAAAAAGCCCTTCTGGCTGACGCGAAGGGTGGTAGCAAGGCGTCGTCGGGAAAGTCTGACAGGTCGGGCTCTGCTCCTTCGTCGAGCAAGCCGGCCAGTAAACACCGTAAAGGTCCGTCGAAATCGGGCTCCGCGCCAACCGCGAAAAGCGGTGGCGCTCGTAAACCCAAGGCCAAGTCATGAGTCAGCTGGAAAAAATCTACGGCGTTCACGCCGTAGAAGCGTTACTTCGTCATCACCCGAAACGCGTCAAGCACATCTGGCTGGCCGAGGGTCGTAACGACCCTCGCGTACAGACGCTGGTGGCGCTGGCGGGCGAGAATCGCGTGACCATCGGTCAGGCGGAACGCCGCGAAATGGATGCCTGGGTCGAAGGCGTGCATCAGGGTGTGGTTGCCGATGTGAGTCCGAGTCAGGTCTGGGGCGAGGCAATGCTCGACGAGCTACTCGACCGCAGCGAAGGTTCGCCGTTGCTGCTGGTGCTTGATGGTGTGACCGATCCGCACAACCTCGGCGCCTGTCTGCGTACCGCCGATGCGGCAGGTGCGCTGGCCGTGATCGTGCCCAAGGACAAGTCTGCGACCTTGACGCCAGCCGTGCGCAAAGTCGCCTGCGGTGCGGCCGAAGTCATCCCGCTGGTGGCTGTGACCAATCTGGCGCGCACGCTGGAAAAGCTTCAGCAGCGCGGCTTGTGGGTTGTCGGTACGGCAGGCGAGGCCGAGGTCGAGTTGTATCAACAGGATCTGACCGGCCCGACCATCATCATCATGGGCGCGGAAGGCAAGGGCATGCGTCGCCTGACCCGCGAGCACTGCGATTATCTGGTACGCCTGCCGATGGCGGGCAGTGTCAGCAGTCTCAACGTGTCGGTCGCGACCGGCGTTTGTCTGTTTGAAGCGCTGCGTCAGCGCAGTGTCAAGACTGCCGTCAAAAAGGCCTGATTTCGGCGCCTGGCCAGAGTGAGCAGGTCGCGCCATGCGATCTGCTCATTAATTCACCAATTGCCTTGCGCCTCCCTCGACCCTTCTCTACAATTGCGCCCCTTGCTGTCACGGCAGGCGCGCATGTGCCTGTCCCTGAGCAAGACCAACAGTGTCATTCACTCCTTGTCTGACCGCTTTTGAGCGGCAGGCTACAACCCGTAAGGAGCATTCATGCGTCATTACGAAATTATCTTTTTGGTCCACCCGGATCAAAGCGAGCAAGTCGGCGGCATGGTAGAGCGTTACACCAAGCTGATCGAAGAAGACGGCGGCAAAATCCACCGTCTGGAAGATTGGGGCCGTCGTCAACTGGCTTACGCAATCAACAATGTTCATAAGGCTCACTACGTGATGCTGAACGTTGAGTGCACTGGCAAGGCTCTGGCCGAGCTGGAAGACAACTTCCGTTACAACGATGCTGTGATCCGTAACCTGGTCATCCGTCGCGACGAAGCCGTAACTGGCCAGTCCGAGATGCTCAAGGCTGAAGAGAACCGCAGTGAGCGCCGTGAGCGTCGTGACCGTCCTGAGCACTCCGACAGCGCCGATGGCGATGACGGCGACAACAGCGACGTTAGCGATAACGCTGACGAGTAATCCACGGACCTTTTGAGGAGCCAATTACATGGCACGTTTCTTCCGTCGTCGTAAATTCTGCCGCTTCACCGCTGAAGACGTCAAAGAGATCGATTACAAAGATCTCAACACTCTGAAAGCCTACGTATCCGAGACCGGCAAAATCGTTCCAAGCCGTATCACTGGTACCAAAGCACGTTATCAGCGTCAGCTGGCCACCGCTATCAAGCGTGCCCGCTTCCTGGCCCTGCTGGCCTACACCGACAGCCACGGCCGCTGAGACCAGGTAGTCGACAAAACGTAACAAAGGATAGAAAGCATGCGTGCCCTGGCTGAATTCATCATGCGCGGCCGTATGCAGGCCACTCTCGTAGTGGCTGGATGTGCGGCATTGCCGCTGTTGTTCTGGTTGAGTGCTGCCGCAGGGTGCCTTGTGCTTCTGCGACGCGGGTTCAGTGATGCCGTTGGTGTCCTGTCCTGGGCTCTGCTGCCGGCTTTGGTCTGGTGGTATTTCGGCGAACCTCGTACAGCCATGGTGCTGGCCGGTTCGCTGAGTTTGGCAATGGTTTTGCGTGCCAGCGAGTCTTGGGTCCGCGTGCTGCTGGTCAGCGTGGCGTTGGGCGTGGTGTATGCAGTAATTCTGGGCACGGTTTTTCGCGAACCTCTGGAAGCAATGTCGCAGGAGCTGCAAAAGCATCTGCCGACAATGCTGGCCGGGCTCTACGAGCAGTTGAACGTAGAAGAGCGAAGGCGTCTGGGGGCACTGATTGCACCCGTCCTGAATGGCCTGATAGCGGCTGTGCTGCAAATCGTCAGTGTGCTGTGCCTGATTCTTGGGCGGTACTGGCAAGCGATGTTGTACAACCCTGGTGGTTTCGGGCGTGAATTTCGCGCTGTGAAACTCCCGCTGGTGCCTGCGTTGGCGCTGTTGGTGTGCATGCTGGTGGGGCCGAATTTCGGTCCGCAGATAGCAATGCTTACACCGCTTTGCAGCGTACCGCTGGTGTTTGCGGGGCTGGCTCTGATCCACGGTCTGGTTGCTGAAAAGCGGCTTTCCCGGTTCTGGCTGGTAGGGATGTACATAACGCTGCTGGTGTTCATGCAACTGATCTATCCGTTGCTCGTGGTAATTGCCATTGTCGACAGCCTGATTGATTTTCGCGGTCGCCGGAGTTCGAAAGATTCCGGCAATGGTCCTGCGAACGGTGAAGGTTAAAAGTTAAGAGGATTTCCACATGCAACTGATCCTTCTGGAAAAAGTCGCCAACCTGGGCAACCTGGGCGACAAAGTAAACGTTAAGGCCGGCTACGGTCGTAACTACCTGCTGCCTTACGGCAAAGCAACCGCTGCAACCGCTGCCAACGTGGCTGCGTTTGAAGAGCGTCGTGCAGAGCTGGAAAAACTGGCTGCAGACAAGAAAGCATCTGCCGAAACTCGCGCTGCCCAACTGGCTGAGCTGGAAGTGACTATCACTGCCACCGCTGGTGACGAAGGCAAGCTGTTCGGTTCGATCGGTACGCACGACATCGCTGATGCACTGACCGCCTCCGGCGTTGAAGTTGCAAAAAGCGAAGTTCGTCTGCCGAACGGCACTATCCGCAACGTTGGCGAATACGACGTAGCCGTGCACCTGCACAGCGACGTAGAAGCGACCGTACGCGTTGTCGTAGTGGCTGCTTAAGCAATACGTAATCGTCTGGCGGCATTGCTGCCAGAGGATTAACATCGGGCACGATCCTGTTCACAGGTCGTGCCCTTTGTCTTTGTGCCATCCCCATTCTGCAAACCTCGAATTGAAGTGGCCATGAACGATATTTCCACCCCCGAGCAATACGATCTGCAAACCGCTGCCCTGAAGGTGCCGCCACATTCCATCGAGGCCGAACAGGCCGTGCTCGGTGGTTTGATGCTGGATAACAACGCCTGGGAGCGGGTGCTTGATCAAGTTTCCGATGGTGATTTCTATCGACATGACCACCGCCTGATTTTCCGCGCCATCGCTCGTTTGGCCGATCAGAACAGCCCGATTGACGTGGTCACCCTGGCTGAGCAACTGGATAAGGAAGGGCAGACCTCACAAGTAGGCGGCCTGGGCTACCTCAGTGAGCTGGCGAAAAACACGCCTTCTGTCGCCAACATCAAGGCCTACGCGCAGATTGTGCGGGCCCGTGCCACATTGCGGCAATTGATCGGCATCAGCACCGAAATCGCCGACAGTGCGTTCAACCCGGAAGGTCGCACCGCCGAAGAAATTCTTGACGAGGCTGAGCGGCAGATCTTCCAGATCGCCGAAGCGCGCCCCAAGACTGGCGGCCCGGTCAGCGTCAACGACCTGCTGACCAAGGCCATCGACCGTATCGATACCCTGTTCAACAGTGATAACGCCATTACCGGCCTGTCCACCGGGTATACAGACCTCGACGAAAAGACCAGCGGAATGCAGCCCGCCGACCTGATTATCGTTGCCGGACGTCCGTCGATGGGCAAGACCACGTTTGCCATGAACCTTGTCGAGAACGCAGTGCTGCGCAGTGACAAGGTGGTTCTGGTCTACTCGCTGGAGATGCCAGGTGAATCGCTGATCATGCGTATGTTGTCGTCACTGGGGCGCATTGACCAGACCAAGGTGCGCGCGGGTCAGCTCGACGACGATGACTGGCCGCGGCTGACGTCTGCGGTCAATCTGCTCAATGATCGCAAGCTGTTCATCGATGACACTGCCGGTATCAGCCCGTCCGAAATGCGTGCGCGTACACGGCGAATCGTACGTGAGCACGGCGATATCGCCATGATCATGATCGACTACCTGCAATTGATGCAGATTCCCGGATCGAGCGGTGACAACCGGACCAACGAAATTTCCGAGATTTCGCGCTCGCTGAAAGCGCTGGCCAAGGAATTCAACTGCCCGGTCATTGCCCTGTCGCAGCTCAACCGCTCCCTGGAGCAGCGGCCGAACAAGCGTCCGATCAACTCCGACCTTCGGGAATCCGGAGCGATCGAGCAGGACGCCGACGTGATCATGTTCGTCTACCGGGACGAGGTGTATCACCCGGAAACCGAGCATAAAGGCATTGCCGAGATCATCATCGGCAAGCAGCGTAACGGGCCGATCGGCACCACGCGCCTCGCATTCATCGGCAAATACACGCGTTTCGAGAACCTGGCACCGGGCAGTTACAACTTCGACGACGATTGACCCGAGGTCAGGCTCATCAAATCCGACCACTGTCGTCGGGTTTGATCAAAAAATGTGCTATATTCCGCGCCCGCGATTTTTCCAACGTGCAAACGTAGGTCCTGAACATGCAAGCAGCCAAGCCGTTATTTGACTATCCCAAGTACTGGGCCGAATGTTTCGGACCAGCACCTTTCCTGCCCATGAGCCGGGAAGAGATGGATCTGCTTGGCTGGGATTCCTGCGATATCATCATCGTTACCGGTGATGCGTACGTCGATCACCCGTCTTTCGGCATGGCGATCATCGGCCGTCTGCTTGAGTCCCAGGGCTTTCGGGTCGGGATCATTGCGCAGCCAAACTGGCAGTCCAAAGACGATTTCATGAAGCTCGGCGAGCCGAACCTGTTCTTCGGTGTCGCTGCAGGCAACATGGACTCGATGATCAACCGCTATACCGCGGACAAGAAAATTCGCTCCGATGACGCTTATACCCCTGGCGGCATGGCCGGCAAGCGTCCGGATCGCGCAAGTCTGGTCTACAGCCAGCGCTGCAAGGAAGCTTACAAGCATGTGCCTATCGTGCTGGGCGGCATCGAAGCTTCCCTGCGTCGTATTGCCCACTATGACTATTGGCAGGACAAGGTTCGCAACTCGATCCTGATCGATGCCTGCGCCGACATCCTGCTGTACGGCAACGCCGAGCGTGCGATTGTCGAAGTCGCTCAGCGCCTGTCCTACGGCCACAAGATCGAAGACATCACCGATGTGCGCGGCACCGCGTTCATTCGTCGCGACACGCCGCAGGGCTGGTACGAAGTCGATTCCACGCGTATTGACCGTCCGGGCAAGGTCGACAAGATCATCAACCCGTACGTCAACACCCAGGACACGCAGGCCTGCGCCATCGAGCAGGAAAAAGGCAACGTCGAGGACCCTAACGAAGCCAAGGTGGTGCAGATTCTTGCCAGCCCGCGCATGACCCGGGACAAGACGGTCATCCGCTTGCCATCGGTGGAAAAAGTCCGCAACGACGCCGTGCTATATGCCCACGCCAACCGCGTCCTGCACCTTGAAACCAACCCTGGCAACGCCCATGCGTTGGTGCAGAAGCATGGAGAGGTCGACGTCTGGTTCAACCCGCCGCCCATTCCGATGACCACTGAAGAAATGGACTACGTGTTTGGCATGCCTTACGCGCGTGTCCCGCATCCTGCGTACGGCAAGGAAAAGATCCCTGCCTACGACATGATTCGTTTCTCGGTGAACATCATGCGTGGCTGCTTCGGCGGCTGCACCTTCTGCTCGATCACCGAGCACGAAGGGCGGATCATTCAGAACCGCTCCGAAGAGTCGATCATTCGCGAAATAGAAGAGATTCGCGACAAGGTGCCGGGCTTTACGGGCGTGATTTCCGACCTGGGCGGGCCGACCGCGAACATGTACCGCATCGCCTGCAAAAGCCCGGAGATCGAATCGGCCTGCCGTAAGCCGTCCTGCGTGTTCCCTGGTATCTGCCCGAATCTGAACACCGATCACTCATCGCTGATTCAGTTGTATCGCAGCGCCCGCGCCCTGCCGGGCGTGAAGAAAATCCTGATCGCCTCTGGCCTGCGCTACGACCTGGCGGTCGAGTCGCCGGAGTATGTCAAAGAGCTGGTAACGCACCACGTGGGTGGTTACCTGAAGATCGCCCCGGAACACACCGAGGAAGGTCCGCTCAACCAGATGATGAAGCCGGGCATTGGCAGCTACGACAAGTTCAAGCGCATGTTCGAGAAGTACACCAAGGAAGCCGGCAAGGAGCAGTACCTGATTCCTTACTTCATCGCCGCACACCCCGGCACCACCGATGAAGACATGATGAACCTGGCGCTGTGGCTCAAGGGCAATGGCTTCCGCGCGGATCAGGTGCAGGCGTTCTACCCGTCGCCAATGGCCACTGCCACGGCCATGTACCACTCCGGCAAGAACCCTTTGCGCAAGGTCACCTACAAGAGCGACGCAGTCACGATTGTGAAGAGTGAAGCGCAGCGTCGTCTGCACAAGGCTTTCCTGCGCTATCACGACCCTAAAGGCTGGCCGATGTTGCGCGAGGCCCTTGAACGCATGGGCCGTGCCGATCTGATCGGGCCTGGCAAGGATCAACTGATCCCGTTGCATCAGCCGGCGACCGACAGCTATCAAAGTGCGCGCCGCAAGAACTCGACGCCAGCCGGCAGCCACAAGGTTGCCAGGAACGCGAAGACTACGCTGATCCAGACCCAGCATACTGGCCTGCCACCGCGTGGCAGCGATGGTAGCAAGCCGTGGGACAAACGCGAAGAGGCCAAGGCCGCCGCAATGGCGCGCAACAAGCAGGCCGCCAAGGAGCGCATGGATGCAGCCAAGGGTGGCAAGGGCAAAGGCGGCAAGCCAGCCCGCAAGCCTGTAGTGCCTCGCTGATAGCTATGGGCCGTAGGTACGCTTGTACCTGCTGCTGGGCTGTTCTTCAGGTCAGGTAGCCTTTTGCTCTTCAGCTTGAGGCTCCTGCGTGCCCATACTGGCGATCAGTCTGCGACTGTAACCCTTGCCTACGTTTATCGCCAAAAACTTCCAGGTGACGTGCTTCATGACGAATTGCGAGACGCCAGTCAATACTTCCCCCGTCACGTCAGGGGCTGACCTGATATTGATCGAGGTGGTACCTCTGAGTGTAATGCGCGTTTTCATGAGCAATTTCGAAACATGAACTTTGCCAACTCGGGCTATCAGCTTTTTGCCTAAACGCGTGGCGACCTTTGCAGTACCTGCAAGCAGCTTTCCGGCGAAGCCACCGTACGGAATCATGTAGACCGTCAGCCCTAGTGCTCCTGCCCTCATGCGGTTTTTCTCTCCGGACAGGAGGCTTTTGAATTCGGGCCAGGGCGTCAGAGATATCAGGATATTGGTTATCTCTTCGATAGCCCCGGGCGCGCTTTTGTCCTTTTCTATTTTGGTAATGCCTTTGCATTGTGCATAAAGGTCATCCTCATTAACGTAGAACAACTGGCTGTAGACAATACTGGCGATGCCGGTACAGCTTTTTGAAAACGTGGTTATGGGCATATGCAGGGCTGTCTCAGTGTTCGATGGGCCGAATGGCTCGCCAACAATTTCTGCAATCATGGTGGCGGTCGCGCCATCACGCGGTTCATCGCCGCGCAGGTAGGCGTTTTGATCAAACGGCAATGTTCTTCCCTTATTGACAATCACCGGCGTCGGGATTGTGGATGTAATCGTCCAGAACTCGATCCCGGGTACACCATTCTCGATAAGCGCCTTCAGATCAGGGCGATAACGCACCATCATCAACAGCGGGAAAACTTCGTAGAACCTTGTTTTGCCTTCGTAGACAGCCTCAATGATAAAACCGGCGCGGCCTCGCAGTGGTTCTCGATGCTTCTCGCTTTCTGCAACAGCCATCAGGTCTTGGGTCGGTAGTCTGAGCGAGTAGAGTGATACGGCACCATTTTCGATGGCCAGGCGATGCTTGAAAGGCAGTTGAGTCAGCAACTTTTTAATGATTGTCGCGTAAGCCTTGCGGGCATCAGCCAGATAAGCCTGAAACTCATGCTCGAATTGTTGATTGATGTCTGGCAGCGCCTTGTACAGCAACTGCATTTCACGGTTTATGGGAAGCAGGCCTTCCGTGCTGTCGCGCCCCGGCAGTCTCCAGTCATCAATGTTTTCACCGGCCATGTAGACATCCAGCAACGACGACGAATCGTGTTTTATGCCGTAAGCGTTATAGGGCAGATTGGATGCTGAGAGGGTGCCTTTATGATCGCGATAGACAGGCGTATGGCTTTTCCGTAGCACTGCCAGCCTGGGGCGTAGATCAATGGGCGGGAATGGGTAATCTTCCTGCTCAAGTATCTGTTGAATTGCAGGCGTCCTTCGCGCTTCTGTCATGGCGACGATGGCCATCGCCTTGCGTTCTGGCGCTGTGCGAACCAGTGCATTCACAGCTTCAAGTGATTCGGTTTCGGATTCTTCGAACGCGCTGACTGCCTGTGCTATCTCTTGTTCAGAATAAGGCAGGTTGCCCTGAATACGGATATAACCGTTGGCCTGCGCCCATGCCAGAAGGATGGGCAGGCGGGTTGTGAGATAGGCTGCCTGCTGTTCTTCGGTGTCCATCTTTTTGTTGAAGATCACTGGCAGTTCGATCAGGTCGTCAAAGCTCATCCAGCGTGAAGAACCAAACTCGATGGCTTCCGCAAGGGTGACCCCATGCTGAAAATTGACCCACACTTCAGTACAACCATATGGCAGATCGTCGGGAACACCGTTGACCAGCCATTCAGGGCAGTTCTCCAGTGCCAGTATGACGCGTGCGAGTATTGCTTCGTTGATCGACGCCGCTTTGCCCGTGTTGATCAGGTGGCTGTGCATATCGTTCAGGATGTCAGCGTGGCTACGCCCCAGGTTTTCTGTTCTGGAGAATGTGTAGCCGGCAATTTCTCCAGGCTTTCGATCCTCAGGTTGCTGAAGATCGCTGCTGATGGCATGCCATAAAATTCGGTCCATGAGTGTCATCAGGGACGCGGACGTTTCTCCCTCAGGTCGATCAAGTTGTGCCAGCAGCGTTTGTCCCAATGCCCTTGCCGGTCCGGATCTGAGAACCCGGGCCATAACCGCCACTGGGGAGTCCTGCACATCTGCCAGTGGACAGGAGGCAATGATTTCAGCACCCAGCTTGCTTAGCAGCGTGCCACCTTTGTTGCCCAGGTACTCGGTGCGGGCTCGTTTCAGGTCCTGCAGATTTTTCGGTGTCAGCATGACCTTGATGTCGAACTGATCAATAAGCCCCAATTCCTGACTGGCGCGAAGTTCTGCCAGCGTATTGAGCAGGGTTTTGATTACCGTTTTGTCAGGCGATGGTGGAAGCGACAACCCGTAGTTGTAGCTCAGCATCAATGCCAGGCTGACGCTGCCATCGCTGTCTATCTGAAACGGCAACTCCTGCTTTTCGGCTTGGAGCGGTGCAGGCAGAGCCGCGTTCTCAGCGCAGTATTCGCCGAATCCGGACGCTGGATCTGGCTTGATCCGTATGTCTTCAAGGCTGATAGGGGCATTGCTGCTCTGCATTACCGCAAGCAATGCTTTTCGTGTCGTCTCGTAGTCAGCACTTTCGGCCGGATCCATGAGGTCGATGTGAGCGTCGACAGCCTGGGTCGGTTCTGAAAGCGGTTGTTGCGCGGGATTTAGCTGTGTCATTACAAGTGCTCCGATAATGGTTAATCATTGGAGGACGATGTAATCAGGCATCAATCTGGCTGTGGCACTAAGTAAATATTGCGTGCGGGTCCAACCTTATTGCCCTGTGCGCCCCGTTTCCGTGCGACCCTTGCACCTTCAGTTCAGGCGAGCACAATTATGGTGCTGCGCCTGATCGGGCGGGGAATGTCACTCTCGTTGGCGCACGACTTTGACCGGATGGCATAAGTCTTGCGCGGCTCAATTACCGTTCAGGCTCGCAGGAGGCACGCCGTGTCGATTCATATTGCCTTGCACCATGTCACGCACTATCGCTACGAACGCGCGGTCGAACTGGGTCCTCAGATCGTTCGCCTGCGCCCGGCCGCTCACAGCCGCACGCGCGTACTGTCGTATTCGCTGAAAGTCCTGCCTGAAAACCACTTCATCAACTGGCAGCAGGACCCTCAAGGTAATTACCTGGCGCGTCTGGTCTTCCCGGAAAAGACCAGGGAATTTCGCGTCGAGGTCGATCTGGTCGCCGAGATGGCGGTGTTCAATCCGTTCGACTTCTTTCTGGAGCCTTACGCCGAAAACATCCCCTTCACCTATGCCAGCGAAGAACAGCGCGAGCTGGCGCCGTACCTGGAAAAACTGCCGCTGACCCCAAGATTTCAGGCGTATCTGGACAGCATCAGTCGCGAGCCGATACCCGCCATCGACTTTCTGGTGGGTCTCAACCAGCGCCTGAGTCAGGATGTCGCTTACCTGATCCGTATGGAACCGGGTGTGCAGACCCCGGAATTCACCCTGGAAAACGCTTCAGGTTCTTGCCGTGACTCCGCGTGGCTGCTGGTGCAACTGTTGCGCCATCTGGGTATGGCGGCGCGATTTGTATCGGGCTATCTCATCCAGCTCAAGGCCGATGTCGAGGCGCTGGACGGGCCGTCGGGCACTGATGTCGACTTCACCGACCTGCATGCCTGGTGCGAGGTCTATCTGCCGGGTGCTGGCTGGGTCGGTCTGGATGCTACTTCCGGCCTCTTTGCAGGCGAAGGGCATATTCCGCTGGCGTGCAGCCCGGAACCGTCTTCCGCAGCGCCGATCAGCGGTCTGGTCGAGCCGTGCGAAACCGATTTCAGCCACGAAATGTCGGTCGAGCGCATCTGGGAGGCCCCGCGGGTCACCAAGCCGTACACCGAAGAGCAATGGCAGGACATTCAGTCCCTCGGCCGACAGATCGACGCGGACCTGACCCGTGACGACGTGCGCCTGACCATGGGCGGCGAACCGACGTTCGTGTCCATCGATGATCGCGACGGTGCCGAATGGAACACGGCTGCGCTGGGGCCTCGCAAGCGCGAGCTGTCTGCCGAGCTGTTTCAGCGCATGCGCGCGCATTACGCGCCACTGGGGATCGTGCATTTTGGCCAGGGCAAATGGTATCCGGGCGAACAGTTGCCACGCTGGTCACTGAACTGTTTCTGGCGCAAGGATGGCAAACCGGTCTGGCGCAACAATGCGCTGATCGCCGATGAAACCCAGGATTACGGCGCTACCGGCGAGCTGGCCGGGCGCTTTCTGGCCAGCGTTGCCGAGCGTCTGAAACTACCGGCCCGTTTCGTTTTTCCGGCTTACGAAGACAATTTCTACTACCTGTGGCGCGAAGGCGCATTGCCAGTCAACGTGACTGCCGAAGACTCGCGGCTGGGTGATGAGCTGGAGCGCGCGCGTCTGCGCAAGGTATTCGCTCAGGGGCTGGACAAGATGATTGGTCAGGTCCTGCCGTTGGCCCGTAATGCAGGCGGCGATAGCTGGCAGAGTGGCCGCTGGTACTTGCGTGACGAACACTGCCGTCTGGTGCCGGGTGATTCCGCGCTGGGCTATCGCCTGCCATTGGCCTCGCAACCCTGGGTCAAGGCGGCGGAGTACCCGTTCACTCATCCGACCGATCATAACCAGGACTTCCCGGAGCTTGCCGACAGCGACTCGTTGACCTCAGCGCTCAAGTCCACAGACACGGACGCCGAGCGCCCGCCGAAGATCGACGAGTCGGCCGTCTGGCTGACCCGTACGGCGCTGTGTGCCGAAGCGCGCGACGGGCGTCTGTATCTGTTTATGCCGCCACTGCAAAAGCTTGAGGAATACCTTGAACTGGTGGCCGTGATCGAAGCGACCGCTGAAGAACTGCAATGCCCGATTCTGCTGGAAGGCTACGAGCCACCGAGCGATCCGCGTCTGTGTAACTTCCGCATTACCCCGGACCCTGGTGTGATCGAGGTCAACGTGCAGCCGTCCGCCAGTTGGGACGAGTTGGTCGAGCGCACCGAGTTTCTTTACGAGCAGGCGCGTCTCACACGTCTGACCACAGAGAAATTCATGATCGACGGCCGCCACACCGGCACAGGCGGCGGCAACCACTTCGTGCTGGGCGGTGCGACACCGGCGGATTCGCCGTTTTTGCGTCGTCCAGACCTGCTGCGCAGTCTGATCAGCTATTGGCACAACCATCCTTCGCTGTCGTATCTGTTTTCCGGCCTGTTCATCGGCCCGACGTCCCAGGCACCACGCATCGATGAGGCGCGCAACGACTCGCTTTATGAAATGGAAATCGCCTTCGCGCAGATGCCGGAGCCTGGTGAAGAAGTCGCGCCGTGGATCGTCGATCGTCTGTTGCGCAATCTGTTGATCGACGTCACCGGCAATACCCATCGCGCCGAATTCTGTATCGACAAGCTGTACTCGCCCGATGGTGCGACCGGGCGTCTTGGCCTGCTGGAGCTGCGTGCCTTCGAGATGCCGCCGCATGCGCGCATGAGCCTGGCGCAGCAGTTACTGCTACGCGCACTGGTGGCGCGTTTCTGGCGTGAACCCTATGCACCGGCCAAGCTGGCACGCTGGGGCACGCAATTGCATGATCGCTTCATGCTGCTGCACTTCATCGAGCAGGATTTCGCCGATGTGGTCGCCGACCTCAACTCGGCAGGCTACCCGGTGCAGGCCGACTGGTTCTCTGCGCATTTGGAGTTTCGCTTTCCGAAAGTGGGTGATTACGCCGTCAATGGCATCGAGCTGGAGCTGCGGCAGGCGCTGGAGCCCTGGCACGTTCTAGGTGAAGAAGGCTCGGCCGGTGGCGCGGTGCGCTACGTCGATTCGTCGCTGGAGCGCTTGCAGGTGCATCTCAGCGGGCTACCACCGCAGCGCTACGTATTGACCTGCAACGGCGTCGCGGTGCCTTTGCAGCCCACTGGACGGGTTGGCGAGTTCGTCGCGGGTGTGCGTTATCGCGCCTGGCAACCGGCCAACTGCCTGCAACCGACCATCGGCGTGCATGCGCCACTGGTTTTTGATCTGCTCGATACCTGGATGCACCGCTCGCTGGGTGGCTGCGAGTATCATGTCGCCCATCCGGGCGGCCGTAACTACGAAACCTTGCCGGTCAACGCCAACGAAGCGGAAAGTCGTCGCCTGTCACGTTTCTTCCGCATCGGTCACACCCCGGGCAAACTGGACGTTCCGTCGCTCAACATTAACGACGAGCTGCCGATGACGCTGGATATGCGTCTGCATTAGAAAAACAGTGGCTCTGTGCGTCAGATGCACACGGACGTGACATCTGACTGCACTAATCTGAAGTCCTTACGTTGCCTGCCGAGCCTTCCATGCCCGACCTGCTTGACCATTACCCGCTGTCCGAGGGTACTTACCACGAAATGCTCGATGCCGACGGTGCCGTCCGCCCGCACTGGCGTCGTCTGTACGAACACATGCAGCGCAGCACCTCGGCGCAGCTGATCCAGCGCCAAGCCTTGCTGACCCGGCAGATCCAGGAAAACGGTGTCACCTATAACGTTTACGCCGACCCCAAAGGTGCGGACCGCCCATGGGAGCTGGACCTGTTGCCGCACATCATTGCGGCCGATGAGTGGCAGCACGTGGCGGCAGGGATTGCCCAGCGTGCACGGCTGCTCAACGCAGTGCTTGCGGACCTTTACGGCCCGCAGACGCTGATTGCCAATGGCTTGCTGCCCGCTGAACTGGTATTTGGCCATAACAACTTTCTGTGGCCGTGTCAGGGCGTAAAACCTCCAGAAGGCACGTTCCTGCATATGTACGCGGTCGATCTGGCACGCACCCCGGACGGGCGCTGGTGGGTGACTGCCGACCGCACCCAGGCGCCTTCGGGTGCCGGTTATGCGCTGGAAAATCGCCAGAGCGTCGCGCGTGCCTTGCCGGAAACCTATCGTGACCTGCAAGTCCGGCACCTCTCGGGTTTCTTCGACGCATTGCAACAGACGCTTGCCCGGCAGGCACCGACCAGCAGCGAGGCGCCTCTGGTGGTGCTGCTGACGCCGGGGCGTTTCAACGAAAGTTACTTCGAGCATTTGTATTTAGCGCGGCAGTTGGGTTATCCGCTGGTCGAGGGCGGCGATCTGACCGTACGCGATGCCACTGTTTACCTGAAAACCCTCAGCGGCTTGCGTCGGGTTCACGCGATCATGCGCCGTCTGGACGACGACTTCTGCGATCCTCTGGAATTACGTACCGATTCCGCGCTCGGTGTGCCGGGGCTGCTGGAGGCTGTGCGTCAGGGCAATGTGCTGGTCGCCAACGCATTGGGCAGTGGTGTTCTGGAGTCGCCTGGCCTGCTGGGCTTTTTGCCGAAAATCAGTCAGTACCTGTTTGGCGAAGATCTGATCCTGCCATCGGTCGCAACCTGGTGGTGCGGAGAACCGCCCGTGCTGGCGCAAGCGCTGGAGAAACTGCCTGATCTGTTGATCAAACCTGCATTTCCTTCGCAGCATTTCGCCCCGGTGTTCGGTCGCGATTTGAATGAGGAGCAGCGCAACGCGCTTGCCCTGCGCATGCAGTCGCGCCCCTATGCCTACGTCGCCCAGGAGCTGGCGCAGTTGTCTCATGCACCGGTGCTGCAGGCCGATGGTACCGGTTTGCAGCCGCGCGCCATCGGCATGCGTGTCTACGCAGTGGCGAGCCTCGACGGCTATCGCGTGCTACCGGGCGGCCTGACCCGAGTGGCCGCCGAAGCCGATGCCGACGTGGTGTCGATGCAGCGCGGCGGTGCGAGCAAGGACACCTGGGTGCTGGGCGAACGCTCGCACCTTGGCGAGCCCTGGAAGGGGCAGCGCACGCTGGGCGTCTATGACCTGATTCGCCGTGATCCTTACCTGCCGTCGCGGGTGGTGGAGAACCTGTTCTGGTTCGGGCGTTATTGCGAACGTTGCGACGACAGTGCTCGTCTGCTGCGCATCATGTTGACGCGCTATGTCGATGACGACGATCCCCTCGCGTTGCAGGCGGCCGTCGCTCTGGCCGAGAGCCTGGGCATGCTGCCCGAAGCCGAGGAGGGCGAAGAGTTGAAGGACCGCCTGCTGGTTGCTCTGTTGGGCGACGAGTGGCCGTTCAGCCTGCGCGCCAATTTGCAGCGTCTGCAGTGGGCCGCTTCGCAAGTGCGCGGCAAGCTCTCACGGGAAAACTGGCAGGCGCTGGTCGAATTGCAGCGCGAAGCCTCGAGCCTGGAAACCGACGAGCCGGATTTTGGCGAATTGCTGGATTTCCTCAACCGTCTGGTGATGTCTCTGGCAGCGCTTTCCGGTTTTGCGCTGGACGACATGACCCGCGACGAAGGCTGGAGCTTTTTGATGATCGGGCGACGTATCGAGCGCCTGAAGTTTCTCAGCACCAGTCTGGCGGCGTTTTTGCGCGGCTCGGCAGTCTCGGAGAAAGCCGGGCTGGAGTGGTTGCTGGAGCTGGGCAACAGCAGCATCACCTATCGCTCGCGCTACATGGCGGTGCCGCACCTGATTCCGGTGCTGGACCTGTTGCTGCTCGACGAGCAGAACCCGCATGCGGTGCTGTTCCAGCTCAAACTGGTGCAGCGCTCGTTGCGCCGCCTGAACGACGAGTTCGATGCGCCACGTGACAGCAGCCTGACGGTGTTGGCGCAGCGTCTTGCCGCGTTCGACCTGGGCAGCCTGGAGAATCCTTTGTTTGGCCAGAGCAGTATCGACGCCGTACTCGACGGGCTGGCGGACCTGCTGCAGAGCATTGGCGACAGCAGTGGCCTGGCGTCCGATCGCTTGGCGTTGCGCCATTTTGCCCACGTCGATGATGTCAGCCAACGTACGGTGTCTGTCTGATGAGCGCTTTCTACCAGATTTTCCATGACACACATTACAAGTACGACAGCCCGGTCTCGTTGGCCCAGCAACTGGCGCACCTGTGGCCGCGCAGCAGTCCCTGGCAGCGTTGCACCGAGCAGGCGCTGGAGATTCTTCCTGAACCCACCACGCGTCGCGATGAGCTGGATGTATTCGGCAACCCGCTGACCCGTCTGGCCTTCGAGCGTCCACATGATGAATTGCAGGTCAATGCGCGGTTGCGTATCGAGGTGATGGAGAAGCCGTTTCTGGACTTCAATCTGTCGCCCGAATGGGAAGTTACCCGCAGCGCGCTGACATACAGCGCCAAGCCGATGACCGAAGATATTCTGGAGGCCTGCCGCTATCGTTTCGAATCCCCCTACGTTCACCTGAAGCGCTCATTCGTCGAGTTCTCGCAGGTCTGTTTCCCGCCGGGCCGTCCATTGTTGCTGTGTGTGCAGGCCTTGATGGAAAAGATCTTCGAGGAGTTTACCTTCGATGAAGAGGCCACTCAGGTCGCCACGCCGCTGGTGGAAGTGCTGGAGCGGCGGCGAGGCGTGTGTCAGGACTTCGCCCACTTGATGCTGGCGTGTCTACGCTCTCGTGGCCTGGCGGCGCGCTATGTGAGCGGCTATCTGCTGACCCAGCCGCCACCGGGCCAGCCTCGGTTGATCGGTGCCGACGCCTCGCACGCCTGGGTATCGGTGTTCTGTCCGGCTTCGGGCTGGGTCGACTTCGACCCCACCAACAATGTGCAACCTGCGCTGGAGCACATCAGCCTGGCCTGGGGGCGTGACTTCTCTGACGTCTCGCCTTTGCGCGGCGTGATTCTGGGCGGCGGCACGCATGATCCCGATGTCCGGGTGACGTTGATGCCGGTCAGCGCCTAATTACCTGCTCCCGTGAATCGTTCTTCAGAAGGGCGCTCCGTCGCGAGCGCCCGAGGGACCATTTGACGCACGTCCTTGGAACCCCGGCCCTGATCGGGCACTCTCTTCTTACGTCAGTTATCACGTTAATCAAGTCCTGCCCTGGAGATTCAAATGATTCGCAAGCTTGTAGCGATTTCGCTGTTGTCGTTGGCCAGTAGCCAGTTGCTGGCTGCCGAGTGTTCGGCCACAGTCGATTCGACCGATCAAATGATGTACAACACCAAAGCCATTGAGATCGACAAGAGCTGCAAGGAATTCACCGTCAACCTGACGCACTCCGGCAGCCTGCCGAAGAATGTCATGGGCCATAACTGGGTGCTGAGCAAGAAGTCCGATACCCAGGCAATCGTTACCGACGGCATGGCTGTCGGCATCGACAAGGATTACCTGAAGCCCGACGACAGCCGCGTCATCGCCCACACCAAAGTCATCGGCGCTGGTGAAAAAGACTCGGTTACCTTTGATGTATCGAAGCTGGACCCGGCACAGGAATATCAGTTCTTCTGCACATTTCCAGGGCACATCAGCATGATGAAAGGCGCTGTGACCCTGAAGTAATGACACGCCCCCGAACGAGGACGCGGAGCGTCCAGAACGGCATGCCGACGCGGAGCGTCGCACGATAGTTGAGATTATCGTTCCGCACGCCGCAGCGTGGGGATGCCTTGGTTGACGCTCCGCGTCGCAGATATGCGCCGCGCCGCAAACGCAAGACCAGACGCAGAGCGTCGTACGATAGTTGAGATTATCGTTCCGCACGCTCCAGCGTGGGAATGCCGTGGGTGACGCTCTGCGTCACAGAACTGTGCCGCGCCGCACATTCAGGAACGGACGCAGAGCGTCCAGAAAGGCGTACCCACGCGGAGCATGGGCACGATGGTGTTGCTGCTCTCTCGTTCCGCACGCACCCACTCAAGGCGCGTACGGCAGCTCGCGTTTGTGCTGGGTCTTGGCGTAGGTTTCGCAGATGATCTTGAAGGCTTCCTCACGCACCGGTTCACCGTGCAGGAAAGCGTCGATCTCGGCGTAGGTCACGCCGTGCGAGGCTTCGTCCGGTTTGCCGGGGGACAGGTCTTCCAGGTCCGCCGTCGGTACTTTCTCGACCAGTGATTCCGGTGCGCCGAAATGGCGGGCAATAGCGCGTACCTGGTTTTTCACCAGACCGCTCAACGGCGCCAGATCGCATGCGCCGTCGCCGAACTTGGTGAAGAAGCCCATGACCGCTTCGGCAGCGTGGTCAGTACCGATCACCAGCCCCTGATAAGCGCCGGCGACGGTGTACTGCGCGACCATGCGCATGCGCGCCTTGGTATTGCCGAGGACGAAATCCACCGAGCTGGCCGGCAGCCCATCGAACGCCTTCACCTCGGCAGCCAGCGCCTTGACGCTGCTACCGATGTTGATGGTATGGCGCTCGTCCGGCTCGATGAAGTCGACCGAGGCCTGGGCTTCGTGCTCATCGGCCTGCACGACATAGGGCAGACGCACGGCGATAAAGCGGTAGCTGTTATCGCCTGTGCTCGCGCGCAATTCCTTCACCGCACGCTGAGCGAGCAAGCCGGCCGTCAGTGAGTCGACCCCGCCGCTGATGCCGAGCACCAGGGTCTTGAGCCGTGCGTTCTGCAGGCATTCCTTGATGAAACTGACGCGGCGGGCGACTTCGGCCTGTAGCGCGTTCTGGTCCGCGAAAGGTGGCTGGACCTTGAGCTGTTCAGCAATCTGGCGCTGTACGGCGTGCATGATTCACTCCTCGTAAATAGGACAATTCAAGCTGGTTTTTCAGGGCTCGGCAAATCCGGCACCTTGAACACATGTCGCAGGTAGGCGACAAAGTTCGGGTCCTTGCACTGCGTCTTGCCGGGCTCGTCGGAAATCTTTGCCACAGCCTGACCGGCGCATGCGGTCATTTTCAGCACCATGTTCATGGGCGCGATGCCGGGTATGTCGGCGGTCAGGTTGGTGCCGATCCCGAAGCTGACATTGATGCGTCCGCGCAACGCCCGGAAGATGTCGAGTGCCTTGGGCAGGTTCAGCCCGTCGGAAAACACCAGCGTCTTGCTCATCGGGTCGATACCGAGCTTCTGGTAATGCGAGATGCATTTTTCGGCCCACTTCACCGGGTCGCCCGAATCATGGCGCAAACCGTCGAACAGTTTGGCGAAGTACAGATCGAAGTCATTCAGGAATGCGTCAGTGGTGATGCAGTCTGTCAGCGCGATACCCAGCAGGCCGCGGTACTCGCGAACCCAGCAATCAAGCGCGGCGATCTGGCTGTCGATCAGGCGCGGTCCCAGTTGCTGGTGGGCCATGATCCATTCATGAGCCATTGTGCCCAGTGGTTTCAGGTCAAGCTGACGGGCCAGATGAACGTTGCTGGTGCCGACAAACTGGCCTGGGAAGTCATTTTTCAGGACGCCAAGCATTTCTTCCTGCACGCGATAGGAAAAACGCCTGCGCGTGCCGAAGTCTGCCACTTTCAGCTCGGCCAGTTCATCGGCCGTGGCATGAGTGGTCAGCCATTCGAACTTGTCATACAGACGATCCCGCGCCTGACTGAGCAGGGTGTCAGGATAGCGGTGCCGGTTACGCACCTCACTGACGATCGCCAGCAGTGGCACTTCGAACAGAATGACGTGCAACCAGGGGCCGTGCAGGCGAATGCACAGCTCATCGTTTTCGATGCTGGTTTTCACATAGCGGGTGTTAAAGCGGAACAGTCCCAGAAACCTCAGAAAGTCCGGTTTTATGAACGTGATGCGCTCCAGAAAAGCCAGGTGTTCCGGGCTCAGGGACAGCTCGCACAGCAACTCGATCTGGTGTCTGATCTCGTCCAGATAGGGGCGAAGATCCTCCCCGTTGCGGCACCGAAACTCCCACTCAACGTCGACGTTGGGGTAGTTGTGCAGCACTGCCTGCATCATGGTCAGCTTGTAGAAATCGGTGTCGAGCAGGCTTTGCACGATACGATTTGAAAAGGCGCTCTCGCTCATTGAATCGGGCTCTCCAGAGCAGCCGGATAATGTCGGACCCGCGACTTCCTGTCTGTCACCACGGAAAGCTCACGGCCGGATGGGTGGGCATTGTCGCCCTTAACGGGCCGGTTGATCCAACTGTTCCAGCATCCACTGCAGAAAAACCCGGATTTTGGGCACGTCGGCAGTGTGTTCCGGATAGGACAGGTAGTACGCACTGTTAGTGCTGGGCAATGCGTAATCCCAGGCAATCACCAGTTTGCCCTCGGCCAGTTCCTCCTCGACCAGAAAGCGTGGCAGCAGCGCAACTCCGCAGCCAACCTGTGCGGCGCGGATGCACATATAGAACGTCTCAAAACGCGGCCCGTGATAGCTATGGTCGGTGTGATAACCCTGGCTTTCGAACCATTCGTGCCAGGCCTCGGGGCGGAAGGCATTCTGCAGCAGGACCAGTTCGCTCAACTGAGTCGGGTCGCTGAGGGGTTCAACCGGCAGGCTCTCGGGTGAACACACCGCTACCAGTTCTTCGCCAAACAGCTTCACGCTTTCCGCGCCCGGTATGGCGGCCTGACCGAAGTAGAACGACACGTCGCAACGTCCCTTGATCAGGTCGTCGGACTCCTGTTCGTTGATCAGGTCCAGGTGAATATGCGGATGACGCAAGCGCCAGCCCTTCAGGCGTGGCACCAGCCACCGGGCACCGAACGTCGAGGGCGTGGACACCCGCAGTACCTCGGTTTCTCCGCCGTAAGAGCGCAGGAAGTGCGTGGACATCTCTATCTGGGTCAGGATCTTGCGCACTTCGGCCAGATACAGCGCCCCGGCTGGCGTCAACTGCAAACGGCGGCGGACGCGCTGAAACAGCAGGTGCTGAACCAGCTCCTCAAGCTGCGCAACCTGTTTGCTGACGGCGCTCTGGGTCAGGTTGAGTTCTTCGGCCGCGCGGGTGAAGCTCAGCTGCCGGGTCACCGCCTCAAAGCATTGCAATGCGGCTATCGAGGGCAGATGACGTTTGTTCAGCATGATGGTTTCTCTGTTCGAGGCGCGAGGGTGCAGACACGGTCACTATGAATAATCGGAATGATATCTCGCTTAAAGGTCGTTTGTCGGTCGCATGCGGGAAGGTTATTACTGCGGTTACGTGACGTGTTTTTCAGATTAAGGCGTTGATTCCGGCAGTTGCGGCTGAATCCGCTAGCCTCAAATGGTGCGTCTCGTAGCGTTCGCGCACCGGGCGTGTGCAATTCGGTGACGCGTGTTGTTACAGGTGGGTTGTCCAAAGGTCTTGGGTCGGGTTGCTATTTGATCTGGCTTGGGTTGCACTTTTTATGGGGAGGGTTGCACCTTTGGCGTCTCAAGCGGTTGTACGGCCAGCGACTTGAGCAGTCGTGTTATTGAATGGCTGGAAACGCATGACATTTTCAATAAGAAAAAAGTGATGGCACGGGCCTTGCTCTAAGCAAACGCGTATCCGGGCAATCATGTAACCGCACTGCTAATTAAAAAAATATCCTCAGGAGCACCACTCATGTCGCATACGTTTTACAGGAAAGGTTTTCTGGCAATCGCAGTGGCAACTGCATTGGGCGTGTCTTCGTTTGCACAGGCGGACGTGAAAATCGGCGTTGCGGGTCCGATGACCGGCGCGAACGCATCATTTGGGCAGCAGTACATGAAAGGTGCGCAGGCTGCGGCCGACGCGATCAACGCTGCGGGCGGTGTGAACGGGGAAAAAATCGTGCTGGTCGCAGGCGATGACGCCTGTGAGCCGAAACAGGCCGTGGCGGTGGCCAACCGTCTGGTCGATAACGACAAGGTGATCGGGGTGGTCGGCCACTTCTGCTCGTCATCGACCATTCCTGCTTCAGAGGTTTACAGCGATGCGGGAGTAATTGCCATCACGCCGGGTTCGACCAACCCGACGGTGACCGAGCGTGGCCTGAAGGAAATGTTCCGCATGTGTGGCCGTGACGATCAGCAAGGTGTGGTCGCCGGTGATTACATCGTTGATGTGCTCAAGGGCAAGAAAGTCGCGGTCATCAATGACAAGGACACGTACGGCAAAGGGCTTGCTGATGCCACTGCCAAACAACTGGTAGCGCGTGGCGTGAAGCCGGTACTTGAGGAGGGGCTGACCCGAGGCGAAAAGGATTTCAGTGCGCTGGTAACGAAAATCCGTTCGACCGGTGCCGACGTTGTGTATTTCGGTGGCCTGCATCCGGAGGCCGGTCCACTGGTTCGCCAGATGCGCGAGCAGGGCCTCAAGGACGTCAAGTTCATGTCCGATGACGGCATCGTGACTGACGAACTGGTCACCACTGCCGGTGGTGCGCAATACGTAGACGGCGTGTACATGACCTTCGGTGCCGACCCGCGCGTACTGCCGGACAGCAAGGCAGTCGTGGACGAATTCCGCAAGTCCGGTTACGAGCCTGAAGGCTATACCCTCTACGCGTACGCTTCGATACAGGCCCTGGCTGCCGGTTTCAATGGTGCCAAATCCAACAAGGGCGACAAAGCCGCAGAGTGGCTTAAAGCGCACCCGGTCAAGACCGTCATGGGTGAAAAAGCCTGGGATGCCAAGGGCGACCTGAAAGTTTCCGACTACGTTGTTTACCAGTGGGACGCCGCCGGCAAATACAAGCAACTCGAAAAACAGAAGTGAGATAGACCTCGTGTCAGTTCTGCCCGGCAGACGTTGACCCGGTGATGGGCTCGCCCATGAGCGAGCCTGCATCTCTTTTATTGTTTTCGGACCTGTCGGTCGCACCTCACGAGGGTGTGATCGGCGGGGTGCTGAGCTGCCTTTCAGTGTGAGCGTGCGTGATGGATGGGATCTTCCTGCAACAAATGGTCAACGGACTCACCCTCGGGTCTGTCTATGGCCTCATCGCCATCGGCTATACGATGGTCTACGGCATCATCGGCATGATCAACTTCGCCCACGGCGACGTTTATATGATTTCCGCCTACCTGGCCGCTATCGGTCTGGCGGTTCTGTCTTTCTTCGGACTGGAATCCTTTCCATTCCTGATTCTCGGCACACTGGTCTTCACCATCGTGGTGACGGGGGTATACGGGTTTGTCATCGAGCGCGTGGCCTACAAGCCGCTGCGCA
This sequence comes from Pseudomonas amygdali, assembly GCF_002699855.1. Taxonomy (GTDB): domain Bacteria; phylum Pseudomonadota; class Gammaproteobacteria; order Pseudomonadales; family Pseudomonadaceae; genus Aquipseudomonas; species Aquipseudomonas amygdali. The sequence continues at coordinate 13,203 of NZ_LKBW01000024.1, read as the reverse complement.
ACTCGACCCGGCTGGCACCGCTGATCAGCGCCATCGGTATTTCCCTGATCCTGCAAAACTACGCGCAGATCAGTCAGGGCGCTCGCCAGCAGGGCGTGCCCACGTTGCTTGAAGGTGCGTGGCGCTTCGAGATTGGCAGCGGCTTTGTGCAAATTACCTACACCAAGATCTTCATTCTCATCGCCGCTTTTGTCGGCATGGGCGTGCTGACCTACATCATCAAATACACAAAGCTGGGCCGCATGTGCCGCGCCACGCAGCAGGACCGCAAGATGGCGTCGATTCTGGGCATCAACACTGATCGGGTCATCTCCTACGTGTTCATCATCGGTGCTGCCATGGCGGCGCTGGCCGGTGTGCTGATCACCATGAATTACGGCACGTTCGACTTCTATGCTGGCTTCATCATCGGCATCAAGGCGTTCACTGCCGCAGTGCTGGGCGGGATCGGCTCGCTGCCGGGTGCCATGTTGGGCGGCTTGATCCTGGGGGTTGCCGAGTCGCAGTTCTCCGGCCTGATCAACTCCGATTACAAAGACGTGTTCAGTTTCGGGCTGTTGGTGCTGATCCTGATTTTCCGTCCTCAAGGCCTGCTGGGTCGCCCACTCGTGGCGAAGGTATAAGTATGTCCGCTCCTGTTGCTGCTCCTGTCGTCAAACCTGTTGAAATCAAGAAAAGCCTGATAGATGCCGTGGTCGCGGGGCTGCTGGCGCTGATCGTGTTCGGTCCCATCGTCGGGATAGTGCTCGATGGCTACAGCTTCAACCTGCAACCCACTCGCGTGGCCTGGCTGGTGGCCGTGGTCATGGTCGGTCGTTTTCTGATCAGCCTGTTTCTGCAAACACCCAAAGGCATACGTGTTTCCCAGAGCTTCGAAAGCTCCGACTCCGGGGTGCATGTGCTCAAGCCTGATCACAAGTCCCGCCTGTACTGGATCATTCCGCTACTGATCGTGATTGCCATCGTGTTTCCGATCTTCGCCAACAAGTACATTCTGACCGTGGTTATCCTCGGGCTGATCTACGTATTGCTGGGGCTTGGCCTGAATATCGTGGTCGGCCTGGCCGGCCTGCTCGATCTGGGCTACGTGGCGTTCTATGCCATCGGAGCCTATGGTCTGGCGCTTGGCTATCAGTACCTTGGCCTGGGCTTCTGGTCGGCGCTGCCGCTGGCGGCAATTGCGGCAGCGCTGGCCGGATGTATTCTGGGCTTTCCGGTGTTACGCATGCATGGCGATTATCTGGCCATCGTGACGTTGGGGTTCGGGGAAATCATCCGTCTGGTGCTGAACAACTGGCTGTCGTTCACCGGCGGCCCGAATGGTGTACCGGTGCCGTCACCGACCTTTTTCGGCCTGGAGTTCGGGCGTCGTGCCAAGGATGGTGGCATTCCGATTCATGAATATTTCGGCTTCGATTACAACCCGGACCTGAAATTCCTGTTCATCTACACCGTGCTGTTTCTCGTCGTGCTGGCCGTGTTGTTCATCAAGCATCGTCTGACTCGCATGCCGATCGGCCGCGCTTGGGAAGCCCTGCGCGAGGACGAGATCGCCTGCCGTTCGATGGGCCTCAATCATGTTCTGGTCAAGCTCTCGGCGTTCACCATTGGTGCTTCGACGGCGGGACTGGCCGGGGTGTTTTGCGCCAGCTATCAGGGCTTCGTCAACCCGACGTCGTTCACCTTCTTCGAGTCTGCACTGATTCTGGCGATCGTGGTGCTGGGCGGTATGGGGTCGACCGTAGGGGTGGTTATCGCTGCGTTCGTGCTGACCGTTGCGCCTGAACTGTTGCGCAGCTTCTCCGAGTACCGCGTGCTGCTGTTCGGCATCCTGATGGTGTTGATGATGATCTGGCGCCCACGCGGGCTGATCCGCATCAGCCGTACCGGCGTGAAACCGCGCAAGGGTACGCTGGTGACAGAAGGAGGTGCGCGATGAGTAATGAAGTGATTCTTTCCGTCGAGCACCTGATGATGCACTTCGGCGGCATCAAGGCTCTCAGCGATGTCAGCCTCAAAGTCCGCCGCAACTCTATCTTCGCTCTGATCGGCCCCAACGGCGCAGGCAAGACCACCGTGTTCAACTGCCTGACCGGCTTCTACAAGGCCACAGGCGGACGCATCGAGCTGCATACTCGTGGCAAGACCACCAATGTGATCAGGCTGCTGGGCGAGTCGTTCAAGGCGACCGACTTTGTTTCGCCGAAAAGCTTCTTCAGCCGGGTGTACTACAAAATGTTCGGCGGTACCCATCTGGTCAACAGGGCAGGGCTGGCGCGTACGTTTCAGAACATTCGTCTGTTCAAGGAAATGTCGGTCGTTGAAAACCTGCTGGTTGCCCAGCACATGTGGGTCAACCGCAGCCTGATCAGCGGGATCTCAACACCAAAGGCTATCGCAAGGCTGAAGAGGATGCGCTCAATACGGCGTTCTACTGGCTGGAAGTCGTGGACCTGGTGGACTGCGCCAATCGTCTGGCCGGAGAGCTGTCCTACGGGCAGCAACGTCGTCTGGAAATCGCCCGGGCCATGTGCACGCGTCCGCAGGTGATCTGCCTGGATGAACCGGCTGCCGGTCTCAACCCGCAGGAAACCGAGGCGCTCAGCGGCATGATCCGACTGCTGCGCGATGAACACGACATGACCATTGTGCTGATCGAGCACGACATGGGCATGGTGATGGGGATTTCCGACGATATTGTGGTGCTCGACCATGGCAACGTGATTGCCGCGGGCGGGCCGGAACAGATCCGCAACGATCCGAAAGTGATTGCTGCGTACCTGGGCGCTGATGAAGAGGAGCTGGTATGAGCAAGCCGATCCTCGAACTGAAAGAGATCGATGTGTTTTACGGGCCGATTCAGGCTTTGAAGAAGGTCTCGCTGCACATAAACGAGGGCGAAACAGTCAGCCTGATCGGCTCCAACGGTGCAGGCAAGTCGACGCTGTTGATGTCGATCTTCGGCCAGCCGCGCGCCGCCAGCGGGCAGATCATCTATCAGGGCACCGACATCACCCAGAAGTCCTCGCATTACATCGCCTCCAACGGCATTGCGCAGTCGCCGGAAGGGCGGCGGGTGTTTCCCGACATGTCGGTCGAGGAGAACCTGATGATGGGCACCATACCGATTGGCGACAAGCATTCGGCCGAAGACATGCAGCGCATGTTCGAACTGTTCCCCAGGCTCAAGGAACGCCGCAACCAGCGCACCATGACCATGTCCGGAGGCGAGCAGCAAATGCTCGCCATCGCCCGTGCGCTGATGAGTCGTCCCAGGCTGTTGTTGCTTGATGAGCCGAGCCTTGGGCTGGCGCCGATCATCGTCAAACAGATCTTCTCGACCCTGCGGGAACTGGCAGCGACTGGCATGACAATCTTTCTGGTCGAGCAGAACGCCAACCATGCGCTGAAGCTGTCTGATCGCGCCTACGTGATGGTTAATGGCGAGATCCGGCTGTCCGGCACCGGGCAGGAATTGCTGGTAAATGAAGAGGTAAGGAACGCTTAGCTGGGCGGGCATTGAGTTCGTCAAAACCCTGCCGTTTTCTTCGCGCGCCCCGGATGCTCAAACATCCGGGGCGCGGTCGTATGCAATTGTGGAAAACAATTTTGGCGCGTCTGATAAGTGCGACATAAAACCGCTGCAAATGGTTGTTTTGTCACCGTTTTGACTTGTTCAGGTTTGCTGTGGAACCGGCTGTTAATAACTTGGGAGTATTTGCCTGCAGCCCTTTATGCATAAGGCCTGTAGAGGAGTGGTTAAATTTCGCACAGTGGTTTTCGACCGGCCTGATGGGCCGTTTGTCAACAGCATGGGGGCTGGTCGTTCATACAAGGTTTTCAGGTGGGCAGCCTGTGGATAAGTCTGTTAACAAGCCTTGGAAAGACTGCCCCGGACGTTATAGGGTCTGGGCTACAGGCCACCACCGTTTTCTGACGCTTTCCGGCCTCTTGCCAGTGTCGGGCAAAGTCAAGGAAAAAACTTCGCCTGATACGCTGCAGGCCCCGAAACACGTGATGTCCAGCGCCACTGACTTGCCCCCAGAGATTGTGGGTCTGACTGTGGATAAGGTGGGCAAAAGTACCTGCGAGGCCCGTGGCGCAAGGCTTGCTCCGGGTTGGTTGTTTTTTGTACAAATGCACTCGGTTGTTGCATCGATGTCCCGCTGACGGGCATTCTGCTGCCCTTGCCAGAAACTTATTAACAGGCAGCGCTGTTTTTGCGCCATGTCAGGAGAATGAAATGACTTCCACTGTATTCATCACGGGCGCCACTTCCGGTTTTGGCGAGGCGTGTGCCCGCCGTTTCGCCGAGGCGGGCTGGTCGCTGGTGCTGACCGGTCGTCGCAAGGACCGTCTGGATGCCTTGAGCGCCGAGCTGTCGAAGCAGACCAAGGTGCATACGCTGGTGCTGGATGTGCGTGACCGCAAGGCGATGGAGAGTGCTATCGCAGATTTGCCTGAAGAGTTCGGCAGCATTCGCGGGCTGATCAACAACGCCGGTCTGGCGCTGGGGATCGACCCTGCGCCCAAGTGCGATCTGGATGACTGGGACACCATGATCGACACCAACGTCAAAGGTCTGGTCTACACCACACGCCTGTTGCTTCCACGTCTGATTGCGCATGGTCGCGGGGCAAGTATCGTCAACCTGGGCTCGGTAGTCGGCAACTATCCTTATCCGGGTGGTAACGTCTACGGTGGCACCAAGGCGTTTGTCGGGCAGTTCTCGCTGAACCTGCGCAACGATCTGATCGGCACTGGCGTACGCGTCACCAACCTGGAACCCGGGCTGTGCGAGAGTGAGTTTTCGCTGGTACGTTTCGGCGGTGATCAGGCCAAGTACGATGCGACCTACGCAGGTGCCGAGCCGATTCAGCCGCAGGACATCGCCGACACCATCTTCTGGATCATGAACACGCCAGCGCACGTCAACATCAACAGCCTGGAACTGATGCCCGTCAGCCAGACCTGGGCCGGTTTTGCGATTGATCGTAACCGCGGTTGATTGCTTGCTGATCGGGCCGCACAGGTGGTGCGGTTCGATCGATCAGTCTTCTACAGGCGTCGGCGGCGGGAAAGCGTTCACGAAGCGGTTCTCGACAAAGTCAGCCAGCCCGATGTAACAGGTTGCCAAGTGGTAAGGCGTGGTCGACGGCATGTCACTGCGGCTGACCGCGCCATCGGGCTCTACGCACTCGTTCCAGCCTTTGGCATGCAGGAAGCGCTGCGAAAAGGCTGACATTTGCGCAGCCAGGTTCGCCTCGCACTCTGGCCGCATGGCCATGGCTCGCAGGTATTCCGCCTGAGCCCAGATACGCTGGGTGGCGTCGCGTACCGTGCCATCAAGTGTCAGCATTGCAGTCACCGCGCCGCTCTGTGGCTCGACACCCTGTGCCTGAGCGTAGGCAAACGCGCGGGTCATGGATTCGTGCAGCTCACGTCCATGCAGCTCTGGCGACGATTGCAGCAGGAAGAACCATTCGAACTGATGACCTGGCTCGTACCAGTTATCCACAGCGCCCAAGGGTTTCTCCAGCATCACGCCGGTGGCGGTGTCGACAAAGCGACGCTGCATGTGGATAACCAGGGCGTCCAGCGCTGACTGGGTTGCAGGTTCGGCGCGCACTGACAGCGTTGCCAGAAAGGCCTCTGCCAGATGCATCAAGGGGTTCTGGAGCGGGCCGCTGCCCAGCGTCGACCAGTCCTCATCGAGTTGCGCTTCGTACAGCCCGTCATCGTCGGCAAAGCGCTCCGCTACAACGCTGAGCGCCGCATTGAGCACTGACTCTGCCAGCGGGTCCTGCACCTTCGCCCAGTAATGTGCGCAGGCGAAAATAATGAAGGCGTGAGTGTAGAGGTCCTTGCGGCGATCCAGAGGTTTGCCCTGTGGATCGATGCTATAGAACCAGCCGCCATGCTCGCCATCGTGGAAGTGCTGTTGCAGGGAGCGAAACAGCTCACCGGCCCGCGCCCGAGCGTTCGGCACTTCGACGTTATCGATAAGGCTGGAAAACAGAAACAGCTGACGTGCGCAGGCCATGGCTCGATAGCGTTGCGGCGCTAGAGGCTGATCGTTGGCGTCGAGCGCTTCGTAAGGCAATGCCAATTGTGCGTTCCAGCCAGGGCCCTGCCAGAGCGGAACGACGACCTGCAGAAAATGCTGCTGCAAGGCAGCGAACACCGAGGTCAATTCAGGCGTGGGGGCGGAACGGGTCACATGAGGCATCGGCTGGCATCGCGGCAGTGTCGAAGTGCGCAGCATGTTATCAGGATTGCTGCATGCGGGGTCGTGGTGATGATTCCTCACGCTCGGCGCGTGAGGAACCTCTGCCACTCAGCCAATCAACGCCAACCGCGCATTGATCGCCGCTTCGATCCCCTGGGCGTCCAGCCCGCACTCAGCCAGCATCTGCGCAGGCTTGGCATGCTCGACGTAGGTGTCCGGCAGGCCCAGGTGGAGTACCGACTTGAGGATATTGGCGCGTGCCAGAAACTCACTGACCGCAGCACCGGCACCGCCCATCACTGCGTTTTCTTCCAGTGTGACCAGTAACTCGTGGTTGGCGGCCGCTTCGCTCACCAAGGCTTCGTCCAGTGGCTTGACGAAGCGCATATCGATCACCGTCGCGTCGAGCTTCTCGGCCACCACCAGCGCATCGGCCAGTTGCACGCCAAACACCAGAATCGCAACGCCCTGGCCCTGACGACGCACAACGCCCTTGCCGATTTCGACCGGGTCAAGGCCTGTCTCGATCAACGCGTCCGGACCGGTACCGCGTGGGTAACGCACTGCCGCGGGGCCGGTGTGCAGGTAACCGGTGTTGAGCAGCTTGCGCAGTTCGTTTTCGTCACTCGGCGTCATGACCACCATGCCGGGGATGCAGCGCAGGTAGGACAGGTCGAAGCTGCCTGCGTGGGTCGGGCCGTCTTCGCCCACAAGCCCGGCGCGGTCGATGGCAAACAGTACGTCGAGGTTCTGCACCGCGACGTCATGCACCAGTTGATCGTAGCCGCGTTGCAGGAAGGTCGAGTAGATAGCCACGACCGGCTTGCTGCCTTCGCAGGCCATACCGGCCGCCAGTGTTACAGCGTGTTGTTCGGCGATGGCAACATCGAAGTAGCGCTCTGGAAAGCGTTCGCTGAATGCCACCAGGTCCGAGCCTTCCTTCATGGCTGGCGTGATGCCCACCAGCCGTGAGTCAGCCTCGGCCATGTCACATATCCACTGGCCAAACACTGCGGAATACTTCGGAGCGCTGATTTTTTTCGGGACGACAGGCGCATTCAGCGGCTCAAGCTTGGTAATGGCGTGATAACCGATCGGGTCGACTTCGGCTGGCGCAAAACCTTTGCCCTTCTTGGTGACCACGTGCAGAAACTGCGGGCCTTTCAGATCACGCATGTTGCGCAGAGTGGCGATCAGAGTCGGCAGGTCGTGGCCATCGATAGGGCCGATGTAGTTCCAGCCCAGCTCTTCGAAAAGTGTGCCCGGGACCAGCATGCCTTTGGCATATTCTTCGGTGCGACGTGCGATTTCCCAGGCGCCGGGCAGGCGCGAAAGCACCTTTTTGCTGCCTTCGCGCATGCTGCTGTACGTGCGGCTGGAAAGAATCTTGGCCAGGTAATTCGACAGACCGCCGACATTGCGCGAGATCGACATGTCGTTGTCGTTGAGAATTACCAGCATGTTGGCTGCCACTTCCGGCGCGTGGTTCAACGCTTCGAAGGCCATGCCGGCAGTCAGCGCACCGTCGCCGATCACGGCAATGGATTTACGCTCGCTGCCTTGCAGGCGCGAGGCAATCGCCATGCCGAGTGCGGCGCTGATCGAGGTGCTGGAATGCCCGACGCCGAAGGTGTCGTACTCGCTCTCGCTACGACGCGGAAAGGCCGCCACCCCATCCTTCTGGCGCAGGGTGGACATGCGCGCGCGACGGCCGGTGAGGATCTTGTGCGGATAGGCTTGATGACCCACGTCCCACACAAGGCGATCGTCCGGGGTGTCGAAAACGTAATGCAGCGCGATGGTCAGCTCGATGACCCCAAGACCGGCACCAAAATGCCCTCCGGTCTGGCCAACGGAATACAGCAATTCCAGGCGCAGCTCATCGGCCAGGGTTTCCAGCTCGGCTTCGCCCAGACGGCGCAGGCCGTGCGGGGTATCGGCTCGGTCGAGCAGCGGCGTGACCGGGCGCTCGCGGGGGATCTCTTTGAACGTCGTGGGCATCAGGCGAATCGTTATAAGTAAAAGAGGCGGCAGTTTACCTTATGCATCGCAAGCTGCCCATGAAGTGAGTCGGCGGATAGTCCGCCGACTGACACGCTTAATGACTGAGACCTGACGAACCGTGGTTGATTCAGCAGATTTCCGGCTTCGGTGACGGTGATCAGTGGCGACGTTCGACGATATAGCGTGCCAGCTCGCGCAACGGTTCTGCGGCGGCATCGAACGGGCTCAGCGCCGTCAGCGCCTGATCACGCAGTTCCAGTGCATAGCGCTTGGCCGCTTCCAGGCCCAGCAACGCAGGGTAGGTCGGCTTGTCGCGGGCGATATCGGCACCCTGACGCTTGCCGAGGGTCGCAGTATCGCTTTCGACATCGAGAATGTCGTCCTGAACCTGAAAGGCCAGACCGACCGCGCGCGCATAAATCTGCAAGGCGTCAAGACGCGGCTGATCGGCTTGACCACTGGCCAGTGCGCCAAGCCGGACGCTGGCTTCGATCAACGCACCGGTCTTGTGCCGATGCATGTATTCCAGCGCTGCCTGATCAAGCTTCAGCCCCACAGAGCCCAGATCGATCGCCTGCCCGCCCACCATACCTGCCGGGCCGGCAGCGGCTGCGAGGGTATTGACCATCTGCAGACGCGTTTCAGCATCGCGTGAGGTCAGGTGCGGCGCGAGCAGTGCAGTAAACGCCAGGCTTTGCAGGCCGTCACCTGCGAGGATCGCGCAGGCCTCATCGAAAGCCTTGTGCGTGGTCGGCTGGCCGCGACGCAGGTCGTCATCGTCCATCGCCGGTAAATCGTCGTGCACCAGCGAGTAAGCGTGAATCAGTTCAACCGCACAGGCGGCACCGTTGGCATCCTCGGCTACGCCGCCCAGCGCTTCGCAGGCCGCGTAGGCCAGCAGCGGGCGCACGCGCTTGCCGCCGTTCATCACGCTGTAGCGCACGGCTTCGTAAAGCCGGTTCAGCTCAGGGCTCGGTGCCTGAAACAGTTTTTCGAGTGCTGCGTTGACGCGAGTCTGGCTTTGCGCTTGATAGCTCGCGATCATTCGGGAAGTTCCGCATCGTCGAACGGCTCTTCGCTCAGTTCGCCATCGCGCTCCAGCAGCACCTGGACCTTCTGTTCGGCTTGGGTAAGTGCGCTTTGGCAGTCGCGGGTCAGGCGTACACCTTGCTCGAAGGCGGTCAGGGAGTCTTCCAGAGACAACTCGCCATTCTCCAGCCGCTCTACCAGCGCTTGCAGGTCAGCGAGTGACTGTTCGAAATCCAGTGCAGCTTTCTTGCGGGCCATGGGGGCATTTCCGGTAGAGGTTGAACCGCGCGACACTAGCAGAGCGAGGGCTTCTGGGCAAATAACGGCGACGGAGCAATGCAAGGGCAGCAACTATCAGGATTAACCCGCAGCGAACCCGTTCTGCAGGTCTGCAATCAGGTCTTCCGGGCTTTCCAGGCCAACCTGCAGCCGCAGCATCGGGCCGGTGCCGCGCTCAGGACCATATTGCTCGACTTCAGTGATCAGGCTTTCAAAACCGCCCCAGGAGTAACCAATCCCGAACAGTTTCAACGCGCCGGTAAATCGGTCCAGCACCTGCCGGTCAACGGCATGGAATTCGAAACTGAGCAAGCCGTTGCAGCCATGGAAATCGCGCTTCCAGATGGTATGGCCCGGATCGTCCGGCAATGCGGGATACAGCACGCGTGCAACCTGAGGCTGGTCCTGCAGCCATTGTGCAATTTGCATCGCGTGGCGTTCATGCATGGCCATGCGTGCCGCCAGACTGCGGGCACCGCGCAGCACCAGATACGCATCGTCGGGGCTGACGGTATTGCCCACGGCGGTGTTCATGGTCTTGAGGGTTTTCCAGTGCGCTTCGGTGGTGCTGACGCTGCCCATCATGACGTCGGAATGCCCGGCCACGTACTTGGTCAGGGCCATCAGGGAAATGTCCGCGCCCAGTTCCAGCGGCTTGAACAGAATTCCCGAGCCCCACGAGTTATCCACAGCCAGCAGTAGATCCCTGGCCTTGCACACCTGTGACAGTGCAGGCAGGTCGCACATGTCGAACGTCAGCGAGCCGGGCACTTCAGCGTAGATCATCCGTGTGTTGGTCTTGATCAGCGATTCCACATCACTACCGTCAGCCGCGTAGAAATCGAACTGGATGTCGAAGGCCGTCAGCATCGTTTTCGCCAGGCGCCGAACGGGGCCATACACCGATTCAGTAATCAGCACATGGTCGCCTGGGCGCAGAAACGATTGAAACATCTGCGCCACTGCCGCCAGCCCGGTCGGGTACAGGCAAGTACCGTGTGCGCCCTCAAGCCCGGAAATCAGATCCTGCAAGGCAAACGCCGTCGGGTTGCCGTTGGCACCGTAAGTCAGCGAGCGCTCAGGCCCCGTGGTGCGAATTTCCGCCTCGCGCAAACTCTCCAGACTGTCGAACAGCACCGTACTCAGACGCACGACCGGCGGGTTGACCGCCAGCCCTGGCCCGCTGCTGGCGCTACGGCCGCGTTGCGACAGGGCGGTGTGGGCGCGAGGGTCCTTATCGTGCGGCATTGGAGGCTCCAGTCAGGGAAAGGGCAAGCAGGCAGACTGCCGCTCAGGCATGCACAAGCGTAATGCATCGTGCGTCTGGCAGGTATCACTGATCGCTCAGCACAGCACTCGCATAGAACTCATGCAGCTTCGCCTGCAATAGCTGCCTGTCCGGCAAGCGGGTCTGGTACTCGGCAATCAGCGCGGGTGAAAGCGAGCGGTTCAGGGCGTACTCGACCACTTCATCGTTTTTGCTGGCGCAGAGTAAAACGCCGATGGCCGGGTTTTCATGGGGTTTGCGTACATTCCGGTCCAGCGCTTCAAGATAAAAGTCCAGCTTGCCCAGGTATTCGGGTTCAAAGCGGCCGACCTTGAGTTCGATGGCAACAAGGCAGTTGAGGCCGCGATGGAAAAACAGCAGATCCAGCGCAAAATCCTGGCCGCCGACCTGCAACGCGTACTCGGAGCCGACAAAACAGAAGTCGCGGCCCAGCTCGATCAGAAAATCCCTCAGGCGTTGCAGCAAACCGCGGTGCAGGTCAGCTTCGGCGTGTCCCGATGGCAGCTCGAGAAACTCCACCATGTAGGCATCACGGAACACATCCAGTGCTGCCGGTCGGGTTTCCTTGAGCATCGCCGAGGCCTTGGCTGGCTGGGTGATACTGCGCTCGAACAAGGCTGTCTTGAACTGGCGCTCCAGCTCTCGGCTGGACCAGTTTTCCCTGATTGCCACGCGCAGATAAAACTCACGCTCTTCGGGGCGCTTGCTTTGGCTGAAGATGATCAGGTGATGAGTCCATGGCAATTGTGTCAGCACTGCTGACACTTTCTCATCGTCGCGGTAAACCTCGAAGAACTGGCGCATACGAAATAGGTTTCGACGCGTAAACCCGCGCAACCCTGGCTGGGTTACAGCCAGATGCTCGGCAAGCTGGCTGACCACCGCGTCACCCCATTCGGCGTTTTCAATCTTGCGGCTGATGTAAGCGCCTACCTGCCAGTAAAGCTCGATCAGGCGAGTGTTGACCGCCTGTGCAGCTTGCTGTCGAGCGCCCTGAATCATTGCGAGCACTTCATCAAAGCGATCATTTACAGGCGTATGCGGTGCATTGGGAGTACTCATGCTGCAAGTACTCCACTGCATGGAAAACCGGTGTCGAGTTGCAAGTGAAAATCTGGATGGGCAGTTGTCCGGCTCATAGGGCGCGTCCTTGGGCAGTGGCTAAGGACGCTACTTTACGTTCAGATCACGACTGTCCGACCCAGAATCTCTTTTGAGTGTGTAGCAACAGGTTTCTGTTTGCGCAGGCCTTGACTTGCGTCTTATTTATCCAGGTCGGATGCCTGATGCCGCTCCGGCACCTGATCCGCCTCTTCGCCCCAGGTGCGGTTGACCTTCTGGACTTTGATGACGGCAGGGCGCGCGGCGATTTCTTCCGTCCAGCGAATCAGGTTCGGGTATTCGTGCACCGACAGGAACTCGGCGGCCGAATAAACCTTGTTCCTTACCAGCGCGCCATACCATGGCCAGACCGCGATATCGGCAATCGTGTAGGTATCGCCAGCCAGGTAGCGGTGCTCGCCCAGTCGGCGGTTCAGCACATCGAGTTGGCGCTTGGCCTCCATCGCGAAGCGATTGATGGGGTATTCGAGTTTCTCCGGCGCGTAGGCGTAGAAGTGCCCGAACCCGCCACCCAGGTAGGGCGCCGCGCCCATCTGCCAGAACAGCCAGTTCAGCGTTTCGGTACGGCCTGCCGGGTCGGCGGGCAGGAAACTGGAAAACTTCTCAGCCAGGTACAGCAGAATCGAACCGGACTCGAATACCCGAACAGGTGTTTCATGGCTTCGGTCCAGCAATGCAGGGATCTTGGAGTTGGGATTGATCTCGACAAAGCCGCTGGAGAACTGATCGCCCTCGGAAATGCGGATCAGCCAGGCATCGTATTCCGCGCCGCTATGCCCCAGCGCCATCAGCTCTTCGAGCATGATCGTGACCTTCACCCCGTTGGGTGTGGCCATAGAATAAAGCTGCAGTGGGTGCTTGCCGACGGGCAGTACCTTGTCATGCGTGGGACCGGCTACGGGCCGGTTGATGCTGGCGAACGTACCGCCTGCTTTTGTTTCCTGCTGCCATACCTTCGGTGGGGTGTAAGGGGTTTGGGTCATGAGTAGCCTCGCTTGTTCAAGGGTGATCGCTGGACCGGTCGTATTGCGAATGACCATTGACGTTATAGATCAACGTGCGCGGATGGAAGTGCCTTGCGATTCTGATCGAGCGTGGCGAGGCCTCGAAAGGGCCATTTAGCTGCCGCCGGTAGTTTGTGGAATATTCCTACAGTAACTAAGGAAATCCTGAAAAAGACTTCCTGATTTGGCAAAATCTCCGGGCACCAATCGCCGAGCTTTTCGATGATGAATCAAATGACCTTCGCCGA
>NZ_LKBW01000023.1 GCF_002699855.1 Pseudomonas amygdali | reverse complement strand
TCGGCGAAGGTCATTTGATTCATCATCGAAAAGCTCGGCGATTGGTGCCCGGAGATTTTGCCAAATCAGGAAGTCTTTTTCAGGATTTCCCTAGGGCTGCTGATGATCGCCATGATCTCCATTCAAAGCGGCGCGTCACTGGCAAAGAGTCTTTTCCCCGTAGTGGGCGCGCAAGGCACCACGACCTTGAGGCTGGTATTTGCGAGCCTTATCCTTATCGCCATCCTGCGCCCGTGGCGAGCGAATCTGACCGCAAAATCGCTACGCACTGTGTTGATCTAAGGCATTGCGCTGGGCAGCATGAACCTCCTCTTCTATATGTCGTTGCAGACTGTACCTCTGGGAATCGCGGTCGCGCTGGAGTTCACCGGCCCACTGGCTGTAGCTCTACTGTCTTCGCGCAAGCCCATCGATTTCCTATGGGTTTCTCTGGCAGTCATCGGTTTATTGCTGCTGATTCCCCTGGGGGCCTCGAACGAAGCGATTGATCTGGTCGGCGCTGCTTATGCTCTCGGGGCCGGGGTTTGCTGGGCCGCTTATATAGTGTTCGGGCATAAGGCAGGTGCAGACAACGGCGTACAGACCGCCGCGCTTGGCGTGATGATTGCCGCACTCTTCATCGGACCTGTCGGCGTGATACACGCAGGCTCTGCATTACTGGACATTTCACTGATACCGGCAGCACTGGGTGTCGCCATTCTGTCGACCGCCCTGCCCTACAGCCTGGAAATGATCGCGCTGACGCGAATGTCGGCACGCACATTCGTCACACTGGCAAGCCTGGAGCCTGTCTTCGCAGCGCTGTCAGGTCTGGTGTTTCTTCACGAGAGCCTTTCACTGACCCAATGGCTTGCAATTGGCGCAATCATCTTCGCGTCCATCGGCGCCACCCTTGGTTCTGCAAACACAAAACCTCAATTGGTCCCTGCCGACTGAACTGACCAAGCAGTCACAAGGTCAAGAAGCGACATGGCACTAGCATTTGTTGAGCGCATGCGCCATGTTTACGCCTGACCTACTCATGTTCGAGAGTTTTGCGTCACAGTTTTACCGACTCATGATCCAGTCAACCGGATGGATCGCGATCAGCAATGGCCCGCTAAGGAAAGGAATGAAATACATTTTTATCGTATTGGCCATGTTGGCTGTGGCAGGTTGTGCAGCTACATCCAAACCCGTCAAGCAAAGCAAGCGCGGCATTCACATCAACTGCTCCGGCCTGACGTCTTCCTGGGCCAAATGCTATGAGCTTGCGACCAACGCCTGTGCGTCAAGGACGTTCAAGGTCATCGCAAAATCGGGCGATGCCACAGAAGAGCCGGAAGACTATCCGTTCGGCCTCAACCCCGCTGGTTATACCAGCCGCAGCATGATCATTGTCTGTAGAAAAAGCACGCCACTGACGGATCCGTTACCGCAGGACTGAGCCTGCGGTAACGCGCTTCGAGATATCAGACAGCGACCGTGCGTGCCTGCAACCACAACAGCGCTGTACCCTGCAGTAGAGGGCTCAATCGCGCAAGAACCTGAGCGTGGTAATCGTTCAACCAGGTGCGCTCTTCCTCGTTCAACATCGAGACCTCGATGCAATGCGTATCGATCGGGCAAAGCGTCAGGGTTTCAAAACGCAGGAACTCGCCGAAATCGGTAGTGCCCGCTTCCTGATTAATCACCAGGTTTTCGATGCGCACACCCCAGCGCCCGGGCCGGTAAGTACCAGGTTCAATAGACGTGATCATGCCTGGGAGCATTGCTGTCTGCGGCGTTGCAGGTGCATGATAGGCAATAACTTGTGGCCCTTCGTGGACGTTCAGAAAATACCCGACACCATGCCCGGTGCCATGACCGTAGTTGACGCCTTCACTCCAGATTGGCGCTCGGGCAATGGCATCCAGCAACGGCGAAAGAATGCCTTTGGGAAAATGCGTGCGCGATAACGCAATAACGCCTTTGAGAACCCGCGTACAGTCCTGCTTCTGCTCGGCACTCGGCGTTCCGATCGCAACCATGCGCGTGATATCGGTGGTGCCACCAAGGTATTGACCGCCCGAGTCGATCAACAGCAAGCCATCACCTTCTATCTGCGCGTGCTCAGCTTCAGTCGCTCGGTAATGCGGCATCGCGCCGTTGGCATTGAACCCTGCAATGGTTGCAAAGCTGGGTGAAACATATCCCGGACGTCGCTCCCGTGCCTGAGTAAGCTTTTCATCAATCGTCACTTCGCTGATGGGCTCACGTCCCAGCGCGCTGTCCAGCCAGGCGAAGAACTCGCAGAGCGCCGCACCATCCTGCTCCATTGCCTGGCGGATGTGACCTGTATCGGTCTCGGTTTTTTGCGATTTCAGCAGCGTACTCGGATTAAGCCCTTCAACCAGGGTGACTTCACTGTCCAGGTAATCGAGCAAGCCGCAGGTAACACGCGCCGGGTCAACCAGCAGTCGTGCGTCTTTCGGCAGCTCGCGCAAGGCTGCGCCAATCTGCGTGTACTCCATGAGATTGATACCGTCGCGCTCCAGACGCGAACGCACCGAGTCCGGCACTTTCCGTGAGTCCACGAATAGCGTGACGCTATACGGGCCTATCAGGGCGAAAGCTATGAAAACCGGATTGTAGGAGACGTCAGCGCCACGCAGATTGAACAGCCAGGCTATGTCATCCAGTGTTGCGATGAAGTGCCAGTCAGCGTTTCGCTCGGCAACGATCTGGCGAACACGAGCCAGTTTTTCAGCACGGTCCAGAGATGCCTGAGGAGGCAAGTGTTCGTAGAGTGGGTGAGACGGCAAGGCGGGACGGTCCTGCCACAGCTCGGTGAGCAGATCGATATCCGTACGCAGGCGGGCACCGCGCGCGTAAAGCCTGCTTGCAAGAGTGCGCGAAGAGGCAACGGCCAGGACCGCCCCGTCAACGGCAACCACACTTTCGGCTTTGGCTTCGTCTGCCAGCCATTCAAGCGGACCCTGCTGGCCGGGCAACAGTTTTACCAGTTCGATACCGCTACCTGCCAGTTCCTTGGTTGCCTGCTCCCAATAGCGAGTGTCAGCCCATATGCCTGCAAAGTCCTGGGTAATGATCAGTGTACCGACCGAGCCGTGAAAGCCCGACAGCCACTGGCGCCCCTGCCAATAGCCGGGCAGGTATTCGGAGAGGTGCGGATCCGCTGACGGCACCAGATAGGCATCGATGCGCTCCCTGCTCATCAAGGCGCGGGTTTGCGCCAAACGTTCTGCCACTTCTGAACTGGCATTGGATTGCGTGCTCATTGACTCTCCTGCTGACCCGGAAATTGACTGCTTTCACCGGTTCAGATAATGGAGCACTCATCGAGACTGAGCAACCGCCCAAAACGCTGGCTGAATCAGACAGGCATGAATCGACTCGGCCGCACGCTCGATATCCTGATCACGCGTGAAGCGCCCCAGGCTCAGACGTATGGTCTGGCCGGCAGCCTGCGGACTCAGTCCCAGAGCCAGCAGGACGTGTGAAGGCAAGTTTTTTGCCGAGTTACAGGCCGAGGTGGAAGAGAAGGCAAGTCTGTCGCCCAGCGCTGCTATGTCGAGATCGTTGTGGGTAAACGTAAAACTGAGGGTGTGGGCAATCCGCTCGGTGGGACTGCCGTTGATACACCCCCCCGGAATATCGGCCAGTCGCTCACAAAGAAGGCGATTGAGCCGCTGTATTTCAACAACCTCTTCTTCAAGCACTTCGGCCGCCAAGGCAAAGGCCGCGCCCATCCCGGCAATCTGATGCGTCGCCAGGGTACCGGAGCGCAGCCCACATTCGTGCCCGCCCCCGTGAATCTGGGCAAGAACCCGTTGCTGCGCGCGCGGGCCGACATACAGCGCGCCAATCCCTTTGGGCCCGTAGATTTTGTGTGCAGAAAGCGACATCAGGTCTACCGCGAGCTGACTCAAGTCAATCGGCAACTTGCCAGCGCCCTGCGCAGCGTCGACATGCAGCAATGCGCCGTGAGCCCTTACCCGCCTGCCGATTTCCGCGATGTCGTTGACCGTACCCAGTTCGTTGTTGACCAGCATCAGCGAGACCAGAAACGTATCATCGCGCAAAGCGGCACTGACCGCGTCGGCGCTGATCAGGCCATCGCTGTCCGGTGCCAGCCAGGTAACCTCGATGCCCTCTTCCTCAAGTTGCCGGGCAGTATCAAGGGTTGCCTTGTGTTCAATCTGGCTGGTGATGATATGGCCGGACCTGCCTCCGGCGAATGCTGCCTGCCTCTTCGCGCGCTCTTGAGCCACGCCCTTGAGTGCCAGATTGCTGGATTCGGTGGCACCGGAAGTCCAGATGATCTGCGAGGCCTGAGCACCCACCAGATGGGCAACCTGCTCACGGGCAATCTCTACCGCAACGCGGGCCTTTTGTCCGAATGAATGAGCGCTGGATGCAGGGTTGCCAAAATTGCCTGCCACACCCAGACAATCGACCATGACCCTGATAACACGCTCGTCCACAGGTGTAGTGGCGGCGTAATCAAAATACAGCGCTGACTCTTTCATGTTCGTTCTCCTGCCTGCAGTCCGTGAACACGATCATGCACCAAACTACATAGAACCAAAAATTATCAATTGATATTTATATAGAACAATTAGAAATATAAGCAGGCCGAGATTGTAAAATCCGATGACTTATTGTCGTCTTGCAGAGCACGTTCAGCGTGTCATTTAAATACACCTGAAGGATGATATTTTTTTGACACCCTTATGAATCATATGGTTATAAAATCTGCTCTACCATTTATCAAAAATATAACAGAAATCTGACGAAATAATTTGACAGATACCCTGCCGCCACCGATATATAGGACCGTCAGGCGCATTCCGTTGTCACGCACATGCCGCAGAGCATAGCGTCGGGATAATCAAGCCGAAGTCGACCGCTGTTCCGTCCCACGCTGTCAGTTATTTCCACGGTGCTCATCAGGCGCCGGCGGATGTCTGTTGACTCCCCAATCTATTTTTAAAGTGCTGAACGCGTTCGGTGTGGCGGTAGCGTTGCCTGAAGCAATGCAGCGCCTGAACGCAAAAAAAGATGTCCGGTCACCCACTCGGCAACACCCCGATTCAGAGAAACATGGAGGCTTCGATGATTAATGTGACCAAGACGTATCTGGGTGATATCGACCAGTTCAAACGCTACGTCGAAGGTATCTACGCCCGTGGCTGGCTGACCAATCACGGCCCGCTGGCCAAGGAACTGACGGACCGGCTCAAGGACTATCTGGGCGTCAAACACATTATTCTGACCAACAATGGCACCCTGGCCCTGCAGGTTGCCTATCGGGCTCTGGGGTTGAGCGGCAGCGCTGTTACAACGCCATTCAGTTTCGTCGCCACCAGCAGCTCGCTGCAATGGGAAGGTATTCGCCCGGTCTTTGCCGATATCGATCCGGACACCTGGAATATCTCGCCGCAACACATCAAACGCAGCATCGTCGAAGACACCACAGCAATCGTGGGCACCCACGTGTTTGGCAATCCTTGCGACGTAGAAGCCATTCAGCAAATTGCCCGTGAACATAAGCTCAAGGTGATCTATGACGGCGCACATGCATTTGCCGTGCGCCATGCAGGCCAGTCGGTGCTCAACCATGGCGATATCAGCACCCTGAGCTTTCACGCCACCAAACTGTTTCACACGATTGAAGGCGGCGCGATCATCACCAACGACGACGAACTGGCCAGAAGCGCCCACCTGATGTGCAACTTTGGCGTATCGGGAGTAGACCGAATCGACGGCATCGGCATCAATGCCAAGCTCAATGAATTCTCCGCAGCCATGGGGCTGTGCATTCTCGACAACATAGGCAACATCCTTGAAGAGCGCGCGCAAATCGCTCACCGCTATACGTCAGCGCTGGAAAGCTACCTGGATCTGCAAAAACCCCAGGCCGACAGCGAACTCAATAACAGCTATTACCCGGTGGCGCTGCGTAACGAGCAACAGCTGTTGACGGTGCGCACCGCGCTCAACCTGCGCAAGATCAACCCTCGCCGCTATTTTTACCCCTCACTGGACACCCTTGAATACCTGCAGCCACAGCCCGGCCAGCCTGTGTCCAGAGCATTGAGCGAACGAGTGCTGTGCCTGCCGATCTATCCCGGCCTGCTGAAAAGCGAGCAGGACCTGGTCATACGCACGCTGATCGAAACCTGTGCTGTGACAGATATGGACTACCCGGCTTGCTCCGCTGCCAGGGTCTGCTGACTATCATGCCTGGCACACCCCCGGTCATTCCCAACCGCCCGATCATTCGCAGCCGTTCGATCATTCGCAACACCGTCCTGAACTACAGCGGACAGGCCTATGTAATGTTGGTCGGGATTCTGATCATGCCGTTTTATCTGGGCCATCTGGGTGCCGAGGCCTACGGCTTGATCGGTTTCTTCACCCTGCTGCAAGCCTGGCTGCAACTGCTGGACGCGGGACTGTCTCCCAGCCTGGTGCGCGCAGTGGCACATCAGCAAGGCACTCCCGTGAGCGAGAAAAGCCTGGGCCGTCTACTGCGCTCATTCGAACTGATATTTCTACCGATCACGATGCTCTGCGGCCTGCTTGTCCATGTCGCCAGTCCCTGGATCGCAGCACAATGGTTGAACGCCAATACGCTGCAACCCGACACTCTGGCGCATTGCATCACCTTGATGGGCATCGTCATCGCCTTGCGCCTGTATTCGACACTCTATAAAAGCGCCATTCAGGGCCTTGAGCAGCATGCCTGGCTGAACGCTGCCAATGTGTCGATTGCAACGCTGCGCTACTTCGGCGGCTTGCTGCTGGTCAGTCAATTCTCCCGAGACCCACAAGACTTTTTTGTATTTCAGCTCGTGGTCGGGCTGCTCGAAGCCCTGCTTTTTGCCAGCAAAGCCCGCAGGCTGATGCCTGCGCCGCGCTGGCTGACCGGCCTGGACTGGCAACTGATCAAGCCGCTGCTGCCCTTCGCCGCCAGTCTGTCGTTGAGCGCAGTGCTGTGGATTGTGCTGACTCAGGTGGACAAGGTGCTGCTGTCGAATCTGCTGCCACTGGACCAGTACGGCTACTTCTCACTGGTTGCGTTGATCGCCACGGGCATCGTGATGCTGAGCAACCCGCTGGTTCAGACGCTCTTGCCGCGCCTGACTGTGTTGGTGGCCGAAGGTAGGCGCGACGACATGCACACGTTGTTTCTGGCAGCCAATCGCCTTGCCTGTACCTTTCTGTTCCCGCTGGCAGCGGTCATTGCCCTGTATGCCGAACCGCTGATTATCGCCTGGACGGGTGATGACGCCGCCGCGCGCTGGAGTGGACCGGTGCTGGGCTGGTACGCGCTGGGCAGCGCAATCATGGCCGCCAGTGCTTTTCAGTTCTACCTGCAATACGCCCATGGCCGAATGTACTTGCACCTGTGGTACAGCCTGATTTCGACACTGATCAGCGTGCCTGTAATGTTCGTGGCTATCCATTATCAAGGCGTTTACGGCGCAGCGCTGGCGTGGTTTTTTCTGCGTGCGACGTCCTTCGCCATATGGCCCGTCATCGTCCATCGGCACCTGGCACCGGGCCTTCATCGCCAATGGTTGAGCGACATTCTGCGGATCAGTGCGATGACCGCTGCGGGCCTGGCGATCAGCGCGCCTGTGTTCCATCTGATTGCCGATGAAAGCCGTGGCAGCCTGCTGCTGGCGCTCGCCGCCAGCGGCCTTGTCACTCTGGCACTGGTGGCGGCAAGCCATGGGCCGCTAGCGTCAAAATCTATGTTTTGTTCAGCAAACCGAGTACCTGAGCCATGGACGACACTGCAAAAAATACCGACGAGGCCTGCATGGCACCGCCGTTGCTGAGCATCATATGCCCCGCCTACAACCAGGAGGCCTTCATTGCTCAGGCACTGGACGGGTTTCTGTCACAGCAGACCGATTTCAGGTTCGAAATCCTGATCAACGACGATGCATCCACGGACAGCACTGCACGCATCATTGCGCACTACGCCGAGCCGTATCCGACGATCATTCGGCCCTTCTATCAACAGGTCAACCAGTACAGTCAGGGCGCACCTTGCGTTCCGGGCCTGTTCGCCGAAGCCCGCGGCCGTTATATCGCCTACTGCGAAGCCGACGATTACTGGACTGATCCGCGAAAGCTGCAGCTGCAAGTGGACTTTCTCGAGAGCCATGCCGATTACGTCATCACCTATCACGACGCGTTCGCCTTCGACGAATACGGCCAGTACGGCGTGCAACTGCAAGGCCTGTTGCGCAGCGATGCTACGGCGCTGGAGCTGCAACAGGCCAGACGCCTGTCGACGCTGACCGTCTGCTTTCGCAATGTGTTCAGCAAAATGCCGCCCGAATTGAGCATGTGCGGTGCACCGTTGAACGATATGTGCTGGTGGTCATTGCTGGGGGCCTACGGCAAAGGCAAGTTCATGGCGCAGATCAAGCCGGCTGCCTATCGGCTGCACCCCGGCGGCGTGTTTTCCATGCGCAGCGACAAACGCAAATTGCATATGAACCTGCAGACCTGTTCAAGCCTGGCCAACTATTACAACCGTCTGGGCAATCAGCCCCTGTACGAACACTTCCTGATGCAGACGGTGTGCCTCTCGCTGGCGGCGCTCGCCCCCCGCCACAAGCTGAAGACGTTGTGGAAAGTGGCCGGCAATGTTGTCGTCAACCTGAGCAGACGCCTGTTCCAGACCAGTGGCAAAGCACATGTTCAGTAACGTACTGGTGTTGTGCGTCGGCAACATCTGCCGCAGCCCGATGGCCGTCGCGATACTGCATCAACGCCTGGAGGCCACGCAGGTGCGCGTTCAGTCAGCAGGCATCGCCGCGCTGTCAGGTTCGTCCATCGACCCGGCGGCTCGGCAGGTTCTGCAATCGCACCGGGTGCAGCCTCGGCGTCATGCAGCTCGGCAGATGAGCCGTGAGCTGCTGTGCCAGGCCGATCTGATCCTGCTGATGGAGCAGGCACATTTTGCCGACGTCCTCAAACTCGCACCCGAAGTACGCGGCAAAGCCTTTCTGATCGGTAAATGGCAACAGCCGCTCGACATCGCCGACCCTTACCGACGTCCCGCATCAGCCTTTGAACAGACCTACGCGCAGCTCTCACGCTGCATTGACGACTGGCTTCCTCATTTTCAGTCAGGAGCAACAGGATAAATGACCGTCATGAACCGTCCTTCGCTGGATTTCCACCAGGACTCCCGGATTGATCTGGCAGCGGTCCTGCGCATGCTGTTCGATCACAAAGCGCTGATCCTGTGGACCGTCAGCCTGTTTTTTCTGATCGGTCTGGGCTATGCCATTCTGGCCACTCCGGTGTATCAGGCCACCGCCATGATCCAGATAGAGCCCCGAAAAATCGGCATCGAGGGCACCCCGGAGGTCAGCGCCAAGCCATTGTCAGTGTCGCAGGCGACCACCGAGATCGAGCTGATCAAGTCGCGCGCATTGTTGGGCAAGGTCGTCGACGATCTGAAGCTCAATACGCTGCAGACACCTGATTTCTTTCCGGTAATCGGCCCTTACCTATACCGTACCTTCAAGCCAGTGCGCGACGGTGAATTGGCTAAGCCGTTATTCGGCCTGACGCAATACGCGTGGGGTGGCGAGAAAATCGACGTATTCCAACTGGAGGTGCCGGAGCACCTGCTTGGCGAAAAACTCACCCTCACCGCAGGTAAGCCTGGCCAGTTCTCGCTCTACGACAACGAGCACAATCTGCTGCTTGGCGGCACCATCAACCGCATTGTCGAAGGCAACGGGGTGAAGATTCAGGTCGCTGCGCTGCGGGCGCGTCCCGGTACCGATTTCAGTGTCTCCAGACAGCGCACGCTCAGCACCGCGCTGGTTTATCAGAACCGGTTGAAAATCGCAGAAGCAGGCCGGGACTCGGGCATCATCTACCTGTCCATCGAGGACCAGGACGCACAGCGGGCCAACCGGATTCTCGACGAAGTCAGCCATCTTTATGTACGCCAGAACGTGGAGCGCAGTTCGGCCGAGGCCGCGCAGCGGCTGCAGTTTCTACGCTCGCAGTTGCCTGCCGTGCGCAAACAGCTGGAGGACGCGGAGACTGCGCTGAACACCTTCCAGACCAGCGCCAGGTCGGTGGACCTGAGCATCGAAACCAAAGGCGTGCTTGATCAGGTGGTCAGCCTCGACTCGATGCTTTCCGAACTGAAACTCAGGCGCGTAGAGCTGGAACGGCTGTACACCCGTGAGCACCCGACCTATCGCAGCCTGATGAGCCAGATGAACCAGCTGGAACAACAGAAACAAGGCCTGTTGAAGAAAATCGACGCGCTGCCCATGACTCAGCAGGAGTTGCTGCGTCTGACCCGCGATATGCAGGTCATCAGCCAGACCTACACATTGATGCTCAACAAGAGCCAGGAACAGGACATTCTGCGCGCTGGCAGCATCGGCAATGTGCGGGTCATCGACAACGCCGACACCAATGTCGAGAAACCCGTCAAACCCATGAAGACGCTGATTGTGCTGATCGCCACGCTGATCGGTGCACTGGTCGCTATGACCATCGTATTCGTGCGCCAGGCGTTCTATCGAGGCATCGAGAGCGCCGAAGTCATCGAAAGTCTGGGCATGCCGGTCTACGCATCACTGCCCCATTCGCGTCAGCAGGAACGCCTGGAAAAGCGCGATCAGGACAGCAAGGATTCAAGACTGCTGAGCATTGCCGCACCCGGCGAGCTGGCCATCGAATCGCTGCGCAGCCTGCGTACCAGCTTGCACTTCGCCATGCTGGAGGCGCGCAACAACGTGCTGATGATATCGAGCCCGACACCAGGCGCCGGCAAATCGTTTGTATCGAGCAATCTGGCAACCATCATTGCCCAGACCGGCAGGCGGGTTCTGCTGATCGATGCCGATATGCGCAAAGGCTACCTGCATCGCCTCTTTGGCCTGCTGCCCAAACACGGTCTGTCCGACACGCTGGCCGCCCGTTTGCGGTGCACCGAAGTCATCCATCAGACGCGGGTCCGGCATCTGGATTTTATGTCCTGTGGTTTCGCCGCGCCCAACCCCTCGGAACTACTGATGCATGACAACTTCAACAAGATGCTGGCCGAATTGTCGCCGCTGTATGACCTGATCCTGATCGACACGCCACCCATCCTCGCCGTGACCGACGCGACACTGGTAGGTCGCCAGGCAGGCACCTGCCTGCTAGTTGCCCGTTTCGGCATGACCACCGTCCAGGAAATCGAGGCCTGCAAACGCAGGCTGGGCCAGAACGGAATTCTGATCAAGGGTGCCATTTTCAACGCGGTGGTGCGCAAGGCCACGACGTCCGATTACGACTACGCGGCCTATGGCTACAACTACCACCCTGCGCCCCGATAACCCGTATTGACGCCTGCCGTTCACTGAGCTGTTTCATTTAAAGGAATTAATCATGGCCCTCTCCGCCCAGGAAGCTCGCTGGTATCTGATCCAGACCAAACCGCGTCAGGAAGCCCGCGCCGAAGAGCATTTGCGACGCCAGCATTTCCAGTGCTACCGACCGCTGCAGGTCGATGTGAAGAAAACCGCTGCCAGGGTTCAGGCCGACGAGCCTTTGTTTCCCGGTTACCTGTTCATTCAGATGGATCAGGTACAGGACAACTGGTACCCGATTCGCTCCACACGCGGTGTCTCGCGCATTGTGACGTTCGGCGGGCACCCGGTGCCGGTCCGCGATCATCTGATCGAGCAGATCCGCCAGCGACTCTCCACACCTGCGCCCAAAGCACGATTTATTCAAGGTGATCCGGTAATGATCACGACGGGCAGCTGGAGTGATGTGGAAGCCATCTTTCTGAGCGAAGACGGTACCGAGCGTGCGGTGATTCTGCTCAACATGCTGCAACGCCAGCAAAAAATGGTGTTGCCCATCAGCAGCCTGTCAAGGGTCGAAGCCCGCGCGTAAGGCCTGCCGCACCTGTAGGAAACTGCCCAGGGCGTGTGCCTGAAACATGCGTCTCAGCCTGCTTAACCAGCCCCGGAACCACACCATGCCCCACCAGACCACCTTGGTGACGCTCACCTATGGTGACCGTTTCAGCTATCTGCACACATTGATCAGCCGCTCGCTGGAGAGCCCGCTGATCGGTCGTGTGATCATTGTCAGCAACGCTTCCGTTGCACCATTGCAGGCGCTGTGCGATGAGTGGCCCGACCGGGTTCAGGTGCTCTGGCTGCCTGACAACACCGGCTCGGCCAACGGCTATTCGACAGGCATCAAGGCCGCGCTGGAAACCGGCGACGATTACATCTGGTTGATGGACGACGATAACGCGCCGACGACCCATGCCATTGAGGTGTTACACCGGTCTCTTCATGAACGTGAAACGATCGACGGCAGGGACAATTGCGCAGTGCTCGGCTTTCGCCCCACGCATCAAGCGGACATCGCCGCGGGTGTACCGCTGCGTTACGCAATTCAGCGGCGCTCAAGCTTCTTCGGCTTTCACATCGCCCAGTTGCCATACAAGATCTGGCGACGCCTGCCCTTCGGAAGGCCCGGTGCCAGCGTGCCCATGCCGGAACGGGTGCAGCTCCCTTTCGCCACCTACGGGGGGTTACTGGCCCATCGCAGCCTGTACAAGAAGATCGGACTGCCACTGGACGCGCTCAAGCTGTACAGCGATGACACCGAATACACCTGGCGCATTACCGACGGTGGCGGGAAGGTATTTCTGGTCCCCGAAGCGCTGCTGGAGGATCTCGAGGACTCATGGAACATCAAGGCGCGCACCCGCAACGTCTATGAAAGCTACTTGTCGGGCGGATCGGACCTGCGCGCTTATTACGCCGCGCGTAACCAGGCGTGGTTCGACAGGCATATCTGGGCGTCCTCCCCACTGCTCTATCAAGTCAATCGCCAGGTATTTCTCTGCCTGTTGAGCCTGTATGCCTGGCGCTATGACGCCGATGCGCGCCTGAACCTGCTCAACGACGCCATTCACGACGGGGAAGCCAGCGTGCTGGGCCTGAACAAGGCCTACCCGCTATGAAGATACTGTTTATCAGCAGTCTTTATGCGCCCGATATCGGCGGCGGCGCAGAGATCATTCTGCAACGTACTGTCGAGGGCTTGCAGCAACGTGGACACAGCGTCGCCGTGCTGGCCACCACTGATCGGCCCGGCCTGCAGCTGGCAGAGGTCAATCGGGTCAAGGTCTATCGCGCCGGCCTGCTCAACCGGTACTGGCACTTCATCGCCCAGCGTCCGGGCCGTCTGGCGCGGCTTGCCTGGCACTGGCGTGATCGCTACAACGCCGGCATGCGCGAATACATAGGGCGGGTGATGGAACTGGAGCAACCGGAGCTGGTGGTGTGCCATAACCTGACCGGCTGGTCGGTGTCGGCGTGGGACGAAATAACCGGGTCCAATCGCCCGATCGTGCAGGTCCTGCATGACTTTTACTTGCTCTGCCCGGCCAGCACCATGTTCAAGAAGGGTCATAACTGTCAGCGCCAATGCACGATGTGCACGCAGTTGCGCAGCAATCATGCACAGCAGTCAGAACAGGTCGACCTATTTCAACGGCGCGCGGGGTTACGTGGTGCATAACGCCAGCCCGTTCACCCCGCCGATTTCCGGGCAACCCAGAGCACCCATCGATGACGCCCCGTTGCGCTTCGGTTACCTGGGCACGCTGTCCACAAACAAGGGGCTGGGATGGTTGATTGATCAGTTTCAGCACCTGCCGCTCAAAGCCACCCTGCAGATTGCCGG
Source organism: Pseudomonas amygdali (assembly GCF_002699855.1). Lineage (GTDB taxonomy): Bacteria > Pseudomonadota > Gammaproteobacteria > Pseudomonadales > Pseudomonadaceae > Aquipseudomonas > Aquipseudomonas amygdali. The sequence continues at coordinate 2,365 of NZ_LKBW01000023.1, read as the reverse complement.
GCGCGGACAGGCGGCCGATGAAAAGCACTTCAGGGCCATGGCCACATCACCGGACATCAGCTTTGTCGGCGTCCAGAGGCCCGAAGACTTCTACCGCCAGATCGACGTGGCAATCGTCCCCTCCCTGTGGAATGAGCCGTTCGGCATGGTGGCCGTCGAGGCCTGCGCACACGCCCTGCCCGTCATCGCCAGCCGCATGGGCGGGTTGACGGAAATCATCCAGGAACCTCTAAACGGTCTGCTGTGCAACCCCGATGACCCGGACTCATTGGGGTTGGCAATGCTCAAGCTGCACCAGCAACCGGAACTGCTGGCACGCCTCGGCAGCCAGGCACGCAACAGTGTCGCGTCGTTAATGAGCCTGGACCTGATGCTGGACCAGTACGAAAGCATCTTTGCCCAGACCCTGCAGGACCGCCGCACATACGTCACACAGTAACGGGGCGCAATCTGCCCCATCAAGCCCGTTCAAGGACAGAACCTGGCACCAGCCAGATCACCCTCATCAGCAGGATGCTCGAGATGATTGTCATCAATTCACGGTTCCTCACCCAGGATGTCAGTGGTGTACAGCGTTACGCAGAGCAGATGTGCAGAGCCCTGAAGCGGCTGCGCGACGATCTGGTATTCGTCGCTCCGCGCACCATCAGGCTGCATGACTGTGCCAGCGCACTGGAGGCCCAGTGCATTGGTCATTCCACCGGGCATATGTGGGAGCAGATCGACCTGCCGCTTCACCTGAAACGTCAGGGCAGCCCGCTGCTGATTTCAGTCAGCAACACAGGGCCAATGTTCTATGGCAACCAGATAGCGACTCACCACGACATCACCTATGTGCGCTATCCGCAAAGCTACACCCGGCTATTCCGCCTGGCCTATCGGACCATCACCCCGATTCTGCTGTCACACGCCAGAACGCTGATCACCGGCAGCAACTTCTCGCGAAGGGAAATAACCTCGTTCTATGGCTACGCCGAGGACAAGGTGCTGGTCGTGCCCGCTGCGGTCAGTGCCGAATTCACGCCGAGGCCGACACCTGTCGATCAGCCGAAATACTTGCTTGCAGTGTCCTCACCCGCTGTACACAAGAATTTCAACCGGATGATTCAGGCATTTCTGAGTTTGCGTGGCCACACCGACCTGCAACTGCATATTGTCGGCGCAGCCAGCGCATTGTTCGCCGCCCCTGATCTGCAACACCTCGCCTGCCGTGACCCGCGCATCCGTTTTCTGGGGCGACTCAGCGATTCCGAGCTGATCAGCCAATATCAGGGTGCCACAGCGTTCGTATTTCCCTCGCTTTACGAGGGGTTCGGCATTCCGCCGCTTGAAGCACAGGCCTGCGGTTGCCCGGTGCTGGCCGCCAATGCCGCTTCGATCCCGGAAGTCCTGCAAGGCAGCGCATTGTATTTCGACCCGCTTGACATCAGCCACATGGCCGCAGCAATGCAGCGCGTGCTGGTGGATGCGCCGTTGCGCAATGCGCTGCGTGCTCAGGGGTTGCATAACGTGCAGCGTTTTTCCTGGGACCTTTCCGCGCAACGCCTTTCCCAGCGTATCGATGCGCTGCTGGAGTCTGCTCCTGCGTCGCAGAGCAAGCGCCATGTCGTACCCGAGTCGTCCGCCGGCAAACCCTGAACCCACAACAGTAACACCAGCATGCGCCCTGTCGCATCCGCAGTAGCGCGGGCCATTACAGCAAGGAACGCCCATGAGAATTGCTATTGTCCACGACTGGCTGGTGAGTTACGCCGGTGCCGAGCGCGTGCTTGCTTCCCTGATAAACATCTGGCCCGATGCGGATCTGTTTGCAGTCATCGACTTTCTCAGCGATCAGGACCGCGCGCAGCTACGCGGCAAGGTAGCCAGAACAACGTTCATCCAGAAACTTCCCGGCGCGCGCAAACATTATTCACGCTACCTGCCGCTGATGCCGCTGGCCATCGAGCAACTGGACCTCTCCGGCTACGACCTGATCATCAGCAGCAGCCACGCAGTGGCCAAGGGCGTGCTTTGCGGCCCGGACCAACTGCACATCAGCTATGTGCATTCGCCAATTCGCTACGCCTGGGACTTGCAGCACCAATACTTGCAGGAATCAGGGCTGGGCAAGGGAATCAAGGGCAGTCTGGCGCGCCTGGTCCTGCATTACATGCGCCTGTGGGACCAACGTACGTCGACCGGTGTGGACGCATTCATTGCCAATTCGGGCTTTATCGGCGCACGCATCTCGAAGGCGTATCGACGTGACTCCACCGTCATCTATCCGCCAGTGGACACGCTCGGTTTCACCCCCCAAGGCGTGGTATGCCCCCCGAAGGTTGGACAATTATCCACTTACGCTGCCTTGGCGGCCTGCATCCTG